>NZ_JBNNSK010000011.1:0-201216 GCF_050277655.1 Peribacillus sp. NPDC097675 | reverse complement strand
TCATTTTACAAGAAAAGACGGTTTTTTTGTATGCTTTTTTCAATAGAAAAAGGGCTGCCCTCAAAAGTCATTTTCCTGACTTTTGGGACAGCCCCGCAACATACTATTTGAGCATATTCATCTTCTGCAAGAAATCAATCGGATGTTGCTTACGGAAGAACTCTCTTAGCATATAGGCAATTCCGTCATCATCGTTGGAGCGAGTCACCCACTTAGCCGCTTTCTTGACTTCAGGGTCGGCATTTCCCATTGCTACACCTAAACCCGCCCCCGCAATCATCTCTATATCATCCAATCCGTCTCCAATCGATACGATTTCAGTTCGTTTCACCCCTAGATGATCGGCTAAATATAAAACGCCACTCCATTTTGAGACACCCTTAGGGACAATCGTTAACCTATGTCCGGGGTGCATGAACACTTCCACTTCCGGAAACATATCTTTTATCAGCTTGTGCATTTCTACTTGATCGGCCTGTTCCGTAAATATGATATCAATCTTTGTTGGGGCCATAGGGTGATCCATAAGTTCTTCACTTATGTCATCCACGAAGTTTTGGGCGTAAACATTTTGATCATTCATATACATGACCGATTTACCGAGTAAGTTTTCCGGGAGATTAACTCGATTGCCGAGTGAGTACTTTTCATGATGGAGCATGATTTGTGAATTGGTCTTTTCAAGCATTTGCACCAGCTCCACAGTCAGTTCTTCAGACATTCTTTTTACCATGATGGGCTTTTCGATTGATGCTCCGACAAAAGCCCCCTGTTGGGCAACGATCATGGGATTTATTTTTAGGGCTTTGGCCACTTTTTTGGCTGAATGATAATTCTTTGACGTTACAAGCGCAACATGGACACCCTTATGGTGCACATATTCTATGGCCTCTTTAGTCGATTTATTTAAACGGCCATTGGACTGAAGCAATGTACCCTCAATGTTAACCGCTAATAAACGATATACCATGCTGATCTCCCCCATCTATAGTGTCCTCGTTTAAATTTATGACAAAAATTTAAAGAGTAGAACTTGATCAGATTGTCTTCGTTTACACTCGGTTCATCTTTCTAATCAAAAAAAACTCCTCGCCATAGGCAAAGGAGTTATAACTGTTATTATTGTTGTTCAGCTGGACCGTATAAATCTTCTAACGGTTTCATGATGATTTTGTTAAGGTCAGCAATGACCATGCTCATCCGTTGTTCCGCTTCCATCAATTGAGAAATGGTTGGGTTTTGTTGAACAAGCTGCACAGTTTTTTGGGCTTGCTCCACTTCTTCCGGAGCGATTTCCTGCCCGGTCATTTGTTTTTGTTGCAATGTCATTTGCAGGTTACGGAAGTTTTCGAACATTCCTTTCGTAGCTGGATCTGAATTGACTAAATCATATAGACGTTGCAAGTCCGCATATTCACTGCTAGACCGAATTGCCTTTTCCATTTCATATGCTGCATCATAAACGTTACTCATAAATTTTTCCCCTCCCGGTAATCATTGTATTCCTACACCTTTTCCACTATAACAAATCCCTTTGCTAATTACACGTCATCCTAATAAAACGGTCACAAAACCTTGGAATAAACCAATGATTCCACCAAGCAAGGCACCCAGGTATGTGATCATCGATAATTCCTTCTTAGTGATGGAAACAACCATTTCTTCCAATCGTGACACAGAGAATGAAGACACCTGCTCTTCCACAATATCATCCAAGTGCAGCTTTTGAAAAAGGGGCTGGAAATGGACGATTAAATAATCAGCGGCTTTTTCAACAAAGATCGGAACGCCTTTGTTCACAATGGTATCGGCAAAATTCGCCGTCAATTCACGTACCGGCTTTTCCATGATAGAAGCAACAGGAATCCATTCGCCTGTTTTTTCTTTAATCAACGTACCTATCGTTTCTTTTCCAATTAATGATTCTACTTTATCAATGTCCCATTTTTCTAGGTTCCTTAACTCTTTCTCCATGATGACCGACAATAAGTCGACGGTCCGCGACTGGTCAAAGAATTTAATGATTTCTGGCTGAATCTTATCAATCAACTTTTCATTTCCGATAAACATCTGAATCAGGTTGATCATTTTTCCTCGTTCCTTGAAAAAATCATCAAGCATTTCTTCAAGTCGTCCCTTGCCTTCTGTACTGTTAAAATACTCTTTCCCCTTTGTCACGATATATTGCGAAATATCAGGTATCGATTTCAAAGCTTTTTGCTGAATGTTCAAAGGGATGATCTCCTGTAAGCTCTTTTTACGATTTTCAAGCAGCCACGTTTCGTATTTGCCAAGGACAAACGTCTGTAACCGCTGTTCCATCGTTAAGGACGAATTCTTCATCCCCAATTGGTCCAATAGTTGCGCCGTACTTTTTTCAGTGGACAAAGCCTTCTTTACTTCTGACTGAACGAAAATCTTCATATTCTTTATAGAGGCATCATTGATGACCTTACTTTGGATGCTCTCTGGCGTGATTAAATGGTCGACAACCAATTTTCCTAATTGCTTTGCTAGCTCATCTTGCCGCTTTGGAATTAGACCAGGTGTCAAAGGCACCTGCTTTCCAAAAATAAAAATGGGCTTGTAGGGTCTGAACAACATCCGGATTGCCAATAAATTGGTAAACCCTCCAATCACTGCACCCACAACGACCATAAACAGTATCTTTACCCAAAACTCATCCATGATGATTTCTCCTTTTATTGCTTGAAATAAGGGCGAAATGACACGTTCCAATTAAAAAAACATAGAATGTGATATCCACTTTTGCCCATCATTTAATTATAAAAGGATATCAAACTTAGTGCAAACGGGGAATTATTATGACCTTGAAATTTCAACAAGTTTTTATTAAGGTAAACTCCGCTGCTACAAGAAAGAAAGCACTGTTGTTTGTCGAAGAAGTACTATTTCAGGAATGGGGCCTTCAATATGGAGAACCACTTACACTTATTGCCGGACGACGTTCTGTACCAGTACTTGTCCAACCATTCTCCTCACGTGATTCAACCATAAAGATTTCGCATGATATGAATCATTTTTTATCTCTGCCTTCTTTTTCAGACCCGGTTTCGGTTTCCTTTGATACGGGGGAGAGAACGATACAGATTGGACCTTTCCTTGCTGTCCTCATCAACCAGATCCCTCAGCAGACTGGTACATTTGGTGAAATGGAGAATTTCTATCAGGAGATGGCAACCTATTGTCATCAGAAAGGTTTCCCGTTCTTTTTGGCAAAACCACAACCTTTGTCAGAAGGGACCCTTACAGGATATTGGCCAAGGAGAAATGGCTGGGAGCCCCATCCGCTTCCCATTCCCGATGTATTTTACAATCGGATTCACTCTAGAAAATTGGAAGGGAAACCCGCATTCGAAAATTTCCTGACAGAGTTGAAATCCCTGGCCATCCCCATGTTCAACGGTCGTTTCCTTTCAAAACATGACGTGCATGAACTCCTGCTTTCGGAATATAGCCTGCTCCCACATTTACCGGATACCGAACTTTTTAATGAGCAGGAATCATTCATGACATTTTTAGACCAGCATCCAGTAAGCTACTTAAAGCCCTCTACAGGCAGCCAAGGGAAGAATATCTGCAAACTGACCGAGTCATCGGGACGGTGGATAATTGAACATGCAGGAACAACTCACGCTATCCATACTATAGAAACCAAAGAAAAATTATTCGTAGACATGAAAAAGTTCTGTAGAAATCAAGCCTACATTCTTCAAAAGGGAATATCCTTGTTCGAAATCGATCAGAAAATAGTAGATTTCCGCATCCTGCTTCATAAAAACAAGGAGCATCAATGGAAAGTCACCTCCATGGTTGCACGGATTGGGGATCCCGGGAATATTGTTTCCAACCTCGCCCAGGGAGGGGTCATGAAGAACGGATCGGACTTTTTAAAGGAAATATTCGATCACCAAGAGGCCGGGCGTTTATATCAGAGCCTAATTCGATTAGCTAAAAAGACAGCATTTGCACTGGATGACAACCATCCGGAATTATTTGGGGAACTGGGAATCGACCTGGCGCTTGATATGGATAAACATCCTTGGATTATTGAGGTGAATTCGAAGCCTTCGAAAAAATTCCAAGGAAACTATGAAACATTTCGTCCATCTGTAAAGTCCATTATAGAATTCATGCTTGCGCTTAGTGAGTGAAGACCATCGATAAAAGGAGTTGCTGGAACGTGCTGATAGGGCTAATGTCCACGAAAGATACACAAGAACATCAATATTTTACTGAACTGGCCAAATCGGCTAAATCACTCGATATGAATGTTTGTAAGTTCGTGCCAGAGAACGTTGACGTTGAATTGAAGAAAATCAAGGGAGAACGTTTTGATGGAGAGAAAGAAATCTGGCGTTCGGCCTCATTCGATCTTCCTGATTTTATATATGACCGCTGTTTCCACGGTTTATCACGTGAACACAATGACATACGCGAGAAAATTAATTGGTTAAAAGAAAACTCGAACTTCATTGGGTTGGGCCTTCCTGGTAAATGGGACGTTTATCAAACATTGAAAACCCATCCCCTGCTTCAGGCTTTTTTCCCAGAAACGGTACGGGTGACGACATCCGATGAAATCATCGACCACTTGGAACGCTTGGAAAAGATCATCATTAAGCCCGAGTTTGGATCAGGCGGTCTTGGCATTTACCTTCTGACAAAAACAAAGGAAGGCACCACTGTTTCCATGACCAAAAAAGGGATGAAATATGACCGCCAATTCGAATCTACATCACAACTGAATAAATGGTTGCAACATCTATTAACCCGCTATAGTTACTTGTGCCAGCCTTATTTAGAATTGAGTACCCAGAAAAATGAACCTTTTGATTTACGGATCCTGCTTCAAAAAAATGAAAAGAACCAGTGGTTGGAACGGGGACGCGGAGTTCGTCTTGGAAAACCAGACCATATTACTTCCAACCTGACCACTGGCGGGGAAGCCCTCACGCTTGAGTCTTTCGCCAAAAAAAGCCCTGAGGCAATTCCTATTATCGTCGAACAAACGATCCAGCATATCCTTCGGACTCTCCCGGTGGAAACCGAAGCAGCTTTTCACAGGCTATTTGAACTTGGAGTGGACCTTGGAATCGATAAGAAAGGGCAAATTTGGATTTTGGATATCAACTCCAAGCCCGGTAGGAAGATTGTGCAAACTCTTCAACCAAAGTCCATGAAAGAAATCTATCAAGCTCCATTCAGATATAGCAAATATCTAGCCGAACATCTTTTGAAAGCAGGTGAATAAATGGTGAGAAAGACTTATCCTGCAGAGATATCCAACATTCCAGGTCAGGTCCTTTATTATCCCTCTGAACTTGGGAAGTTGGAGGATATCGAATTAATCTATTTTGGTCAGCATTCATGCCCTGCCACCGTAAAGCCGAACCCAGCGACCAACCAATCGATCGTGCTGTCAAGTAAGCTTGCAGATTCATTGATGTTCAATGAGCTCGATACCCCCCTTCATCTATTTATATACGGCAAGAGCCTCCACATCGGACCGCTCATCGGCATCTTTTCATCGGGCTTCACCGGTATTTCCAACAAGCCACTCGGCGAACGCTCGAGCTTTTTTTCCAAACTGCTTTCTCTAAGTCAGACCACCGGCTGTATCCCCTTTATTTTCGGTGAAAATGTCATCAATTGGGACCAAGAAACGATTAAAGGATATGTATACGAAAAAGAGAATTGGCAGATCAATGAATTCCCTTTCCCCAATGTCGTATATGACCGGCTACCGAACCGGTTGACGGAAAACCGGGACGGTCCTAAGGCAGTGAAACAAAAGTTCCAAAAGGAATATAAGATTCCATGGTACAATCCCGGCTTCTTCAATAAATGGGATGTGTATGAACGGTTGAATGCGGATGATCGGGCCTTGCCTTTCCTGCCTGAAACTTATCCCTTTCAATCATTATCTGTCGTCGAGACGCTACTCTCGCATTATCGTCAAGTCTATATTAAACCCATTCATGGCAGCCTTGGCTTAGGCATTCATCAAATTCTTTACGATAAACATGAAGACGTCTATTATTGCCGATATAAAAACGAGGCACAGGAAAATAAACTACAAAAATTCTCTACACTCGAAGCCATCCTTAAACATGTCTTTCATAATCGGCCACTTGAAAACCTGATTGTCCAGCAAGGCATCCCGTTAATTAAATCTTCTAACCGTCCAGTGGATTTCAGGGTCCACACGAACAAGGATAGCAATGGCGTTTGGCAAGTTACGGCCATCGCCGCAAAAATTTCCGGGGCCGGTAGCGTGACGACCCATATTAAAAGCGGCGGAGTCATCAAAACGGTCGCCGAACTTTATGGAGATGACGAGGAAGCAAAAAAAGTCGAGGAAAAGTTATCAGATGCTGCCTTGATATTAAGTGAAAGTATCGAAGGACATCTAGATGGCATCATCGGGGAAATCGGGTTTGACCTCGGTTTGGATAAAAAAGGGCAAGTATGGATGTTTGAAGCCAATTCAAAGCCTGGCCGTTCTATCTTCTCCCACCCGAAGCTAAAGGAATTTGAACTTTTAACGAGGAAGCTGAGTCTCGATTATGCGATTTATCTCACTGAACAAACAATTACACAATCTATCGGTGTACAGAAATGAATATCTTTTACGATGTACCCTCTGAACAATGGAACCATAACCAAGAAAATGTCCAGCTTTATGCCGGAGCGGCAAATGGGGAAATTCCTTTTAAGGAAGATCATCAAGATCAGACGCTCGTTCCGATTAGATTGTTCCCGGGCAACCGGGTGCTCGTCGTCGGAATATTGACTTCCCATGATCATAAAAAGGAATTAGGTATTGGGGGGAATTTGACGCTTTTTCAAAACTTATCACTCTATTTATTGGATCATGGGATATTGGCATATGTGTTCACGAGCGAGTCCCTGCTATCCCAACCCATGAATGGCTTCATTTTTTCTTCGGAAACCCGCTCGTGGAATGCAGTGACGGTTCCGCTGCCAGATATCGTTTATAATCGCATTCCTAAAAGGGGATTTGAAGCGTCATCACGCTTTCAACAACTCATCTCCTTTTTTAAAGAACAACATATCCATTTATTCAATCCCTGTTTCCTGGATAAATATTTGATGTACGAAGCATTGACGGAAGATGGATCTTTAGCCCGCCATCTTCCGTCAACCATTGATTTAACAAAACCAGCGCAACTTTCGGATTTTTTCCATTTCCACAAACATATTTACTTAAAACCATGCAAAGGAAGCCAAGGCAAGGGAATTTACACACTTCTCGAGAAGACGGATGGTACGCTTCAATTTTCTAGCCTGAAACATATAGAATCATACCCTGATTTCTCGTCTTTTTGGCATACAAATAAGGCATCCCTTCTGAAAAAGGGGTACCTTGCCCAACGAGCTGTTATTCCAAAAAAACTGAATGGACACCGATATGATTACCGGATTCTTGTCCACTATGAAAATGGATTCTATAAAGTGACCGGCAAGGGTGTGAGGATGTCACAGACTCAGGAAATCACGACCCATACACCAAGGGGCGGGAAGCTTTTCCCTTATCAGCACCTGCAAACGAGAAAGTTGAATCGGAAGTTATCAGATATAGCTCAAAGATGTGGAATCATCCTTTCCAGGAAGTTCGGCTTTCTCGGGGAATTTTCCATCGATATCGGCGAAGATACTTCCGGAACTCTCTTCATTTATGAAGTGAATTCGAAGCCGATGCAATTTGACGAAGAAGAAATTGAAGAGAATCGCCTTTTGCATTTAAAAAACCTTTTCATAGAACTAACTTTTCCTAATCAGATAAGAAAATAACCTCCATTAGCCATTTTCCATTATAATGAAATGAGAAACAGCTATATGGAGGTTATACATATGATTACACACTTTCAATGGAAGCCACTTCACAAGAATTTACCCGGATGGAAACTTTCCTTTTACTTCAATAAGCTAGCCGTTCAAGCCCTCTATCATAAAGACGGGTCCATCGAGTGGATTGCCAATCCGCCTGCAAAGCCAGATGAAGAAAAGCTTACGAGCATGATCCATGATTTAATGGTATACCACGTCTACGAATGACTTTTCTATGCAGAATAAAAAAACCCTCTTTGGCAACACTATAAAAAAGCCGAGGAGGGATTTCATTTGGATAAAGAAAAGATCACCTTTTTGAAGGATACCGAGTATGACGGCAAGGACTCCGCTTTCCTCGATGTCGATCGTTATATCAATGAAGGACTTGCGGGCGGAAATGTATATGAAGTTGCGGATACCTTGAACATCGAACAAGCTCATGACTTTTATGATGAGACCAAACCGAATATAAATAAACAGTAATATATGGAGCTTCCCTTCTGGGTGGCTCTTACTTGCTTTCTTGGTGTCCGAACAATTCTAGATTAACTTGGTTATATGCTTTTTCAAGATTTGCTTCATAAGCTTTCTTATCGTTTGTGCTTTCTGCTTGCACCTTAATTTCTTCAATCAGTCTTGCATGGCAATCAAATAAAGAAACCGTTTTTTCTGCCGATAGATTACGCATGATCTGCGCTTTTAGATGGTCCGTGAAATGCTCAACTGTTCCAAACAATGAAATGCCCCCCATAGATAACTATCCTGCTAAACAGGACCTTCCTGAAATTGTCCGAATATGGACTTATACAAAACAAAAAACAACTTCTCCAATAGAAGTTGTTAAAGTGCAAACGAAACATAACAAAGATGACCATGCCCATTCCATTTTATAAAAAATGAAAGCATGTTCTTGCTAATTTTTCGCACTTAACACCCCCTATCCTCGTAGGTCCTTGATGTTGTGCTAAAAACAGGCAGGTCTCCTGGCTCATGATCATCGCTTTTCGAACCTTCCCATCTTTCATCGTTAAAGACAGTGGCCTTACTCGAATCGCTCTCATTTACAGTTGCGGGACAGCGCCGGATTTTAACCGTCTTCCCTTTTAAGCAGATAGACATGATTCTATCTGCACCCGTTTCTAGGCGTATACTATTTTCCATTTAACTGTATCAAATTATCACTTCGAATACAATGAGGCTCATGTATTGTCATTGTTCTTGAGACCCTTTCTAGTTAATCCCTCTAAAGAGCAATCCATTTTCCTTTAATATTGACGTGATAATATGCTCCGAGTCCCATTCGTGTCCGGATATTTCGATAAGTGGATATTGGTTCGGCAATATGATTTGCTGAATTTCATGGATTTCTAAGCCTTGATCATACAAACGTAATATTTCCCCACTCAGATTTTCTAAATAATCGAGCTTCTTTTTGAACATTTCCTTTCCATTCGGTACATACCCCGCATGGCAACAAAAGACCTCATGAAAATCATACTGAAGCAACCTTCTGATGGAATCGATGATCATAGGGACAGATTCTTCCCTCAATATGAGCTTCGTCTTCGATGTAACATACAGGTCTCCCGAAAACAACACCCCATTGCTATGGTTCAGATAGACCATATGGTCCCTTGCATGTCCTGGCGTAAAGATTGGCTCCCATGTTTGAGTGCGTGAATGGATTACGCTACCTAAAGGTTCTGCCTGGAAGGCATCTCTGTTCCCCCAAAAAACTCTCCGATAATCAGGATACTCAGCATCCTTGGCACATACATCAAGGGACATCGGATGAATATAAATTGGAACGTTCCTATGTTCCTGTATCCACGCCGCCCCTCCGGTGTGGTCCTCATGGTAATGTGTCAGCGCAACTAAATCATAATCAGCGGATTCAAAGAATGGAAGCAGTTCCTGCAACAGAATTTGGGCACCCGTATCCACTAGCAGGCCATCTGTTAAAAACATGTTCACGCTCATCCCCGATTTGCTTCCCTCCGGTATTCCTTGTACACAGACCACATCGTTTATCGTTTTCATTTTCAGCATGACTTTCCACCCCTTTCAATAGCCCAATATCCTTTTCCTTCTAATTAACTTACAATAAATGTATTATCCCTTTATACTTTTTACAAGTAAATACCATCAACTTCGGTAAAATTTCAGAAAAGCACAACTCTACAGCGTTTATAACAATCTAGAAGCATTCCTTCATACAAGACAAACTAGACGAACTGCCATTTTTATTGATATAAGTTATTTCCATAATTATTCTAATATGGCATAAGTGATTGACATTACTGTATTTTACCAATAATATATATTATATTAAAAAAATATAAATATACCATATACTAGTGACTAAAGAGATCAGGGAACTGCCACCAGGCAGGGCTGTTTTTTTCTCTAGAGAGTGTTTTAAGGATTAAGATGAGTATTAAGTTTGCTGCCTTTTACTGAATGACGGAGGCAGTTTTTTATATGTAAGGACAATCATCAGACAAATTATCCAATCAATAGATTAAGATCAGGACTTCCCATTAAGTCAATAAACCATAGGATCCCTTCAATTCAACATGGACTTACTACACATTCAGGAGGAATTTCTAATGAAAAAAAACACTCGTATATTAGCCGTATGTGCATTAACCCTCGGACTGTCAGCCTGCGGAAATGACGAACCTGTAATTAAAAAAACGGAAAGCAAAAAAGAAGTGAAAATTGGGGCAACGACTGGTCCCTATGCGGACATGGCTATTGAAGTCATTCAACCGGGACTCGAAGACCTTGGCTACAAAGTGGACATCGTTGAATACAGTAACTATATCCAACCGAATAAAGCACTTGCCGATGGCTCGATTGATGCCAATCTCTTTCAACACAAAGTGGATATGGACAACTTCGCTCAAGAACATGCTTTAGAACTTTCTGACATCATTACCGTTCCAACAGCACCCATGGGCATTTATTCGAAAGAATTCAAATCCTTAGCAAGCATTACAGATGGGGCGACCTTTGCCATTCCCGCTGACCCGCCAAACCTCGCCCGTGCTCTTCATCTCTTGTTAGATGAGGAGCTGATTGAAGTGAATCCAGAGGCTGACCCATTAACCATTTCGGAAATGGATATAACAAAAAATCCAAAAAACATCATATTCCAACCTATGGATTTGCCATACTTACCTCGTGCGATGGACAGCGTCGACCTATCGGCAATTCCTGGTAACTTTGCAATTGGGGCAAAAATGGACCTTCAAAATGCTCTTGTTTTAGAAGACATGTCAGATACATACCAAAATGTAATTGCTGTAAATTCAAAGAATATAGACGCTCAATTTGCAAAAGACATCCAATTAGTGGTAGAAGATACCGAGTTTAAGAAAGTGGTCGAAATAAAATTTCCAGATTTCGTAAATCCTGAGTGGATGAGATAAGACAGATAGGATGTGGCCTGCCCCGTTGTGGTGCAGGCCTTTACTAATCCACTTTGAAATGAGATCACTGAACATCGCCCTCGTTTTCTTTTCGCCTTTATCCTTTTTGGATATAATGGAATGGAAAGAAGGTGAACATATTGCTTAATAAGCTTAAACATAGATTCCCGAACTCCCTTTTCAATAAAAAAGATGCACAAGACATCACGGAATATTTCTGGTTTGAAGATTCATTCGGAGATACACTCGGGATTCCCCGCTCAGAAATTTCGGCCGATGAAATCCGTTTGCTTAGGTTACTCTTTGATTCTCCAGCACTCCAGAGACCCAACACCTCGACTACTTACACCACCTGGAATGATTTTTTATTTGGATCCATTGCCTCCCAGCCTTTAACTAACTGGGCGAATGTTCGATTCACCTACTTCAACCTGGCCCACGCCGATTTTTCACATGATCATTTCGAGGAAGCGATACTCTCGTTCCTTCCATCCGATTCGATTCTAATTTGGGAAAATGAAACAGCGGGCATTTTAATTGAATCTGACATAGATGAATTTTTACCGACCCAAGAACTTCTCGCCATTTCTTCCACGCTCGAGAGTGACTTTTACGTAAAGATCAGAATCTATGCCGGCCGTTTTCACCCTGTGGATGTCGACCTTCATCAACACCTGAATCAGGAGAGGAAATGTTTTAAACTTGCTCTGATGTATCTGTCCGACTTGAAGGTGTCGGATTTGTCCGATATCATCCCCTTCGCTCTAATGAATGATTGTACCGAGTCCGATAAAACCTGGTACATCAATGAATTGCTTGGCAAGACACGGCAGGATCCGGAACTGATCAAGACCGTTAAAACGTATATCGAATCTAATTCCAATGCTTCATCTGCAGCAAAACAGCTATATATCCACCGCAACAGCCTGCAATACCGGATTGATAAATTCGCCGATAAAACTGGATTGGATGTTCGAAATTTCCGGCATGCATTGGCGGCTTACTTGCTGCTTATCATGATTTCAGAAAAAGGATAATTATCCCTATTTGTGCAGTGTGCCCATATTTTTTTCTTTTTCAATAGAGTAGACTATAAATTATCACTACGAGTTTAGGAGTTTAAGAGGAGGAGTATTTCATGGCAGAGCTAGTATTGGATCATATCTTCAAGATTTATGACAATAAGGTAACCGCTGTAAAAGATTTCAACCTTAGTGTGGCCGATAAAGAATTCATCGTGTTCGTCGGACCCTCTGGCTGTGGTAAATCGACCACTTTGAGGATGATTGCCGGCCTTGAGGACATATCCCAAGGAGATCTCTATATAGATGGTAAGCGGGTCAATGACGTGCCACCGAAAGACCGGGACATTGCGATGGTTTTCCAGAACTACGCTTTATACCCGCATATGACCGTCTATGACAATATGGCCTTTGGGCTGAAACTCCGGAAAACGCCGAAAAAGGAAATCAAGCAACGCGTCCATGAAGCAGCGAAAATCCTTGGACTTGAAGACTTCTTACAACGGAAGCCAAAAGCCCTTTCTGGTGGACAGCGCCAGCGTGTTGCACTTGGCCGAGCCATAGTCCGGGATGCCAAAGTCTTCTTGATGGATGAACCTCTATCCAACCTTGACGCAAAACTTCGGGTACAAATGCGTGCTGAAATCGCTAAGCTGCATAAACGAATCAACACGACGACCATTTATGTCACCCATGACCAAACAGAAGCGATGACCATGGCCACACGTCTTGTTGTCATGAAGGATGGCATCATTCAACAGGTCGGTGCACCCAAAGATGTATATGAAAAACCTGTGAATGTTTTCGTGGGCGGATTTATCGGCTCACCCGCCATGAATTTCTTTGCCGGTACACTGCAGGATGGCTTCATCAAAATTGGTGAGCAAACACTTGAAGTGCCGCAATTAAAAATGAATACGCTCCGGAATCAAGGCTATATCGGTAAAGACATCATTCTGGGCATCAGGCCTGAAGATTTCCACAACGAAGAAGCATTCATTTCATCTTCACCCACCACTACATTCACGGCACAAGTCGATGTAGCCGAACTCATGGGTGCGGAAATCATGCTCTATTCGACATTTGCTGGACAGGACTTCGTTGCCCGTGTGGATGCCAAACATATCATACAGGCTGGTGATACTATTGATCTGGCCCTCGATATGAATAAAGCCCATTTCTTCGATAAAGAGTCCGAGCAGCGTATTTTCGATGAAGAGGAACTGGAAGGCAATCAACAAACGAAGATGGCTTAAGTAACTGCGTTTTGATTTGCATACTAATTGGAGGAAGCCTTATCGTTCAAGGCTTCCCTCAACTTATTTCTCAAATTGCGCGCTTCCACATACATATTCGTTACAATTCTCTGTTACAAAGGAAAAGGCCGTACCAGGTCTTTTTTTGTTGTACCAATAAAGAGAAGAACCTTAATGAACAGGATTATATCTAGGAAGCAGAATGAAAGCTGACTTCTGGGCAGTAACCCATTACCTGATATTTAAGTGACTAATGGAGGCTTGTTAGTTCTTGAAGAAATTGTATTGATATATTCTTATTTTAAAAACAAAGATTAAAATCCATATTCGAAAAAGTTTTAAGGGGGATTATTCGATGAGCGTTAAACTTAAAGAAGTTCTGAAAATAGAAAAATCTATTTTGCGTAACTTTTACTCATTATATCTTCACGATCTTTCAAATTTCACTATGAACTTAGATATTGGAGAAGATGGTCTTTTTCATTATGATGAATTGAATGAATTTTGGGACGTAGATGGATTATCGCCTTACTTTATAAAGTTGGATGATGAAATTATCGGTTTTACATTACTATTAGAACGCCCATTTTTAACAAAAAGCTATGATTATGGTATAAATGACTTTTTTATACTCAACAAGTATAAAGGTAGTGGGTTGGCTGTGCAGGCCGCGGCAAAAATATTTGAAGAGAAACCAGGGGAATATTTTGTAATGCAGGTTGTGGAAAATAAACGTGCAGTTGCATTTTGGAAAAAAGTATATAATAGGTTAAATGTGGAAGTCCATGAAAGACAAGACCTAATCGATGATGAACTATGTCTAATTCAAACATTTAACATTTAATTCAACTACTGTGTTTTCCAGAATGTGTGCAACCTTTTAAAATTAAAATACTGATTTTAAGAAAATGTGTTTGAACCTCTTTCCTATGTCTAGTTGAATTGAATGATTAATATAGTATTCGGTTCTTTTACAAAATCAAAAACTCTCACATATAAGATAATCCCGATCATGATTTAAGAAACTACCAATGAAAACTTCCTTCTTTACTCTGAATCTATACAATAAACCTCATTTTGTTTAGATAGTTAGCATCATTAATATTCAAATAGGCACTTCCGCTCGATAAGTGGCATGTTCAATAAAGAGTTATCAACCAGTTGAAGAATGTCAAAAACCATAAATGTGCATGGCATTTCCTTTGCTATCATTCGGAAATTAAATTGGTTCTTCATCTGATTCATAAGGAAGATTAATCATCATTTGCTGTCGTTCTAATATTTTCATAATCGTTTTGAGCTCTCTTTACACATGTAGTGTATAAATGTTTATATTTCAATTAGTCCGTTAGTCAGTATTTATACACACCTAACATATTAAACAAACAGATATATAAACTCGTTTCTTTTTACAGAGGCAATATAACTTTAAAGCTTGTTTTTTGCTCATTACTGGACACTTCAATTGAACCATTATGCGAATCAACAATCCCTTTAGCAATGGCTAGACCTAAACCTGTTCCTCCAGTTTCAAAAGAACGGGAAGATTCTACTCGATATAAACGATTGAATAAAAGAGGTATAGCTTCTTGGGGGATGGGGTTTCCTCCATTCTCAATTTCCACCGTTGCTACGTACTCTTCTTGATTGATAATAACCTTTATATCTTTATCTTCACTACCATATTTAAGTGCATTAGAAAGAATATTCTCAAAAACCCTCATTATTTTATCTGGGTCAGCATTAATATTGACCTTCGGATATTTTTCTTCAAATTTCATACAAACACCTTTCTTATCTGTATCAGGTAAGAATTGCGAAACGAGCTGTCTCATGAGCTCATTCAGATTAAGATTAATCTTGTTCAAGACTAATTCATCATTTTGTAATTTTGTATATTCGAACAAATCATTAACCATTCGATTCAGTCGAAGAGATTTTTCAAGAGCAATGTCAACGTAATACATTAACTCTACCTCATCCTTATAATGATTATCTTCAATAAGCTGTAAATAACCAATCATTGATGTTAAAGGGGTCCTTAAATCATGCGACACATTTGTAATTAACTCGTTTTTTAAACGATTTATTTTTTTTTCTTTTTTAATCAAATAATCTAATTGTTCTTTCATTAATTCTAGATTCTCAAAAACAGAAACAGGTATTTTTTTTGATTGTTTTGGGATTTCCACTTCAAAACGACCTTCTGATAATGCCTTTGTTACACTCTCTACCTTTGTAAAATAAGTACTCCACTTTCTAAATAGCCATATAAAATACACAAAATGAAAAAATATAACAAGAGGAAATATAAAAGAGGATAGTCCATAGCTGTAATAATATTTGTGCATTGTAATTGCAATCCAATCAGTCGCATATGAATTTTTGTATACGTTATACAACATAGCTGATATTGCAGCACTTGTTATTATTGATAATAAAAGACTATTAACAAAAACAAAGATTACTCTAATATGAAGCGAGTTTGTCCATTTATTATTCAATTTTGTATCCTACTCCCCAAATTGTTTTAATAACTTTGTAACCAAGCTCTTTCTCCAATTTAACGCGTAGTTTACTTATATGCACCATAATTGTATTATTACCATTTACATAAGAATCCTTCCAAACATTCTGATATAATTCTTCGGCACTATAAATTCGCCCAGGGTTAGATGCAAGTATAGACAATATGCTAAACTCTTTGGCTGTAAAAAAAATATCTTTACCCGCTACTTTGACCGTATGTGATTGCTGATCAATCTCTAAATTGTCAATATATATCACATCTTTCTTTGACTGGTTAATATATTGATTAACTCTTCTTAAAATGGTCTTTACTCTCGCAATTACCTCCAAAGGATTAAAAGGTTTTGTCAAATAATCATCTGCCCCATTCATCAAACCACTTATTTTATCTAGATCTTCAGATTTCGCAGTCAACATTAAGATGGGAACTAAACTATTTTGTTCGCGCAAACGTCTACAGACTTCCATTCCATCCATTACAGGCATCATTATGTCGAGAATCAACAAATCTACCTGTTCTTTCTCCATTATTTCAAGTGCATCTACCCCATTTATTGCGCTATAAATTGAAAAGCCTTCATTTTTTAAATAAATTGAAATCAAATTTACAATTTCCCTATCGTCATCTACTATAAGAATTCGTTTCAATATCTTTTCCTCTTTTCAGTAATCTTCATCGAAAATAGAATAATAATATATTTATATTATAAACTAATTAGTTGTTATGATTGATACCTGCATTTAACAATGCAGTAGCATCATTAAACACTTCTTCTTCTGTCGAATCGTATATAAACGCTATCAAATGACGACCACCCAGTGGTATAGATGAAACTAAGCACCGACCTGCCTCATCTGTAAAGCCTGTTTTTATACCATCTACACCTTCAAAATAATAGTTACTGTTTGGATCTAATAATTGATTTGTGTTTTTAAAGGTAGAATGTTCATTTTGGTAAATAGATTGTGAGACCACTTGCATAAATTCTTTTTCTTTAATGGCAGCCAGTGTAATCATCGCCATATCATAGGCGGTCGTATAATGTCCGGGTTCATGAAGTCCATTGGAATTGATGAAATTTGAATTCTCTGCTCCTAGTTTTTTTGCATATGTATTCATTTCATCCACAAATACGGTTGTAGCTTGTACATTACTTAGCCTTTCATCATTCGCTATAATTTTGCCGATATATACAGCGATTGCTCTAGCTGCATCATTTCCAGATGGTAACATTAAGCCTGCTAATAAATCACGAATCGTGTACGTATCGCCTAGGACTAAATATGCCGTACTCTCTCCCGTCTCCTGCGGCTCAATTTCCGTTCCCACTGTTACACGTTCATCCATATCTCCGTACTTTAAAGCCAATAAAGCTGTTAAAATTTTCGTTGTACTAGCTGGGTAAATACGCTTATTAGCTCTTTTCTCATATAACACTGTGTTATTACGTTCATCTATTAAAAGAGCAACTTTTCCTGTTAACTGTATGTCCTGAATAGTATAATTTTCGTTTTTCGTAAAAGCATCATTATTAACCATCCATTCATGCAATGGAATAATATCACCAACTCTACTATGCCCCACCATCCCTAATACTAATATAATCAAAATCAAAAATAACTTTTTCTTCATAGTCATTTCTCCTAGTTGTTTGTCTTCTGTAACTCATTATAGAAAACAACATTAAAGAAAAATGAAAGAAAACCTTAAGAAAATCTTAAATATATTAAAAAAAAGACTTATCTTATTCTAAACTAACTCTTATTTTGCACTACCACTTTAATAATCTGTTTCTTTATGGTATTTGTATTAATTTTCAATTCGATTTGTTTAGACCGTTCCATTAACATAACCAATACTTTTATATCTGTTATCCCATAAAGTTAACTGAAACTCTCACATTTTGAACATAGTATAGAAAATGCAAATCCTTTTTTTCTTTCTTTCCTAGACACTAAATTTTATCGAAGTAAGGTCTTTTCAAGCTATGGACATAGTGCCTAAATGCGGATACCATCACTCATTCCAACTCCAAAAACTTACCTCATCCACTTCTATCGATTTACTCCATGTTTCTTTTTTCAACTTCAACACTTCTTTTGTAGGCCCCGTAAGGACAACACCATAATGCTTGAAGCCATTATGTTCAAGATAATCAATTCGTTTTGAGAGGTTTAAGTTTCCAAAGTAGAACTTGTTTGCTTTCTCTTCATGTTTTTTTAGGAAATATAGAGTTTTCAAAAATTGCTTGTGTATAATTTCTTGATCGCCTTCATCGTAGTCAGGAGATGAATGGCTTTCTGATACTGTTCGAGTACCGAATAGTCCCTTTTCTTCTTCTTTGGAATCTAGAATCATATCATCATCGTGCCAAATTGGATAGCTTGGAAAACCAATAGGTTCAAAGATAACACCTTCAGGATTTTCATCCTTCGCTTCAAAACCAGTATCAACGGCCAACCAAACTAACTCCATATCTTTCCCTTCGAATCTCTTTAGAACATCACCCGTTTCGGCTAACTCAGAAAAAGATAAATAGGCGGATACCACCGTCCCTTCAGGTAGCTTTTCTAACTTATCCCAATCTGACATCCCCCGCTCTCCAACTCCAGGGTAGGTAAATCCCGGTGTAGTCTCCGAGACTTTCCCAAAGTCTTCACGTTCTGGATAACTCATCATGGAGAATAGAAAATCCGTTTTAATTTCCCCGACTTTTATCGTTTCATTACCGACTAATTTGTTTAAATCCCTTGTTGCTTCCATGCCGAAATACGCATTTGTATTAGAACTCGTTCCACCAATTTCTCCATAAGGGTCGGTTACAGTCAGCGTGTTGTCAATCACGTTACTGAACACATCTACACGGTCTGGCTTTCCCCATGAGTAGTAAACACCCGTCAGAATGGTAGTAACAATAGAAAAAACAAGAAATAATCCCAGAACAACACAAACCGTTTGCACTCTGGCTTTCCATTTGCTGCGCTTCAAGATCTTTTTTTGTTTTTTATCCATTTTATTGAAACCCTTATTTTCTTCCATTTCAGTTTCTTTTTCCATTTTATCAAGTTCTTTTTCGACTTCCACTTTTTCGGGACCTGATAGTTTACCCTTATTATATGCTTCCAATTTCCTTTTAAAATCTTCACTCACTTTCTCCTAACCTCCTAGTTCTTATCCCTGCCTACCACAAATTAATTTAAGACTTAACAATGTGGCTGATTCACGTTTATTAATAGAGACGTTTCCTTTTAGATAATACTTGAAAAAAAATAAAATATTTACAACTCAATAAAAAATAATTATACGCTTATAAGTAATACAAATAAACGGTACCTTGGGAGGTATATATTCGTTATATAGTCCTAGGAATGAACTCGGATCACTGAATAGCTACTCGTTTTTTATTTACATAGGACAATTTGTTATAGAGACGACAATACAATATAGGAAACATTGGAATAAATGAAGTTTAATTACCATGGACCGAGCACACTTAGTTAACAGCATTATCAATATGGTATTGGGTGCCCTATTCACGTCCACATTCTCCTGTAATATGTTGAGGAAAGTGAACGCAAACAAATTAACGGAATGAAGGGTCGGTCTTTATTCTCTGATCCGGGTCCTCATCATTTCATTCAATTTTTCAGAGCCAATCAACATCGCAATCACATAAGCCAAAGCAAAGTAAGGAAATATGGCAATAGATGTGTAAGAGGCAATCAGGCCGAGCATGGGAGGTAAAAAAGTAGTGCCTGTATAAGCTACGGCCATTTGATAGCCGATGATGGATTGTGAATGTGTTTTACCGAATCTGACAGGGGTCTCGTGAATCATGCATGGATAAATAGGGGCTAAGCCTAGTCCAACTATCGTAAAGCCGACGAGTGACATCATGACCGGCAAGGGCAGGATAAGGAGCATAGCCCCAATAAGTGCCGTAATCTGTCCTATTCGAATCAGCAGCTGATGGTCGCTTACCTTCAAGAGAATGAACCCTGTAATTAGTCGACCTATCATAATACCTGTATAGAAAAAAGATACCCCTTGAGCAGCCATAGCTGCAGACAATCCCTTGCTATTCACTAGATAGCTGCTCCCCCACAACCCTAGTGTGGATTCCACGCCGCAATAGAAAAAGAACGTGAACAATGCATACTTGACCCCTTTTATCTTAAGCGGCTTCACCTCGTAATCTAGTTTAGGATCATCCGGATTCACTTTGTGCTCTTCTTCGGTTTTTGTTTTTTGGGAAACGATAGCCCATAACGGAAGAGCCAATACTAATAAAAACGCTAAGCTGAATTGTATATAAGCAATGGTCACATACCCAGCTCTCCACGTGCCTTGATTTACCATATAATAAGACATCATGATGGGGCCTATGCTTGCCCCGACTCCCCAAAAACAATGTAACCAATGCATATGATGGGCTTTATAATGCAACGCTACATAATTATTCAATGAGGCATCGATAGCTCCTGCACCCAGCCCCAATGGTATTGCACAGATAATAAGCCAGGCTAGAGAGGTTGAATAGCCAATGCCCAGCAGAGCCAACGCCGTCAAAGCAACACTGATACATGTGACCTTCCCCGTCCCCAGTTTTTCATTTAGCCAACCGCTGGCTAAACTTGAGAGTATGGTTCCCGCAGCAATGATCATATAAAGTAATCCGGCAGTCTCCAAAGGCTGTGCAAAATCGGTCTGCATGACTGGCCAGGCCGCCCCCAATAAGGAATCTGGAAGCCCCAGGCTTATGAAAGCCAAGTAAATCATTATCAATAAAAGTATGGCCAAAGATGCCACCCCCGTTCTCCATGTATGATGACCTGTAACCACTATATGGTGGGACAACCGGTCACTACCTCTCTTTTTACTATATTTATTCCATTTAACAAAAAAACAAAGAGACTCACTCATAAAAAGGGTTTTTATGAATGAGTCTCTCTTAACGTTTATTCTACTATCTGAATCTTATTCCTGAACAAGGATTACTTCATCATGTCCACATTTTGGACACTTCATGATATGCGGACATTGACCCTTTTGAAGGGATTGTGGGAAACCGTCGTTTTGCTTCAGTGTGTCACTATCCATATAAGCACTGTACTCATCGGCATAATCCATGTATTTTCCTTTATCTTCAAGGTCACTGCTACATTTTGGACATTCCACATGTATTTTTCTGAGACCATTGCATAGCGGGCATAAAGACATGGCATTTCCTCCTGTTCTATATCTATTCTAAGTATTGGTATCTTCTTTCATTCTAACACATTAAAACGCCCTTCCAAATGCAAGGAAGGGCGAATAATTCTCTTATTTATTGACCATGTTAGCAGGATCCACCCATGCTTTGAATTCATCTTCCGTTAGGAATTCAAGTTTCAACGCTGCTTCTTTTAAAGTCGAGTTATCCTTAAATGCAGTTTTTGCGATTTTTGCCGCTTTTTCATAGCCGATATGCGGATTTAATGCTGTTACAAGCATAAGGGAACGCTCAACATTTTCTTTGATTTTATCTTCATTCGCCGTAATTCCTACCGCACAGTTATAATTGAAAGAATGAATGCCATCTGTCAATAATTTAACAGTTTGCAGGAAGTTGTAAATGATAACTGGTTTGAAGACATTCAATTCGAAGTTACCTTGGCTTGCTGCAAAACCGATGGTAGCATCGTTACCGACAACTTGTGTTGCGATCATCGTCATTGCTTCGCATTGTGTCGGGTTCACTTTACCTGGCATGATGGAGCTGCCTGGCTCGTTTTCTGGAATCGCAATTTCACCTATTCCGCTTCTTGGGCCACTGGCCAGCCATCTAACATCGTTCGCGATTTTCATTAAGTCTGCCGCTAATGCTTTTAGCGCACCATGGGCATATACGATTTCGTTATGGCTGGTTAAGGCATGGAACTTATTATCCGATGTGACAAAAGAATGCCCTGTATCAGCAGCGATTTGCTCAGCGGAAAGTCCCGGGAATTCTTTTTTCGTATTGATTCCAGTACCTACAGCTGTACCGCCCAATGCCAAGTTCAATAATTTTTGGCTGCTCTCTTCGATCATCGCTAAATCTTTATCAAGCATAGCTTTCCAACCGGAAATTTCCTGACCTAAAGTTAGTGGTGTTGCATCTTGAAGATGGGTACGGCCAATTTTCACGACGTCCCAGAATTCTTTTTCTTTGGCTGCGAATGTATCACGTAGCACTTTGATGGCCGGTACTAACTTTTCAGCCACTTCCATATAAGCTGCGATATGCATAGCCGTTGGGAATGTATCATTAGAGCTTTGTGCTTTGTTCACATCATCATTCGGGTGAAGCATTTCAGTTTCACCGTTTTCCTTCAACCATTCGTTCCCTTTGTTAGCGACCACTTCATTCACGTTCATATTACTTTGCGTGCCGCTCCCAGTTTGCCAGACCACCAGTGGGAAATGTTCATCAAGTGTTCCTTCTAGAATTTCACCACAAATCTTAACGATGGCATTCTTTTTCACTTCTGAAAGATCGCCCAGTTCAAAGTTCACTTTAGCTGCCGCTTGTTTTACATAAGCAAACGCATGAACCAATTCAATTGGCATTTTTTCATAACCTATTTTGAAGTTGTTGCGGCTTCTTTCTGTTTGTGCTCCCCAATACTTATCAGCAGGAACTTTCACTTCACCCATCGTATCTCGTTCGATTCTGTATTCCATGTGTTCTCCCCCTAAGTTCGCACTATCCATTAAGAAACGTTTATGTATATGCAATGAATAATGACGTTTTATATGAATCCCCTCTATATTGTACAAACTTTATTATTTTAAAGCAAAAAAAACAGAACAAATCCGGGCTTTTTCTTCAGAGGAATCGGTGTTTAATCAGCATCCATTTCTCTACCTCTGGTCATTCCATTAAAATCGTAATCTTCTATCCCTGCCACGTCACCTCCCCCTATTTCATGCATTTATCATGAATGTTCTTGACATAATTCTGTGTATATAGTAAATTCAAAAGAAATTGAATAATCTAAACTCTTATCGAGAGAGGTAGAGGGAATGGCCCTATGACACCTCAGCAACCTTCATTTGTTTCCAACCAATGAAAAGGTGCTAATTCCACAAGTTTATGTAACTTGGAAGATAAGAAGAATGACTCGTCTACTTATCCAAGTCTTCTTCTTAAAGAAGACTTTTTTTATTTTATTTAACTTAAAGGAGCAGTGAAAATTATGTACAAACCAGAAACGTATCTTGCTCAGCTTGGAAACCGCAGTGAAACGGCGACAGGAACGGTCAATCCGCCCGTTTACTTCTCGACAGCTTTCCGCCACGAAGGAATTGGTCAATCAACAGGTTTTGATTACACACGAACAGGAAACCCGACCCGTCAGCTTTTGGAGCAATCCATAGCCAAGCTTGAACATGGTGATCAAGGCTTTGCATGCAGCTCGGGAATGGCAGCGATTGCCTCCATCCTATCTTTATTCAAATCCGGAGATGCATGGATCAGTAGTGAGGATTTATACGGCGGTACATATCGATTGTTAGAACATGGTTTTAAAAAATGGGGATTACACTGCGATTATGTCAATACATGTTGCTTAGAGGATATCGAAAAAGCGATCACCCCTCAAACAAAGGCCATCTTTATTGAAACTCCCACAAATCCTCTGATGCAGCAAACGGACATTGCCGCAGTTTCCGCCCTTGCCAAACAATACAATTTACTATTGATTGTTGACAACACTTTCTACACACCAATCATTCAACAGCCCATCCTACTTGGTGCCGACATTGTGATTCATAGTGCAACGAAATATCTTGGCGGCCATAATGATGTACTTGCCGGTTTGATAGTGGCAAAAGGTGCGGAATTATGTGAGTCCCTTGCCTTCCACCATAATGGAATGGGAGCAGTCTTGAGTCCGTTCGATTCCTGGCTGTTGATGCGTGGGATGAAAACCTTGGCACTAAGAATGGAACGTCACGAAAAGAACGCCAAAATCATGGTCGATTATTTAACGGAGCATGATTGTGTAACAGATGTTCTCTATCCGGGCCGTGGTGGAATGATTTCCTTTCGGGTCAACGACGAAGCAGCCGTCAATCCATTTTTACAATCACTTTCCTTGATTTCCTTTGCAGAAAGCCTAGGCGGTGTTGAAAGCTTCATCACCTATCCGGCGACACAGACACATGCAGATATGCCTCTTGAAGTCAGAACGGCAAATGGTGTTTGTAATCGGCTACTACGTTTCTCCGTTGGCATCGAGGACAGCGAAGATTTAATCGGAGATCTGCAACAAGCATTCGCACAAGTCAAAAAGGAGGCACTACGATGACCAACCTTGAATTCAGCTTTGAAACCAAATTACTTCATAACCAACATAAATTCGATCCAACAACAGGCGGGGTGAGCGTTCCGATCCAGCACGCTTCCACTTTCCATCAGAATGATATTGATCAATTTGGAAAATACGATTACAGCCGTAGCGGGAATCCCACGCGCGAAGCACTTGAAGATATCATTGCAGAACTTGAAGAAGGTACCCGTGGATTTGCCTTTTCATCCGGGATGGCTGCCATTTCAACCGCCTTCCTCCTACTTTCTGCCGGTGACCATATCGTCATCTCCGAAGATGTGTATGGTGGTACATTCCGAATGGTAACAAGCGTGTTAACCCGCTTCAACATCGAGCATACTTTCGTGGATATGACGGATCTTGAAAGTGTAAAAGCCGCCATCCAGCCCAATACGAGAGCCATTTATATCGAAACTCCTTCCAATCCTTTGCTTAAGGTGACCGACATTAAAGCCGTATGTGATATTGCCAAAAGCATAGGTGCTTTGAGCTTTGTTGACAATACGTTCTTGACGCCCGCCCTGCAAAAACCGCTAAACCTCGGAGCAGATGTGGTCCTGCATAGTGCGACGAAATTCTTGTCCGGACATAGTGATGTCGTAGCAGGGCTTGCCGTCGTAAAAGATCCGGAACTTGCCGATAGACTTGGGTCCCTCCAAAACTCTTTCGGAGCGGTGCTTGGCGTCCAGGATGCCTGGCTTGTGATGAGAGGCCTGAAAACCTTATCCGTTCGGATGGAACACTCCCAAAAAGGTGCCGAGAAGATTGCGGAATACTTAAAACAGCATCAGTTAGTGACAAAGGTCTATTACCCAGGTCTTGCCGACCACCCACAACGCGGCATCCAGGAAAATCAAGCAAAGGGAGCGGGAGCTGTTTTATCATTCGAATTGGAAAGCGAAGAAACCTTCCGCACGTTCGTGAACCATGTCGAGCTCCCCGTGTTTGCCGTAAGCCTTGGGGCAGTGGAATCGATTTTATCTTACCCGGCCAAGATGTCCCATGCGGCCATGCCTGCAGCTGAAAGGGAAAAACGTGGCATCACGAACAGTTTGCTGCGCCTGTCCGTCGGTCTCGAAAACCCTAATGATCTAATAAAGGACTTTGATTTAGCCCTTAGGAAAAGCGCAGATAAACAGGCTGTTACTTCAAAATAGGGGAACGAATCCGGAGGCGCCAATATGGTGGCATCGGACATGAGGATAGGAGAAAAAGAAATGCATATTCGTCAAACAAATGATTATGAATTAGTTGCGAAATTGAATAAAGCCGTTCACGATCTACACGTAAATTTATATCCTGAGTATTTCAAAGAATACAATTTTGAGGAAATTAAGACTTTCTTTCAAAAAAATATTGATAAAGAAGAATTCACTTTCCTTCTGTTGGAGGACGGTGACTTACCTTTAGGGTATGCTTGGATTGAAATTAGGAATTACCCGGATAACGCCTTTAAAAAACCTTATAGATCTGTATTTGTGCATCAAATAAGCATTTCAGAAAACCAAAGGAATAAGGGATACGGTTCCAAGTTGATGGAAGAAATCACAGAAATTGCGAAAGCAAACGGTATTAACAAGATTGAATTAGACTATTGGCTCAATAACGAAATTGCAAAGAACTTTTATAAAAAGAATGAGTTTGTGAAATATCGAGAATTTATTTACAAAGACCTAGCATTTTAAGGGTAATTCATTCGCTAAATGTAAAAATAAAAGAGGTGCGAATTGCACCTCTTCTTTAATGCTAATTTGAATTTAGTAAGCGTTTTTTATCCTTCATGACTATCCTGCCATCCCCTTTTGAGGTCCTGCCTGCAGTTCATACATCTGATAGTATTTTCCTTTTTGCTCCATTAATTCTTCATGTGTCCCCTGTTCCACTATCCGTCCTTTATCCAATACGAGGATCTGGTCGGCATTCTTGATGGTGGACAAACGGTGCGCGATGATGAAAGTTGTTCTTCCTTTTTTCAACACTTCCATGCCTTTTTGGATAATAGCCTCTGTTTCCGTATCGATGCTTGCCGTTGCTTCGTCCAGTATCAAAATTGCCGGATCGAATGCCAAGGCGCGAGCGAAGGAAATGAGCTGCCGCTGTCCTGAAGACAAGGTCCCTCCTTTTTCAATCACAGGTTCATCAAGCCCTAAGGGCAAATGCTGCAATACTTTATCCCCGCCAACATCCTTTAATGCTTTTTCTATAGTAGCCCTGGTGATTCTTTCTTGGCCGAGGCTGATATTGGAAGCAATCGTGCCTGTGAATAAATAAGGGTCCTGAAGGACAATCCCCATATGTTCCCTTAAGGTTTGATGGGGGATATCCAATATATCCATCCCATCAATCTTGATGGATCCCTCATTAGTATCGTAGAACCGGAACAGCAGATTCATGATGGAGCTTTTTCCTGATCCAGTATGCCCTACCAATGCGACCGTTTCTCCCTGACTAGCGGAAAATGATATATCCTTTAATACATAATCTCGATCCTTATAGCCAAACGAAACATTTTCGAATGCTACATTTCCTTTATATCTAGAAATGTTTCGATCACTGACTTGAACGCCAGGCTCATCCAACAAGCTAAAAGCCCTTTCCCCGGCAACAAGAGCCTGTTCTAGGTTGGCGAACTGATTGACGATCCCATGTAGTGGATGGAGCAGGCGGCTGATTAAATCAACGATTGCATACATCATACCAAGCGAAACGGCCGAAGTTGCCGTGAGCGACATGCCGCCAAAATACCAAACGAATATGATGAGTGCGATAACCTTGATGACACCGACCAAGTTTCCGCCGGTCAAGGAATTTAAATGTAGCATCTTGTTTTGATAAGAATAATGGTCTCGATTCAATGTTTCAAATGACTGCTTCGTCTCCTTTTCACGACCGAACGCTTGAATGATACTCATCCCTGCAATCGATTCATTGATCATCCCATTAATGTCACTGATACGCTCCCGAATGATATGGTTGTATTTCGAGGCGAATTTTCGATATACCTTCGTCCAGATAATGATGATTGGAATGAGCAATAGTCCCATGAGGCCAGCGCGTGCATCCAAAATATACAAAGCGATGAGTACACCGATGATATTGATTGTACTCGAAAAGAAGTTGGCTAGAACGGTCACATATAATTCGCGAATGGCCTCTGTATCATTCGTGACTCTTGCGACGATCTTACCCGCAGGCATATTGTCAAAAAAGCGGATGGGTAAACGGGAAGTATGAGTGAAAATATCATTCCTCATCCGCTGGATGATCCGATTAGCCGCCTTTTGTAAATAAAAGCTCTGTCCGTATTGAAAAATGGAAGAAATAATGACTAAGCCGAAATAAAGGGCGACGAGTTTCAATATCCTCGGCATCTCCGGTTGATAAAACCCCATTAATTCCTGACTCGATAAGGGTTCAACCGTAGCTCTTTGTTCTTTTCCATTTTTTTCAATGACCAATGTATCTCCCTCTAAGGTGCGGCGACCATCCATGGGGACAGCTTTATCGACGAATACGAATTGGCTCCCTACCTGCAGTACCCGGACTTCCCTACCTTTCTCCTCCCCTTTGGAAAAATAGGTATCTCTTTTGTACCAGCGATTATCGTACTCAACGGCATCTTGCCCCTTTTTAGTCTCATGCCAAGCTGACTCAATGCCGATTATGTGGGAATCAATGATTTTTTTTGCGACGAATGGACCCGTTAAATCTGCGGCAACGGAAAGGGCCAGCATGATCAGTGCCCCAATAATTAATTTTTTATATAGAGAGGCATATTGATAGAGCTTATTTACGACCTTCATGCCCCCACCTCCGTTCCTTCGTCAATCTGCTGCCTTTCATATTGCTCCTTATACCAACCATCTTGCTGCAGTAAACTGCCATGTGTTCCCTCTTCTATAATTGAACCACTGTCGAGCACGATGATATGATCTGCATGTTGTACGGCCGATAAACGGTGCGTCGTGATGATCGTCGTTTTCCCCGCTCGTTCATTTTGGATATTGTTAATGATTGTCGTTTCCGTTTTCGCGTCCACGGCTGAGAGGGAATCATCTAAAACCAGGATTTCCGGGTTTTTGATGAGGGCTCGAGCAATCGAAATCCGTTGCTTTTGTCCCCCTGATAGAGCGACACCCTTTTCACCGACTAGCGTCTCCAAATGTTGAGGTAGCATCGTTATATCCTTCTCAAAATCTGCAAGCCGTATCGCTTGCGAAAGTTCTTCTTCCGTAGCATCTTGTTTTCCAAAGAGGATATTATCCTTCACCGACTTTGAAAATAAAAAGTGGTCTTGCGGGACATATCCGATTTTCCCCCGGATATCAGGTAGTTCAAGCTGGTCTATCGGTATTCCCGCAAATGCGATTTCCCCGCTTCCTAGTGGGTATTCACGCAACAGTTGTTTTACGAACGTCGTTTTTCCACTCCCTGTCTTTCCGACGACACCTAAAGTGCGACCTTGTTCCAGCTGCACAGAAATATCAGAGAGATTCACCACTTTTGAAGAAGGGTACGTAAAACTCACTTGGTTGAACTGAACATCCCCCGGATTGGCTATTGACTCCGGTTTCAATGGATTTTTCACATCGGCCTCATATGAAAGCGTATCCTGAACACGATCCAATGAGGCATTCCCTCTTTGCATGACATTGATCAATTCACCGACAGCAATCATCGGCCAAATCAGCATGCCTAGATAAACATTGAATGATACAAGACCACCAAGCGTGATGGCTTGCTGAAATACCAGGTATGCCCCATAACCCAGGCCAATTAAATAACTAATTCCGATGATGATGGTGATCGTCGGATCGAAGAGAGCATCAATTTTGGCCACTTCAAGATTTTTACGGTACACATTCTCCGTCATCTCATCGAATCGCTTCTCATCTTCCCTTTCCTGAACATAAGCCCGTATGACGCGTACGCCGGAAATGGACTCCAACACTTTATCATTCAGGTCCCCAAATGCTGATTGCGCTTCCGTAAATCGTTTATAAATCTTCTTCACATAAATTTGCATCATGAGGGCCATGATCGGCAGTGGCAATATAGCCGCGATTGTCAGCTGCCAACTGACGGTCACACCCATCATGATGACGACCATGAATGTGAAAACCACAGAGTCGACCAGTGTCAATATCCCGAAACCAGCCGTTTGCGAGATGGCCTTTAAGTCATTGGTTGCCCTTGCCATCAAGTCCCCAGTGCGATTTTTCTCGTAAAAAGAGGGTGTCATTTTCAGTAAATGCCCCATGAACCCGGATCTGATTTTTCGTTCGACTAAATTTCCACCTCCAAACAAAAGGTAACTCCATAAGTATCCAAATAAATAACTTGCACACATAAGAACAAACAAATAAATAACATATTGCAGTATAGCTTCATGGGTCATGCTGCCATTGTTCATATCATCGATGGCATTCCCTACTAGCCTCGGCGGAATGACTTCCATTGCATTCACTAAACATAAAAAAATAATTGCCCACGTATAGCGCTGCCACTGCTCCTTAAAGAACCAGCCCAGCTTTTTGAATATCGAAAACATGCATTCATCCTCCTTATATAGTCACCTAAGGGTCACTAGCCACTATTCGGATCTCCCGGTTGAAGTAAATGTACTCCTGTCATTTGTCTCATCTGACATTCCTCCTATCATCATTTTTTATATGGAAAGAGTGCTTGGCACCCAGGTTCCCTAATTAAGAAAAGCTTCCGCATGATTTAGCAGAAGCTTTTTAAATTACTTCAGAAAACGCATAAAAAAGCAGGCCGCGAATACTCCACAACCTGCACGAATTAAATCTTAAGAAACATATAAGCCTATTGCTTATAAAGACAATGCTTCAGGGCAGGCTGACGTATGAAAATATACGCTTGTAGCGAGGTTTTGCCTATCGAATGTAGTCATGACGCCCTCCCCCTTCCAGAGAGTAACTTTGGAAATATTTAACTTGTTTTTAAAGATTACTACGGGTGTATATTTTTGTCAATTGTGACTTTTCTAGATTATTGTTGGATAATCCTTTATCCTATAGAAATGACGTAACCTTAAGGAGGTTCATTTAATGAATTGGCAAAGCTATATCCTACTAGCCGTTCCGTTTTTATTGTCATCCATCTTCATTGCATTTGTCGTTCCACCCAAATACATTCCATTAGCTTTCATTCCTGTGGCGCTTTTCTGGATCGTCTATTATATTATCTTATTCCGCAATAAGAAGAAAAATCGTTGATTAGATGAGGGCACTGCAGGAACAACGCCCCTTTCTTGACCGCTCTGCATATACTAACCGAAAAACATCCGTGGTGATTGTATGTTCTCGCAATATGTGCAGAAGCTGTTGGGTAAACCTCAGCCCAAGATCAAACCAGTTTTGGAGTCAGGGGAATTTAATACGTTAAAATCCACATTAGTGAATGAGCTAAAACAGCCTAAAAAAGAATCCATCGTTTTCTTTCCCGATGAAACGGCTCTTATTAAAAGGATACGAGCGGAGACTACATCCTTGAATCAGAATAATGTGACAAGGACACAAGCTTACCTTTCTTATTACCAGCGTAACCCCGAAGTGCATTGGTCCTTTCTGGCTCATATGGTTTCAAGGAATGGTGGCTATCATATGACCGACTTGATCAGTTCTTCCATGACCCATCTCCTTACCAACGAGGATCGGCAAAAGTTTTTCCTATTTCTCGAACGTGCAAATTCAGCTATCTTTGCAGATGCCTTTCCACAGCTCCTTTTATATGAAACATCCAAGCAAAAAAAAATCCCCTTAAGGAGACTTTTGCGACCCTTCCATATTTCCAACTTCATGGCCCCAATATGGGAATACTTTTTGAATGAGCCCCACTCTCAGCTTTTAACCACCGCCCTGATTATCAATGAACAAAGAATGCTTGAGGAACGTGTATTGAAGCGCTCCAGGCATGGTGAAATCCTTCGAAGGCTCGATTTCCGGCTACAGGAACTGTTAGGCTTTACGACAGTGCTCTTTCCTTATGCACCTCAGAAAAAACTATATTCATTAACCGGTTTGACCGTTTCGCGATTTGCCGATCCATTTCAAAGAATCGAGACAGGAAAAATCCTATATCAGCTTCTCTTTCAACACCCTGTGATTCTAAAAGGCGTTGAACAATTCGCAAACAATACTCCTCATACCGGTTCTAGGGAAGATTATTGGGATGCCATATACACCTCCATAAGCAACTCTGGTGATGAAGGGAAAGTCTACAGCCCAACGCTCCCTACCGCCTGGCCCGATCGTCCCGTTTTCCCTTTACCTCCAACGGATTGGTTTACGAAAGAAACCTTCATCAATGATATACAATCCTTGCCGCTCGTTAAAAGAACGGACCTGACAAATAAGGTGTTCGAAAATGTCCAACAGCTTAAAACCATCAACGAACTGAAATCTTTCATATGAATGCATGTCTCTCATCTTGAATACCCACTCCTTCATTTGGCAACAATGAGTACCAAAAAAAGAATGGGTGAAACAAAATGAGAGGCATTGTACTGATGAATCCACATTTCGCCATTGGAGACTTACATCCGAGCGAAAGCTTCGCCATCCAAAAAATCGTGACGGACAAGTTTATAGAAGAACATAATATTTCCCCGGTTATACTGAATCCCTATCAACTCTATCCGTATTACACCATTCCACATGTGCTTCTCTTTAACCTGCAGAATAAACAGGTAAAACCGATTGATTGTCTAATCCTCCATTCCATCGAGACAATGGAACGTTTTATAGCGATTTATCCCGAAAAGTGGTTTGAACTTTGTGGGTATTTCAATGAAATAATCTCCGTGACCGACCGTATACCCTATACGCTTACATCGCGAGAGAATGAAGGCCATTAAACATGTTGCTTATTTCGATTGGATTTTTCGCAACACTCTCAATCGAATCAGATAGCCAAGGAAGGTCATCACGTATGGCGTGGAGATAAAGACAAAGGTTGATTTAAAAATCCATATAAAAAATGAGCTCAACATGTATATCCAAACTCATTTTACTTGAATGTCCCTTTTTTCCAAGCAAACATTTATGAAACAAGGATTAATTTTCATTTAAACACTTTATTGATTACGTCCTTGTCATAATCTAATATCCAATCATTGTATGTATTGTAAATGTCCCGTATAGAGTCAGGTGAGGTAGCAAGCAAATCACAGCCTCTATCATCATAAACGTGAAAAATGGTTTTCCTTTTGATATTTAAAAAATAAATCCTATGATAAATACTTGGTTGGATACCTAAATCCTGATTACATACTGCTTTTAACAATGGAATGTATTTCATATCTGATACTTTGCATTGTAGTGTAAATCTATTCGTCTTATATTTCTCCTCTTCTTCCTCTTCAGCTAAAATATAAGGCATTTCTGTATGCTTTAATTTATATAACAGTGTTTTTTCGTAGATATATTTTGGAAAGATCTTCGTTTTGTGTTTATAGGTTTTTCCATCTCCAAAATCATCCACATCTACGACAACAATAACGTCCTCCTCTTGTGAATGCAGTGATTCAAACAACGTGACAGCCCTCTTGTATACCCCTCGTGTATAAGGACTGTTTTCGCAATGATTTCCAAATTCCCATTCTATCCCTAACTCAAAAGCGTATGCCGACTTCCCAGTTATAAAACAAGGCTGGTCTAAGATTTAAGTTAGGAAAATTTTCATTCATATAATCATTTAAAAGCATACTTCCACATCAATTCTTTTCTTTCATTATATCAAAATACCAGCCCTTACCTTGAACACAGCTAAAACTAAAGATGAATAGAACAGGTTCACCGCTGCGATTTCAATATTTCCTCAATTCGGTTCTGCTATGCTTGTTCCCTCCTATAAAAGAATGAAGTACGCCAAAGCAGCTAACTGGTCCACCATTTTTCCCTGCACAATCTCCAGCCTCCTTTTATGCAATTTATATATCTTAATCAAATTTTTTCTATTTAAGAGAATATTAAGGAATAATGATAGAAATATAACCCAATTTTATATATCATTAGATTTAGGAATTTTTTTACTTTACATAGAAAGGGATGAATCAATTGAAGAAAGAAAAGAAGAAAAAAAATCCAATTCCTTTCCGACTGAACTTTATGTTCTTTTTAATATTCGTTTTATTTTCCGCCTTGGTTATCAGGCTTGGCATCGTGCAAATCGTCTATGGAGATGATTATTTACGCCAAGTGGACCGGACGGAAAATGACGTTGTCAATACACCCGTTCCCCGCGGCAAGATGTACGACCGCTACTTAAACCCGGTTGTTGATAATGATCCGCTTAATGCAATTACCTACACGAGATACCCAAATACTAAACCGGCCGAGATGGTCAAAACGGCCGAAATCCTCGCCACTTTGATAAAAAAGGATACAAAAAAAATTACGGAACGCGATAGAAAAGATTTCTGGATTATAAAAAACCCAAAAAAAGCAGAGGCCTTGATTACGAAAGCTGACAGAAAGAAAGTAGAAGAAAAGAAATTGGAAGAAAAAGATTTGTATAAACTTCAACTAGACCGGATTACCGAAGAAAACATCAATGAATTCACTAAGGATGAATTGGAAGTTCTAGCAATTTTCCGAGAGTTTAATAGCGGCTATGCTCTTACGCCGGCCATTGTTAAGAATAAAGGAGTGACAAAGCAGGAGTTTGCCCGGGTCAGTGAGCATTTATCCGATTTGCCTGGGGTCGATGTTACGACAGATTGGGATAGGACCTATAAATATGGAGACACATTGAGGTCAGTTCTCGGGAAAGTTTCCTCTTCTGAAGAAGGTCTCCCTAGCGAAAATCTCGACTATTACCTATCACGGGACTATACCCGGAATGATCGAGTCGGAAAAAGCTACATCGAAAAACAATATGAGGATGTCCTCCAAGGAAAAAAGGCAAAAGTGGAAAACATTCTGAGTAAAGGCGAAGTGGTCGAGACACGGACTGTAACTGAGGGGGAAAGCGGAAAAGATTTAGTGTTGACCATGGATATGGAGCTTCAGGAAACGGTGGATAAGATTATTGAAACAGAATTACAGAGAACGAAAGCGAAAGGAAACACCTACTTATTAGATCGTGCCTTCGTCGTATTAATGGATCCCAATACTGGCGAAGTCCTGACGATGGCAGGAAAACAATACGGGCGTAATAGTAAAACCGGAGCAACCGAGATCAATGATTTTTCGCTTGGAACGATCACCACATCTTATACAATTGGTTCCTCTGTTAAAGGGGCGACGGTTTACTCAGGTTTTCAAACGGGTGTCATCTCTCCTGGAACAACCCTTTATGACCAACCGCTTTACCTAGCTGGAGCCAAACCAAAAAAATCGTACAGCAACTTGGGGTACGTATCCGATGTAACAGCATTAAAAAAATCATCGAATGTTTATATGTTCTTGACGGCAATCAAGATTGGTGGCGGACATTATAGTCCACAACAAAGATTGGGACTTGAGAGTGGGGCCTTCACCAAACTTAGAAATCATTATGCACAATTTGGGTTAGGGGTCCGTACGGGCATTGACCTTCCCAATGAATCTGCCGGTTTCAAAGGGGTGGATACTTCAACAGACGGGTTGCTACTCGATTTATCGATTGGGCAGTATGATACCTATACAGCGATGCAATTGGCACAATATGTATCGACCATTGCAAATGGTGGAAAAAGATTGGAGCCTCATGTCGTTAAAGAGATCAGGGACCCCTCTGATAAACACGGGACATTGGGACCTGTATTTCAATCCGTGGGTCCAAAAGTATTAAATGATTTGGACGGGGAAGATATTTGGATTCAACGTATTCAAGAAGGTTTCAGACAGGTTGCACAGGAACCTGGAGGAACAGCCTATAGTGCTTTTGCCGGTAAGTCATACCACCCAGCGGCGAAAACAGGAACGGCTCAGGCCTTTTATGATGGACCGCGACGAAAAGAATATAGCGAGCCTGTACCGACTATCAATCTAACACTCGTAGGTTACGCTCCACACGATAAACCGGAAGTGGCCTTTTCAGTCATAACTCCATGGGTTTACCAAGGTTCCGCCGCCGATGACATTAACAAACGGATTGGGGAAGCCGTCATGGATGCCTATTTCAAACTAAAGGAGAAGAGACTAAAAGGGGATACAGCTGATAACAAAACTGTAGACTCCAATCCCGAGTGAACGCACATGAAATGAATGAACAAAAATGGCCTGCTCAAGTTATGAGCAGGCCATTCATTTATCCATAGTATTATAGCTTTTGCACAAACTCTTTATAAAGAGCCCGTAGTGCATCTCCCCTGCTGATTATGCCTACAACTTTATCATTTTCATCCACAACCGGTATTTTCTTGAAGTGATGTTTTGAAATGACCTTTATCAAATCCGATAACGGATCTTCCGGAGATAACTTCGTGATTTTCTTATTCTTGATGATTTGCGAGACTGTATCATTCATTTTAGATGCGACTTTTTCATCCAGCTCTTCACCAGGTAAAATCGTGACATACGTGAAATACCCCTTAATGGATTCTTCTGCCGGAGTTAAATAACGTAATATATCGCCATCCGAGACCATTCCTAGAAGCTTATCCTGTTCATCGACTACTGGAACCCCTCCAACTTTATTGTCTATAAAGAGTCCCATGATTTCCTTTAATGTGAAATTCGGGCGTGCAACATATACCTCTTTGATCATGAAGTCCTTGACTAACATTCGACCACTCCTTCTAATAAGTTGCTGTTCCATATCCATTTCTAGCTTTCCATCTAATTCTATCATTAAAAGACCTTTGTACTTGAGCATTCTTTGTCAATTTTTCTACTTTCTGTCCTTCATCATTTAAATAAGTTGCGATCAGTCACCCTTTCCCGTAAAACAAATATGGAATAATATTGGCAGAATGATTAAATATCTTTTACAATAAAAATAAGATGAGATTGGAGGAATAGAAGATGAATAATCATGAAATAGATTACAAGTTACATGGTGACGACATGCAGTTTGTCGAAGTCGAATTGGACCCCAAGGAAACGGTGATTGCCGAAGCTGGTAGTTTAATGATGATGGAAGACCAAATCAAAATGGAAACCATCTTTGGAGATGGCTCATCTAGCAGTGATGGCGGAATGATGGGAAAACTTTTCGGAGCCGGAAAAAGGCTACTGACCGGAGAGAGCTTATTCATGACCACCTTTACAAATGAAAGTCATGAAAAAAGACATGTTTCCTTCGCCTCCCCTTATCCTGGAAAAATCATTCCAATGGACTTGAGCGAGCTTGGTGGAAAAATCATCTGCCAAAAGGACGCTTTTTTAGCGGCTGCAAAAGGGGTCTCGGTAGGAATCGAGTTTCAGAGGAAAATTGGGACGGGCTTTTTTGGTGGTGAAGGATTCATCATGCAAAAACTCGAAGGAGATGGAATGACTTTCGTTCATGCAGGCGGAACGATCCATAAAAAGGAATTGGCTGCAGGTGAGGTTCTACGTGTGGATACGGGCTGTCTTGTCGCCATGACGAGCGGCGTGGATTATAATATCGAGTTCGTTAAAGGGGTAAAAACGGCACTATTTGGTGGAGAAGGTTTATTCTTCGCGACACTAAAGGGTCCTGGAACCGTCTGGATCCAATCCCTGCCTTTCAGCCGTCTAGCTAGCCGTGTCTTTGCTGCCATGCCACAAAATGGCGGGTCCTCCGATGAAGGAAGCATAGCAAAAGGACTGTTCAGCTTATTTAACGATAAATAATAACCATAATAATCATCTGTGGTCGTCAGGTTTGACGGCCATAGGTCATCTTGAGATAAGGGGGTAATCGATATGCAGCTTGTTAAATGGTCTTATATGAGGCGTTATAATATCAAAGCGATTTTTGACCAATACCCCAACTCCCCCGTCATTTTTCGTAAGATAAGAGATTATTATTTCATTTATACCATTCATTGGACATCTACCGATGAAACCGTCGGCAAGTACGAACTTGAACAAATGGAGCTGCTGCTTAATCGGGAGCTCGGAACCGAATGGCAATACCGCTACCGTAAAAGATAATCATTTCCCTCGTTTCTTCTTTTCATCAACATCTGTCACAAGTAGAGTAACCTTCGTACTTAATCCATGCCCAGCATACACCTTCAAATCTGCCAAAATGCTTTCAAACCTTTTCTCCCTCCCTTCAATTCGGGTTAAATAGAAGAGCCCAATGAAACGGCCATATGTTCACCCTTTACTTTATAAACATTTCTTTATTTCATCGTGAAGATTGAACCCAAAATATTTTAGTAGTGTTCATGAATCATGTATGATAGAAGAATCAACAAGGTTTACTCTGGATTTTAAGGTGTGAAAAACTTTATATTGGAGGAATGTAAACATGGACTTATTTAAAAATATATTCTCGTTAGGTATAGGTGCTGCTGCAGCAACGAAAGAACAGATTGAAAAAACCGTGGATACCCTTGTCAAAAAAGGGGATATCAGCAAGGAAGAATCAAAGGACCTCATTAAACAATGGGTCGAAAAAGGAGAACAAGCCCAAAAGCACATCGACGATACCGTCAAAGTTAAAGTCAACCAAGCCCTGAACGGGCTAAATCTGGCAACAAAAGAAGAAGTACAAGCATTAGAGCGTCGGATAGCCGCTTTGGAACAAAAAAACCAATCCATACAACCTTGATCTGGGGGAAATTGAATGTTTGGCAAGCGATTGAAACACGCACAACGGTACCAGGAAATCACGAATGCTTTTTTGAAAAATGGCTTAGGTTATTTCATTTATCGATTGGGATTATCCGATGATAAATCTGCTTCAAAAGCCGCACCCAATGAAAACCTGAACCTGCGGTCAATCGGGGGACGTCTGCATAAGATCTTGCAAAGTCTTGGACCCACTTTCATAAAGCTTGGTCAGATTGCCAGTACCAGACGTGACATTGTACCGGTAGAAATTGTCCGCGAACTAGAGAAGCTCCAGGACCAGGTCACACCCTTTCCATTTGAAAAAGCACGTCAGATAGTTGAAGCTGAATTGGGTGATTCCTTGGAAAACCTTTTTCTTGAATTTCAAGAAATCCCACTGGCAACTGCTTCGATTGGACAGGTTCACCTTGCCCGGCTCCACTCACAGGAAGTAGTGGCCATCAAAGTCCAACGTCCAGATATCCTGAAAAAAGTGGAAACGGATTTGGAAATCCTTGATGACTTGGCAAGGCTTATGGAAGCCAGAATACCTTGGGCAAGACGATATCAAATCAGAAAAATGATCGATGAATTCGCTAAATCCCTTAAAGCTGAACTTGATTACAATTCCGAAGGACGGAATGGCGAAAGGATAGCCAATCATTTCGTCGACAATCCAGGTATCAAGATACCAAAGATTCACTGGGATTTTTCAACCAGCAAGGTCCTGACGATGGACTTTATAAAAGGCATCAAGATCAATCATTATCAACAGCTTGATGAAGAAGGGTACGACCGTAGAGTAATAGCGGAACGGTTAGCAAATTCCATGCTTCAGCAGATTTTAATCGATGGATTCTATCACGGTGATCCTCATCCTGGCAATATCGTCATTTTACCGGGGAATGTCGTTTCCCTGATGGATTTTGGCATGGTCGGCCGTCTGGAGGAAGAGTTGAAGTACCAATTTGCCTCCCTTGTCATCAATTTAAAACGCGGAAGTACCAATGGATTGATCAATACCCTTTCCAATATGGGCCTTCTCACGGATGAAACGGATATGACTTCATTACGATATGATATTGATGAATTGCGGAATAAATATTATGACATTCCCTTAAGCCAGATTAGCTTAGGTGGAGCGGTCAATGATCTGTTTGGCGTGGCCAATGAGCACAAGATCATGATTCCACCCGAATTCACGATGCTTGGGAAGGCTTTGCTTACCATGGAAGCCATTGTCGAGGAATTAGACCCGAACTTCAGTATCATGAAAGCCGCGGAACCTTTTGGTGAAAGGTTATTGAAAGAGCGTTTCCACCCTAAGAATCTTGCTAAAAAAACATGGAATCAATTTATCGATTCCGCCGAAGCACTTTCAGAACTTCCCAAAGATGTAAGAGAAGTGTCCGACATCATCAAAAAAGGAAAATTACGATTAGACATCAACATACCCGAACTCCAGGTTTTCTTACATAAGCTCGATCAAATCTCGAATCGATTGTCTTTCAGCATTATCCTGCTTGCCTTCAGCATTATCATGGTCGGCCTCATTGTCGGTTCTGCGATTGCCGGGCAAGCAAACATTCTTTGGAACATACCGGCCATCGAGATTGGTTTTGTCGTGGCAGCTCTCATGTTCCTACTCATGCTCTATACCATCTTTAGATCTGGAAGGATGTAGCTTCCACAGAAAAAAGAGAAAATCCTTATCCAAGGCATTTTCTCTTTTTTTGTATAATCACTCGTCTCCTACCCTATCATTGGTTATGTTTGCGGCGTTCGAAAGACACTGCATAAGCACTGTGGCGAAAATTCAGGATGGCATCTTCCGAGCACTCAATTCCAGCTGTCACATTCGTCGGATCAAACATCATCGCCTCATGAGGAGAGTCCACTCTTTCCGTGATGGATAACTGCCCAATAGTTATGATCTGACTATCTTCCGGCCACACCACAGTAGGATCATCAGTTGGGGCCTCATCCTTGCCTATTTGAATGTTTAAGTTAAAGCCAATTGGTCCTTTTTTTAGCCTCTCTTCCATATCTTCGGTAAGAAAATCAGCCGTAAGGTTTGCCAATTCGTCTTTTTCCAACATGCTTAAACCTGCTTCCGGTTCCCATTGGTATTTGATTGCCTGTCGCTGCCCCCTTTCATTAATAAAATAATAGGCGTGTATGGAAAAATATTGTGCGGTTGAAAAACTGGCGGGCGATCGCATTTCTTTTATCATATGAAGGCCCGCTTTACTTTCAGGGTATTTCACAGCAATCGTTGCCAGTTCTTTCAAATTCGGAAAACCATCTTTAGCTGATTTGACAAACTCTAGAATCTCAACAAACGCTTCTGGCTTTTTTGCAAAGAACAAAGGAATCGTAACCGTGATTAAATCTGTCTCCTCCCCATCAGGCAAGTGAAACTTGATGGCCATCCCCTTCACGGGAGACTGGGCATCCGTATGATTGGGATTCGGTGAGCTGTTTGAGAAGCGGATGGTGACAGGCACCGCCTGATTCTGTAGATGTGGGGCACTCGTTAAAAAAGCAGCTTTGCCATTAGGGATGAAAATCCCCTTATAGTAATTTCCCTTCGCATGTGCTCGACGCTTGCCTGGAAACGTGCCAACGACTTTTTCAATGGCATCAACCGCCTGACTAGCTAAATCCGGTTTAACATTTTCATTTTCCTTCATGCTCATCACCCCGTCTTTTCATTGATATATTTTACCAGTACCCCTTTTGTGGTTCGCCTATTCCAAATAAAACACAAGATAGCACATCGTCATTCTCTTTATTTCCATATGAAAATGTTTTTAACAGAAAAAAACAAAAACGCCTGAGATAAATTCAAGCGTTTTGGTATATCTATTCTATTTATGGTTGTTTATAAAAGATTTTCAACATCAGTTTCCATATCAAATGGGGCTTCCACCGGTTCAAAACGCTTCACGACGTTTCCTTCACGGTCAATCAGGAACTTCGTAAAATTCCACTTAATTGAGTCATCAATCAAAAACTCAGGATGCTCCGCTTGCAATTTTGCATGCAGCATTTTTCCACCCGGTTTATCGACAAGTCCTGTAAAAGGTGCTTCATCTGTTAAATAATGAAATAGAGGATGCGCATTCCTGCCCCTAACATCCACCTGGCTGAATAACGGGAAGGTCACGCCATAATTCAACTGACAGAATGCTTCCACTTCATGGTTTTGGTCGAGTTCCTGTTCCCCAAACTGATTGCAAGGAAAACCGATAATGTTCAATCCTTTATCTTTGTAGCGGTCATAAAGTTTTTGCAAATCTTCATATTGCGGTGTGAATCCACATTTACTTGCCGTATTGACGACGATAAGGACCTCACCTTTAAATTGCTCTAAAGAAACTTCCTGTCCATTGATTCTCTTTGCAGAAAAGTCATATATACCCACTCGTTATCCCCCCTCATATCTATCTAGGATTATACGATAGGGGTATAGATAATGAAAGAAATAAGCTCAACTACCCATAACCAAAGACCTAAATTATATTCCTATTCAACATATACCGCTGTTCCATAAGCGATGATTTCACAAGCATTCTGCATGATCGCCGAAGTTTCAAGGCGCATCGCAACAATTGCATTCGCTCCTTTTTCCTTCGCCTCGTCCACCATCCGCCCAATCGCTTTCTGTCTAGCTTCCTTCATCATTTCCGTATACTCAGAAATTTCTCCGCCAACGATTGTCCGTAACCCTGCCATGATATCTTTCCCGATATGCTTGGATTGAACCGAATTTCCCTTAACTAGCCCCTTTAACTCCTTGATATCTTTTCCGGGTACTTCATTAGTAGTCACGATAATCATATAGTTCATCCTCTTCCTTTTTCCTTATTTTTTTTACAATCAAATAAAAGATTAATGGCACCGGTGCTTGAATCAAGCCTAAAATTCCCCACAACCAATGATTGAATCCACTCTTCTTTGCATCGGTGAATAAAAAAATGCTTTGTGCCAGCAAAATCACACCGCACACAATCAATGTATATATTTCCATATTACTCATGACTGCTCTCCACCTTCCTTTTCACATAAACCGTATAGGAACCGATGAAAATAACGCTCAATACTTGGACTATTAGAAATACTTCGGGCTGATGGAATAAGGAAAGAAGTAGGATCCAGAGAATGATGGCAGCTAATCCTATAAACATCAGCAGCTCTTTCCACCATTCTTTCCTGTTTTTTTCACGCTGTAGCTTAATGGTTTTTTCAAAAAAGGATAATTGAGGAATTTCAATTGAAACCGTATCATCAAAATCTTTCAAGCTCTTATTTATTTGACTAACCGCCTCTTGATCACCCTTGGCTGAGCGGTTTGGTAAATCCTGATTCTTCATCAATGGGGTTCAACTCCTTTCTAACCTTTTTAATTCCTGTATGGACACGTGACTTCACGGTGCCTTCTGGCATCTTGATGATTTTCCCGATCTCTTCGTAAGAAAATCCGTAATAGTGCTTCAATAAAATCGGAATGCGCAGATCATCATCCAATTGCCCCAATGCTTCCATCACATCGTCCCATGCTTGGTTGTTGGCTTGTGTCTCCCATTTTAGCTTCCTGACCGATTGCTCTTGTTTTAACCAGGAAATTTCCCTTTTCTGCTTCCTTTTTTGGTCCAAGTATACCCGGGTCGCAATGGAAATCAGCCAGGTGGAAAACTTGGAAGTTCCTTTAAACTTCGAAAGATTCTCAATTGCCTTTGAAAAGGTTTCCTGGGCCACATCTTCTGCGTTTTGCTGATTAAAGGTCAATTTCAGCAAATATTTAAGCAGAAAAGGATAGGAGGTTCGAAATAATTCGGCTAACGCCTGATCATTACCCTTTTTTGCAGCTTTAACCAGCTCTTTCTCTTCCATCTATCATCACCCGCTCCCTGATCCGAACCTTTTATACTTATATGACGTTTAAGGAAATGAATTCGTTCACTGGAATGTAAAAATAGTTTTCATTCCGGATTTCGTTCTACTTCTGAGAGGATGACATGCGTCACCGTCGCAGCATAAGGGATGGTCTGATTAATGAATTCTTCCACTTTTTGTAGGCTTTCACAGCGTATTTTCAACATAAAACAAGCCCGTCCGGCGACCCGATAGCAAAAGTCCACATTCAATTGCCCAGCGATAAACCTTTTGAACCGGTCATATTCCCCATTCTTCACTGTCGCTTCCAAAATACATTCAATGGGAAATCCGATTTTCTTGTAATCAATCTCGGTACCATAGCCTTTAATGATGCCAAAGGATTCCATTTGCCGGACACGTTCTGTAACGGCGGGGGCAGACATCTCCACTTTCTTGGCAAGTTCCCTCATTGAGAGCCTGCTATCCTTCGTCAATACGGCTAAAATGCTACGGTCTTTATCGTCTATTTTCATATGAATATAATTCTCCCTCTTATCTATATACTTATTAATTTATCGTTCAATTTTCTTTTCATATGCAATTAAATAACCTATTTTTCTATAATATGATTATCTCAAAGGGGAGATAATTATGCCAAGAATAAAAAAGTCCGAAATCGGATCAAGTCCGTTTCAGCAACTGTTTCATAACCAACTAATTTCCAATAAGTGGAGTGATCTCTCAGAAGAAATTTCTTCTGACGGGGCGCTTACGAAGGAATTAAAGGAAAATGTCAGAAGGGTTCTAGCATATGGAAATGGATGTACATACTGTCAGGGAAAGGGCCGTCCATTAATAACGGAAGACATAAAAGAAAGCTACGCAATGGCCTTTGCAGAAGTATTTCTAACACAACGTGAGAAAATAGAAGCAACCTTCTTTGTCATATTAAAGGAAGTATTCAGCGATGAAGAAATATCGGAATTAGTAGCCTTCATATGCTTCACAACCGCCCAACAATATTTTGGAGCCATGTTGGGATTGAAATAGTGTCTTTACCTTGTAGTTGATTTGTACTTTTGTGGAGTTATCAAAACGCCCCTAAAATATAAAAGCAGAGTCATTCACATTTGAATGCACTCTGCTTTTATAATCATTCTTGAATCAATCTTCTACATGATGTAGCACAAGATTCAATACGTCATTCTGTGATATATCATTAGTCAGTTTCATTTCATTATTGATACCCAGACAATCATCGGGCTTCCACCAAGTCCGCAAAGACGCTTCTCCAAAGTCCAACTTTTTTGAACGAGAGTTGTGACGTTTGACTGTTTCATCAAAGGATAAATCAAAATAATACGTATAGACCTTTTCGTTATAGAACTGAATTAAATGATGTAGCATGTCACCATAGAGATTCTTATGTAAGATCCCTTCCAAAATGACATAGTCACATCTCCCTTTGCCGTATTCAGTAATTTGACGGATCAAATCAATTGAAAGGTTTCCTTCTCTATCGTGGACTTTTAACATGTCACGACGAACGGTATCCTGAGAAACCAATAGAGTTCCATTTCCTAATTGATTTTGAAGACTCTCTGCTAACGTTGTTTTTCCACTGCCAGAGTTCCCTCGTATGATGATTAACTTCGATTCCATGGTCCCCTCCAAATATCCTAACGCCTCTTTGTATATATCCCCAGAGTGTTAGCACAAATTTTTCCGATTAAATTGAACCTGTCCCCCAACAAGATAACCACCTCTACGTTTAGAAAACAGAATAAATAAATGGACGGAACAAGGAATTCACTTGTTCCGTACATTTATTTAGTTACTTGCTTGTTCCTTCATCATCACGTCTGCTTCTGGTGCTTTTTCATGGATGAACTTCGGAATGATGGCCATATATAAGAAACCTACAAAAATCAGGCACCCTCCCACTACCCAATATAACGTTTCTACTGAAATATAGTCAGGGAAGCCAAGGGCTATCAAGAATAACGTGACTGATTGCGATAACATCACCAACGGATTGATCCACCCTTGCACCCTCCCCATCATTTCGGGAGCGACTAGGCTTGGCAGCCATCCGCCCAGGGATACATTAAGTATCGGAAGCGATAGAGCCACGACAGCTAAACCAATCATATATTGCAGGGTCGTTTCGACAAGCCCTGCAGCAGCCGTTCCCACACCCGATATCAGCAAGCCTACGATCATCATATGATGGAGCTTCATTTTTTTGGCCAGTATAGAAGCGAAGATGCTTCCCACCAATACTCCTACTCCAAAAATGACCCCTAAGATGACGGAATACTTTTCATAATCAACAGGTTCGAGTTTGTACTTCAAGATGAAGACCTGCATCACGGAAAATCCACCATTTACAATCCCAAAAACAAGAAACCCACTAATGAGCGTAAACAATAACTTATACTGCCATATATATTGCCAGCCAATTTTAAAATCTGCCCAAACACCTGTTACGCTCAGTTCCTTCAAATTGTAAACTCCGTTCGGCTGTCTGACTTCTTGTGTAATCCGACAGGATCGGATTAAGAAGCCGCTGATGATAAACCCGATTACATCAAAGATAACTGCCCCCTCGATGCCGACTGACCAATAGATAAAAATGCCGATTCCGTTCCCAAAAAGCATGAACAAACTCGAAACCATCTGATTTAGACCAGCCGCCATCGTGTAATCCTCTTTAAGTAAAATGCCTTGAATCAATGCTGATTCAGCCGGCACAAAGAAATTCCTGATGGCACTTCTTAGAAAAATGATGGCAAATGAAACCATGATGAAATCTAGCTCTAAGGATAGAAGAAATAGCACCGACAAACCTGCACAGATCCAATCACAATACAATGCAACTTTTTGCCTGTCCAATCTGTCAGCAAAAACACCCACTAGTAAGAAAACAGCGAGTGTAGGCAAAGAATACATTAATTCCGTAATCGTTGCATAAATTGGCTGATTGCTGAAGCGGTCCAATAAGTAAAACAGGAAGGCCGTCATACCGATGGTCCCGCCCATTTGCGATGTTACGTTCGCCAAAAATAATTTCGTATAATTTCGATTTTCAAAAAGTTTTAAAATCTCACCCAATCCCCTTTATCATACTTTTTAGATAATTTTACCTAAAAATCCCATTACATTAAAGAGAAATCGACGATTTATTTTTCATAAGGTAGGAAGGACGATTAATCGTATCCACTATAAAACCAATTTAATATCTTTTTTCATTCTTTTCCTATGTACTGTCTCTAGACATAGTGATTCTTTATCAGCGATTCCATATCGCTTTCTTCAAGTCTAAATTTTCAGATAGGTTTTGAAATGATATACGCGGGTAAATATACACCATAACCCACTTACAATAACAAAAAGACTTAACATAGTTTTTTATCTTAAAATATTACGGCACAAGAATTAATGTTTTTTCAGAAAAAGTATAGAAAATTAAAGGAGTAAACAACCATGAACAAAGTAATTTCTGCTGATATTAAAACAAATAAAAGATTATCCATGCGTCAAATCATGAACTTGTATCAAGTAACAAAAGAATTCAAAGGTAATATTTACTTCATATGCAATCATAAAATGGTCGATGCCACAAAGCTTTCTACTTTTGTTTCATTCGTCCTTATCCTACAAGAGTGTGTAAATATGAAAGTGATCTTAGAAGGACAAAATGTTCATGCTATGCTGGATAAAGTTCAAGCCATTTGTAAGGAAAATGATGAAAATGAATTAAGCTTTCAGTCCAACCAAACCGTTGGCATCTAATATACTTAAAAATTGGAAATGAGAGAGGTGTTAGAGATGAGAACCATTTTAACCATTATTGGAGCTATCGTTGTAATCGGTGTAATTGTAAACTTCATTTTTTAATGAATGAAAAAAGACTGTCTTATTTGACAGTCTTTTTTTTATGTTGAGGAAGATCAAGAATATGGTTCTTCCCATTTACCAAGGCATATTCCATTCTTTCCATTTTCCTAGCCCTTCCTTGATTTCATTTCCTTTGTCAATCCAGTATTGCTTTCTTTCCGCTTCTTCCTCCTTTTCTTTCTGTTCAGCTATCAACGGTCCGATATCTTCTGCATGGAAGGATTCTGCCGTTTCATTCTTTACTGCCTGAGCCATGATTTTTTGAAAGATGATTGCACTTCCCTGACTGCTATGTGTGGTTAAATGATGGTTTTTGTCCGTTTTATCATAACCTGCCCATACAGCTCCTACTAAATTAGGTGTATATCCAACGAACCATTGATCCTTTACCCCAGAAATCCCTTCAATCGGCACCTGCGTGGATCCTGTCTTTCCAGCGACTTCGTAGCCAGGGACAGCGGCGTTTTTGGCCGTTCCATATTTCACTGTACCGAGAAGCATCGCATTCATTTTATCGACGACACCCTTGGAAGTTACCTTTGTCTTCTTTTCCTTCCAGGCAGCGATTTCTTTCCCATCCGCATCTTCTATTTTGATAATGGCATGAGCTTCATAACGCTTACCCTCATTTGCAAATGCAGAAAAGGCTCCAGCCATTTGCAGTGGAGAAACGCCATTCTCCATCCCGCCTAAGGCAATTGACAAGTTCCGGTCGTTCTTTTCGTAAGGAATCCCGAATCGCTTGAGCGAATCCAATCCCTTATCGATTCCAATTTCATTTAGCAGCCAAACAGTCGGTACATTTAAGGAGTTCATGACCGCTTCATACATCGGCACTTCGCCTTTATATGTACCATTCAAATTGGTTGGTTCATAATTCCCGAACTTCATTTTCTCATCTTTTATCGAGTCCGTGATTTCATATCCTTCTGCAATCGCAGGCGTATAGACCACGAGCGGTTTAATTGACGAACCAGGCGATCGCTTCAGCTGTGTTGCCCGGTTGTATCCCATGAATTGATGTTCTCCCCTGCCACCGACAAGTGCCTTTATTCCCCCATCCTTAGGATGAAGGAGAACCGTTCCACTTTGCACCAGTTTGTCATCACTTGTCCCCGTAGGAAAATTCCCATCATTACTATAGACCGATTCTGCTGCCTGCTGCATCGATTGGTTTAGGGTGGTATGAATGTGATAGCCCCTTGTCAGCAGTTCTTGAAGTTCCAACCCATACTTACTGGAGGCTTCCGTTAGGACATGGTCCACATAATAAGGATATTTCCCCTTTAACGGATCTGTATTCTCACCTAAAAGAAGTGACAGTTTTTCCTCTTTGGCAGAAGTCGCTTCTTTTTCGGTCAAATATCCATGTTCGGTCATCCGGGAAAGCACTAAATCACGTCTCTTGACCGCGCCATCAGGATTTTTATACGGATCTAGCTTCGATGGCAGATTAATGACGCCCGCCAGTAAAGCTCCTTCGGCGACGGTTAACTCAGAAACATCCTTGGCAAAATAGATGTTTGCCGCCTTTTTAAGTCCCCATGCACCATGGCCAAAGTAAACCTGGTTCACATACATTTCCAATATCTCATCTTTTGTATACGTACTTTCCATTTCCTGAGCGATAAAAAACTCTTCTATCTTCCGTTTCAGGGTACGATCCGATTCAAGCATTGTAATTTTTACAAGTTGCTGGGTAAGTGTACTTCCGCCTTCCACTACGCTTTTCGCCTTGATATTTTTCACCATGGCCCGCGTAATCGCTTGATAATCAATACCATGATGTTCATAAAAACGGTGATCCTCAATGGAGACGACCGCTTGGATGACATGGTCCGGTATTTCCTCTATCGCGACGCCTTCAGATTTATTAGCCGTAATGGTACTCGCTACATTCCCATCCTCATCATAAATCTTAGTTGGCTGCTGAAGTTGATCCTGAAGATCACTTATATCCGCAGTTTGTTTAAAATAAACGAACAAACCAACTCCCACTACCACAATGATTGATAAAATTATCAGACCTATTTTCAATAACCCTTTCATTTGAACCCCCATTTTCCCAGATGCGACATGCTTCATTAAAAATATTTTACCCTTTTTATGAAAGATAACTCTTGCAATGGGTCAAAAGACAAAGTTTCAGCTTACAAACATTCTTTCTTTCATCCTTTTTCCACAAAAGTGCATGCATCCTATGTAGTCTAGTCTTTTCTCATACCCTATACCCTATTTAATAATCAATATACCTTTGAAAAAGGGATGAAACCAGAAAAAACGGGTATATAACCTGTAATGACATAATATGGGGAGAGATGATCAGATGAAGGAATTGAAACGAATTGTCATCGCGCATGATGGAAATGAAGATAGTAATCGGGCAATAGAATACGGAGCCACATTAAAAAAAGCATTTCCTGATGCTGTAATGACCATTGTTCAAGTGTTGAATGAAAAGGGGGACAACCGCATTATTGAAAGTGCATCAGCTCCAGGATTCGTTCCGGCTGCAGGCTTTTATGTTGATCCCTCACAAACGCATCCCGTTACAGAAGTGGAGCATCAGCTTCAAATGCGGGCTAACGATACTCCCTCCGTTTTTGAAAATAACGCAAGGATCGCCGAAAGTAACTTACTAAGCCTGCTAAATGAATATGGCATTATAGGGGAAGTTGAGATATTGGAAGGTAATGCCCCCGATAGTATATGTGAGTACGCAAAGCGAACCGATGCCGATCTAATTATTGTCGGTAACAGTTCCAAGAGTGGTTTGGAACGATTTTTCCTTGGAAGCACAAGTAGCTCCATCGCCAAGCATGCACCTTGCTCGGTATTTATTGCAAAATGACAATAAGGGCCGGCTCATCCTTGAGCCGGCCCTTTTCTCATTTACCTTAATAGGCTTTTTTGATTAAAACATTTGAAGCAGCCGAATAAAGCACCATTATCACGACCGCAGATAAGATAAAACTAATCAGCATATATGTCCCATTGTAGATTAATGAATAAAGAACGACTGGCTGTCCTTCTGGCGCATATTTACCAAAGAAAACGATACCTGATGTAAAATGACAGATAAACCTCAGAAAACTGCCCACGAACATGCCGCCTATTCCAAATAATTTCGCTTTCAAACGGTTTTCCTCTTTATAATTATTCACGAATCCATTCATGAATAATCCAGAAATTCCTACGACGGTAAAGGCAAGGAAGTAATCTATGAATCCCTGAAGCGGTGTCATGATTTGGACCGGCGTAGTGACTAACTGCAAAAGTCCCAATAATAAACCGGTTGCCATTCCGCCCTTGATCCCCCAGCGATAGCCCATTAAAAAAATGGGCACCATGGCAATGGAAATCGATCCCCCCTGCGGCCAAATCCTTGCAAAAACGAAGCCGGAGACTAAATCCAGCAGTAATGCCAATGCAGAAAAAATGGCAACCTCGGTCATGAATAATGTTTTATGCTTCATCATCTCTCACCCTTCTCCACGTGCAAAAGTGCCCATGAGTTCCCGTGTTGCTTTTTTTTGCATACAAAAAAGCAACACCAGGGCGGTAATGGATGCCCAGTATTGCTATCCAAAACCACATCCCTACGCTAGTACTAACTAACAGGTTCATAGGGTCTGAACTCAAACGTTCACTCTCAGCCAACTTGGCTCCCCTTGTGGAAGTATTTAATTTTTAATCCTCGGTTAGAATATACTACTAGTTTCTATAAATAACAAGTAAATAAATGCAAAGAATCCTTTTCCACCTTCCCTTTTATTGGTTATATTTTTTCACATAACCAACTTCTTTACATACCTTCAATACACATGGCATAAACCAAGTTAGATGGATTAAGACGACAATTTTTCTATAGACTCACTACGGTTAGATTTGATATCTTTATTAAGGCTATTTTGCACGAGGGGGAAAAGACATGGATAAACATTCAATTTCTGCTGAAAAGGGAGCCTATATCAGTATTGCCGCATATATATTCTTGTCAGCCCTCAAATTAACATTTGGTTATTTTGGTGACTCCAAGGGGCTTTGGGCAGATGGATTAAATAACACAACCGATATCATTGCCTCTGTTGCTGTATTAGTAGGTTTAAAAATATCGAAAAGACCACCTGATGATAATCATTCATACGGTCATCTGAGAGCTGAAACCGTAGCTTCATTGGTTGCTGCCTTCATTATGATCACGGTTGGCCTACAGGTCATATACAGTGCCATTGAATCTTTCTTCTCACAGGATACGTCAGTTGTACCCGATATGTTTACTGCTTACGTCGCTTTATTCTCCGCCATCTTCATGTACGGAATCTATCGCTACAATTTAGCATTGAGCAAAAAGACAAAAAGTGCTTCCATTCATGCTGTTGCACAGGATAATCGTTCGGATGCTTTGGTTAGTATCGGCGCTTTCATAGGTATCATCGGGAGCACAATCGGAATTTCATGGTTAGATGCCGTCGCGGCATTGGTGGTGGGTTTGATGATTTGTAAAACCGCTTGGGACATTTTCCATGCCGCTTCACTCTCTTTGACGGATGGGTTCGATGAGCAACATCTACAACAAATCGGTCAAACCATCGAGCTAACGGATGGTGTGAAAGACATGAGTGAAATTAAAGCTCGAATGCATGGAAATGAAATCCTTGTCGAAGCTACCGTTCATGTCAATCCGCTTTTGACCGTCATCCAAAGTCACGATATCACTGTGAAGGTGGAAGAAAACCTTCTAAAGGAACATGGCATTAAACATGTCATCGTTCATATTGAACCATATGTATTTCAAAAAAAAGGTACCCGTCAATAATTTGCGGTACCTTTTTTAATATACAAAACCTTATTTTTACGTTATTTACCTACAATTAATAATAACCGCGAAACTCCTGCACATATCCCCCATTAAATGAGTATTTAAAGAAAGCTTTTAATCTGGTATTATTAAAAACGTATATAAGTTTTGGAATTATATTCAAATTAATTCATAATAAAGTAAAAAAATTCATTTTCCTACACGATGGAGGGCAAAATGGTATTGAATCGAGAAATGACTCTTCACTTCCTATCTTCTCATAAAACTACTATCCTTACCGAATGGAAAGAGCGCTTGAAACATTTACCGGATAGTTATATAGACTATTTTGAAGAAGACATAGAAAAAATCTTAAATTCACTGATGAAACAACTAAAAGAAACAGATACTAACTTCGATGAGTTATTAAAGGATTTAGGAGAAAAAATTTCTGCTAACCGAGTCAAACAGCATTTAAATATGGATATTTTCTTTTCTATAACCTCGATTGGAAGGTCTATCATCATCGATCAATTTCTAAAGTATGAGGTCGTTAAAGGAGAAATATCTGCCGTTATCCATCAGGTGAATTCATATTTCGATAAAGTCATTTATTTTGCCCTAACCAGTTTCACTGATTTAAAAACGAAGCAGGTTGCGAAGCAATATCAGCTTATCAATCCTAATCATAAAGACCGCTTGACACTTTTAGGCCAAATGACATCGAGCTTTGTCCATGAATTTAGGAATCCCCTCACTTCGATAATGGGTTTCGTTCAACTGCTGCAAGCCGAACAGCCTGACATCAAATATTTGGACATTATTTCAAAAGAATTAGACCAACTTAATTATCGGATTACACAGTTTCTTAATCTTTCCAAGAAGGAAACGGAAACTTCACAAAATGAAGTATTTCCAATCGCTTCCTTAGTAGATGAAGTGATGGAATTCCTATATCCTAGCATTTTAGAAGCGAACGCTTACATCTCCTGTAAGATCGATGAGGATGTCGAAATCGTCGGTTCTAAAGAGGAATTCAGACAAGTATTGCTTAATATCATATTAAATGCGCTAGATGTGGTAGCCGAATTGCAGCAACCAACCATAGACATTTCAGGATCGGTATCATCCGGTTTCCTAACCTTGAATATTTCCAATAACGGACCAAAAATACCTGATGAGGTTCTTCCTAACATCTTTGAACCATTTATCACAACTAAAAAGAGGGGCACTGGGTTAGGACTTTTTGTTTGTAAAGAGATCATCTTGAAGCATCAAGGCACCTTGACTTGCCATTCAACAGACTTCTTAACTACTTTTACCATACACGTAAAAACTAAAGCATAAGGTAAAATCACCAAATCAAGGAAAGTCGTATGTAATTTTTGACTGATTCCCTTACAGTTCCTTATACTATAATTAGGTGAAATGCATAATTGTACGAAAAAATCATTTTAGCAATATAATTGTATCTACTTTTTTATAAACAATTATACATCTCATTCATATTTGTTTTTGGGAGGTGACTGGGATAATTCATCGTTTAGCAAACTGAACGGTTTAATTTAATCCCTCACTATTGGACATATTTAGTTTAGCCTTAGTCATAATCTTAATTGCTTTAACCGCTTTCTTCGTTGCTTCCGAATTTTCCATCATTCGGGTTAGAAGTTCACGAATTGATCAGTTAATAGAAGAAGGAAATAAAAAAGCTTTAGCCGCTAAAAAAGTGACATCGGATCTCGATGAATACCTATCGGCAACACAGCTCGGCATTACAGTGACTGCCCTAGGACTTGGGTGGCTTGGACAACCAACAATCTTTAAATTGATTGAACCTTTATTCAATCTGTTACACATTCCAGAAAATGTAACAGGTGTGCTATCATTTATTATCGCATTTTCCTTGATGACTTTCTTGAATGTCGTTGTTGGTGAACTGGCTCCTAAAACTGTTGCCATCCAAAAGGCGGAAGAGGTTGCCTTAGCCATCGCCAAACCTTTGATTTTCTTCCATAAAATCGCGTTTCCATTCATCTGGATTTTGAACCATTCATCTCGCTTCGTTGTTGGATTATTTGGTTTCAAAGCTGCTTCTGAAAGTGAACTGGCACATACGGAAGAAGAATTACGTTTCATCTTATCGGATAGTTATAAAAGCGGGGAAATCAATCAATCTGAATTTAAATATGTAAGCAATATATTTGATTTCGATGATCGAGTGGCCAAAGAAATCATGGTTCCAAGAACGGAAATCCTGACCATCTCTAAGGATGAGACGGTTCAGGGCTTCGTTGATGTTGCAAAAATGGAAAAGTACACACGCTACCCAGTTGTCGAGGGTGATAAAGACCATGTCATCGGCTTAGTCAATTTGAAAGAAGTTTTTTCGGATCTTATCAAAAACCGAAATATCCATTCTAAAACGATTGAAGATTACACTCGACCAATCATTCGGGTCATGGAAAACATTCCGATTCATACTTTATTGCTAAGAATGCAAAAAGAACGGATTCATATGGCCATATTGATGGATGAATATGGTGGTACATCCGGCCTCGTAACCGTTGAAGATATCCTCGAGGAAATCGTCGGTGAAATACGAGATGAATTTGATATCGATGAAGTGGCTTCCATACGCAAAATCAAGGATGGTCACTATATCCTGGACTCCAAACTTCTCGTAAAGGATGTAAATGATTTACTCGGAATTCACCTTGATGAAGAAGATGTCGATACTATCGGTGGTTGGATCTTAACGGAGAACTATGATGTAATCGTCGGTGATATCATGGAAAAAGACGGGTTCTGCTTCAAGGTAATCGAGATGGATGAACACGCCATCCGATTTATAGAAGTGACAAAAAAAGTGGAGCAACTAACGCTTGAGGAAAACCTTCCACAAGATTAAGGCAAAAAAAAGGTGGCCCATACATATCAGGGCCATCTTTTTTATGTTCTTTTATCAGGGAAATGCCTCACCTTTTTGACTGTGACGATTGGCGGTGGGCTCTTTCTCTTCCAAATGATATACAACATGATCAAAACGAATGAAAAACCTGCCACGGGGATTAAGTAAGGCGTAGTGATTTCTCTAATTTGTTGCCAATTCTCCCCTAGTATCCGTCCTAGTGAGAGGAATAATATGGTCCAGGGAATGACCGCCGCTACCGTATAGAAAGTGAATTTCCACGCGGACATCCGGGCGATTCCAGCCGGAATCGAAATGGCATGGCGGACGACCGGAATGAAGCGGGCCGTGAATACCACCCCCACCCCATATCGTTGGAACCATTCTTCAGCCATTACGATGTGCGTTTCTTTAATGAATATATATTTTCCATACTTTAAAAGAAATGTCCGACCTCCATAATAACCAGCCCAATAGAGAAATAATTGGGCGATTGTACCTCCCACCACACCTGCAATAACTGCCAAAAGAAAGTTCATCCTACCCATTCCGACTAAATAACCACCATATCCAAGTACAAGTTCACTAGGGATGACTTCCACCATCAACCCCAATAAAATACCTATATACCCCATTTCCGCAAACCAATTCAGAATTCTCATGATAAGCTCTGACATCATGTTATTATACTCCCTTTACCGGCTAATTTTGACACGGTTGTCCTTCTATCCTATTGCAAGAGAAACCGTTCTATTCAATTTTTCAGAAGGAGGAATAGCTGACTATTGGATATCATTTTATTTCGATAACAATACAATCATGATCGATCGCCTTTTATAAAATAAAACTAAACAACGAAATATGCTATAATTTACCAAACGTATTTTCAGGGTCAAACGTTTATATAGGGGAGCGATAACATATGAATTTGGGGAAACCGATAGCCACAGGCAATACGGCAAAAATATATCTTTATAAAAATCAAATCATCAAGGTTTTTCATGAGTATTTGCCGGATACAGAATCTTCATATGAAGCCTATAAGCAAAATTTTGCATATTCTTGTGGGCTTGCTGTTCCTAAAGTATTGAATGTCACGAAAATAGATAGAAAACAAGCAATCGTAATGGAATATATTGAGGGAAGAACCTTAGGAGACTTATTTCTTAAAAACAAACAAGCAGAATATTACATGAACATAGCCATTGATGTTCAACAAAAAGTCCATACCCTTATCGTAGATTCTTTTGAGCCAATGTCTGAAAAATTATGCCGTCAAATTGAATCTGTTCAGAGTCTTGATAAAAGAAAAAAGGCCTTTTTACTAAATAAGTTGGAATCTATTACATATACGAATAGGCTTTGTCATGGAGACTTTCATCTATTTAATTTGATTATGGCAAATAACCAAGAAGTTACGATTATCGATTGGGTAGATTCCAGTTCGGGAGATATACGTGCGGACATTTATAGGACGTATCTTTTGTATTCGCAACTCTCTACTGAATTAGCTGATTTGTATTTACGACTTTATTGTGAGAAAAGTGGATTATTCATGGACGAAATTCTTCAGTGGGCCCCAATCATTGCGGGGGCAAGATTATCTGAAAATGTATCTTCAGAAAAACCCGAACGCCTTATGGATATAATCAATCACTATTGCCCTTAATAATTTTCCAAGAAGAAACTCTGCTTACTATTCAGGGTCTTTTAATACTTCACACAAAAAAAGACCAGCTCGTATTTCCCGGTCTCCTTCTGATTAACATTCTTTCATTTCCATTTTTTGAACATATTGAGAAAAAACCACTGTGGACTGTAAGGCGAGTAAGGATGAATCAGTTTGTGAAATATTCGTGAAGATCTCCTGACGTGATTTCGTTTTTTTAATATGGACTCCTAGATTTTTGTACTTGTTGATTATTTCATTGTTCATGCTTACTCTCCCTTCCTGCTATATTCGTTATCCTTTACGTTCCCATTAAAGGATGGGCTAAAACCTCTCTAGAGAAATCCCCACCAAAAGGTTTATATTACCAGTTCAATTAACCTGTATCGTTTGAAGCTGATGTTCATGGACTTCTTCTTTTTCCACATGCACTTGGACCTTATAGGTTCCTGTTTCGTCAAAAGATACTTTATTTAGATACTTCCCATTTTCTCCCTCTTTTGTGTTCGTGAATTGACTTTCGTCACTGCCATCTTTCCACACCTCAAAATGAACATCTGCATCCGTCAAGGGCTTTCCATCCTTATGTACTTTTGCTTCAAAAGTCGAACTATTTCCAGCCGTTACCGGGTTGCTATGAAACTCGATTAAAACATCTGCCCTTGGATGGACCGCTGCGCCTTCACTCTCATTGTCCGTTATGACAATTTCCTTTTCAGGCATCACATGCTGGCCTTTGGCTGTTACGTGGGCAATGACATGATACTTCCCTTCTTTTCCAAAGGTGTGCATCACTTGATAGGTCCCGCTTCCCGTATTCTTTGTCTCTAACATTTCACGTTTATCCTGTCCGGATTTTCTCACTTCAAAAAGGACCTCGTCCGTTTCGTTTACAAGATGACTTCCTTCTTTCACTGTCGTTTCTAGAATGACCTCTTTACCGGAAACCAGAGTTCCTTTGACGGCAATGGTAGCTTCCATCGTATCTGGGATGATATTGCTCACTTCTTCATCTTCCGGTTTTTCGTTTTCCTGACATCCAGCTAACGCTAACATTAATACAGCACATAGATAAAATTTCTTCATTGAAAAATTCCCTCTTCTTCCTATTAAACCGATAAGCCGGCCGATTTATTCCCCATCCTTCCCAACTAACCGATTTATATACATGTCATTAAGTGGCCGTCCGCATTACGGTCACAGAAGTCAGCATGGCCACCGCGGTGATGGTCAAAAATGAATAAAAAAATATTGCCCAATCCACCACACTTAACCCAACCAGGAGGACACATCCATCAATAAAGAAAATTAACACACCGGCATTTAGCCCGCTTTTGCTCGAAATGATTTGTGCTAGCATATCCGTCCCACCGGTCGAGGTTCCATATCGAAGCATGAGCCCGACTCCAAGTCCGATTAATCCACCTCCGATTATGGCACTTATAAAGATGGGGATATTCCATTCAATGACAGCTTCAGAAAAAATATCGATACATAACGAAGAAAAAAGTAGGCCATGCAAACTGTTAAGAAATAGTTTTTTCTCGTAGTACCATGCATATATATATAAGGGAATACTACTTAAAATCACCCCTAGCCCAGTTGGAAGCCCTAGAAAATAATGAATGATTAAACCAATTCCAATCATTCCACCATCCAATAAGTGATAAGGGATGAGGAAAAAGTTGATTCCAACGCCTACGAGCAAACTTCCAGCCATAATGGCGGCCATCTTTTCCATTATTATCATGATTCCACATCCTTTAACATGGATAATCTTGTCCAATTCATATATCCTATGTATAGAGACGCTAAAAATTAATGAAACTTACCTTTTTTATATTTTATATGAATGGCCCTTTATTTTTCAGAATATTCAATTATATAATGGATACAGAAAAGGAATTGGTCAAAAATCGCTAAATAGTGAAATAAAAGAACCATTTACAAGCTATATCCACCATTTTACGTCTTCTAAGCAATTTGACTGTATGGCTAACTCTTTCTATAATGAAAGTATTTAAATCAATTAAACTGAGGTGATTGGATGGGACATTAAAGAATGTTCGTTTTGACGGACGGACGTGGCTTTGCCTGGCGAAAAAGTGTACGGCACTAAATAAATTTGCTTGTATTTACCTTGCAAAATTCTTCTATATCCCGTCTACTTATCGCTAAAACACATATACTAGTACTCTATACAATTAAAAACTGGAGTTTAGGTAAGTACGTTAAGTAACAACTCCAGACGGTATTTAACTTTTGTGCACGACAAAAAAAATATACTTGTATATTTTAAAAATGTAGGAGGTGGACTCCTTATTCGTCTCACAGGCGATGTAAGGGAGACTTTTTGGACATAATAAACTTGGTACTTATTGCCATTTTAATTGCTTTAACAGCATTTTTTGTAGCTTCGGAGTTTGCGATTGTTAAAGTGAGAAGCACGAGGATCGATCAATTAATTGAAGAAGGCAAGCCGAATGCCCTATCAGCAAAGATGGTCACATCCAATCTCGATGAATACTTGTCAACATGTCAACTTGGAATTACTGTTACCGCATTAGGACTTGGGTGGCTGGGAGAACCGACTGTAGAAAGTATCTTAGGCCCGCTTCTCATTCAATTGAATATTCCTGAATCTGCTTCACATATCCTTTCAATTGCAATTGCCTTTTCTTTAATTACCTTCATTCATGTAGTGGTGGGGGAACTGGCGCCAAAGACAATGGCCATTCAAAAAGCAGAGCAAGTAACATTGTTCATTGCCAAACCGCTCATTGGTTTTAATAAGATCATGTATCCCTTCATCTGGATACTGAATGGCTCTGCACGAGTGCTAACAAGAATGTTTGGATTAAAAGCAGTTTCTGAACATGACTTGGCTCATACGGAAGAAGAGCTTCGCATCATTGTTTCAGAAAGCTATAAAAGTGGCGAAATTAACCATTCTGAGTTTAAATATGTGAATAAAATTTTTGAGTTTGATGATCGCATAGCGAAGGAAATCATGGTCCCTCGTACTGAAATCGCTACGATTTCTAAAGATGATACCATACAACAATTTTTTTCCATCATATCCGAAGAGAACTTCACTCGTTATCCAGTCATTGATGGTGATAAGGACCATATCATCGGACTGGTCAATATCAAGGAACTTTTCACTGAAATGATAGACAAAAAAAACCAGGCAACATCGACGATCAATCGTTATGTTCGCCCGATCATTCGCGTCATCGATAGTATACCCATTCACGATTTACTTTTGAAAATGCAAAAAGAACGCGTTCATATGGCCATCCTCATGGACGAATATGGCGGTACATCAGGATTGGTGACCGTTGAAGATATCCTTGAGGAAATCGTCGGGGATATCCGGGATGAATTCGATTTAGATGAAGTGCCTGATGTTCGTAAAGTAAAAGAAAATCATTATATTATTGATGCGAAGGTATTGATCAGTGAAATAAATGATTTACTGGGAATCGATATTAATGATGAAGACGTCGATACGATGGGTGGCTGGATTCTTACTGAGAATTACGAAGTCAAACAAGGGGATATCCTGACTTATGGTCCTTACCATTTCAAGATCAAGGAAATGGAAGAACACCACATTAGCTATATCGAGATATATAAACCCGTAAAAGCAGTAACAGAAGTGAAGGAATTCCCCATAATGTCACAGACTGAAATCGTTTCTTGATAAAATACCCCGCCCTAGTTATTAGGACGGGGTTTTATTCTAACTACATCATGGGGCCCCTATGATTTCTCTTCCTTTTTGGTACATGTAACATAAAAAATTCATATTATATATGAAATCTCCTCCCCTATTTGTATGGGTTGAGGTATAGTTCTACCTTCCTTGTTTCATACTGTTAAAGAAACTATTTTAAGAAGGAGTGAAGACTGATGAAAGTAATTACCATTTGCCAGCAATGCAAGGGAAAAGGCAAAACTCGCTATCTACAGTTTTTTTCACGGAACTGCAATCATTGCAAAGGACAAGGGAAAACAGTCAAAGATATGTCCAATTCTGTAAACTCCATTAAAAATTTCTAGCACCTGTTCATATCTTAAAATGTTGAAGCTTGATTACACCCGCCTTTTTCAAGGTATTATAAACGATAAGAACAGCAGGACCGAGGAAAAGACCGATTACCCCTAGCACCTTAAATCCCAAGTAAAGGCTGACAAGGGAAGCTAATGGGGTTAGCCCCATATTTGCTGAATATATCTTAGGCTCGATGATTCTTCTGACAACCGTAATGACCAGGAACAAGATTAGTAACCCTATGCCAAGGTGGGGGTTACCCTGCGACCACACGATAATAGCCCAAGGCACGAGCACGGACCCCGTTCCCAATATTGGGAGAATATCTACCATGACAATTAAAAGGGCCAAAATAAAGGTGTATTTCACATGTAATAACCATAATCCCGAATAGGCCATCAAGAACGTGAATAGACTCAAGACTATTTGGGCCCTAATGAATCCGACCGCTGCCATACTAAGATCTTGATAAACCATGGTGATCTTTTGGTATGTTGATTCCTTTAGAAATGAGACTAACTTTTTCTTCAATAGGGGAAGCTCTAAGCTGATTAAGAACAAAGCGATTAAATAGATTAAGAAATCTATAAAAAAAGCGGGAATGAGCGTAACGAATTGAACCATGTCTTGGACGAAATCCTTCGTAAACCCTTCAAGAGCTATAACTCCTCTTTCCATGGTAAGTTCAATTGACTGAATAAGGTTGGATGGCAACGTTTGTGAGTATTGCTCCCATTGCCTAATGACAGGTAATATCGCCGTCAGGTATATTTCCCTGATTACACTTGGTAATATTTCCGAATGGATAATGATTCGTTTGATTAAAACGGAAAGCAAGAAATAAATCAAGCCGATAACGCCACCTACATAAATAATAAACGTTATTAATACGCCCCATAAGCGATGTAACTTTAACCATTTGCTAATGAAGTTGACTAATCCATCTAACATGATTGCAGTCACTAAAGCGAAAATCAGTGCCCACGAATAAGGAATTAAAAATATAATTCCGAAAAGGATAGCCATCCTCCAAAACCAACGAAAAAATAAAGCGATCTTCAATCACCACACCCTCCTTGCCTTATTCTCCTATATTTATGAAGCAATTCCCCATATATTTCGTGTACACGTTTTATTTTCTCAATTAAAGGGAAAAGACAGGCAAAGAGACGGAGGGATTGTTAATGGATAACCAAGACAAAGATAAAATTTTACAAGAACGTAATGATAAATCCAAGGCATTTAAAAAAAGCCAAGAAAAACAGCTAGAACGTGATCAAATTGTGATGCCCATTGACGATTTGCCACTAGAAGATATTAAATACGAACACGAAGAAGAACGAAATAAAGAAGAAACCAAGCATCGGTCCGCAAGCGAAAGAATCTAGCCCTAAAAAACCAGCTCATCGCTGGTTTTTTTAGGCTGATATTGTTTATGAGAGAGTTGAACAAAATTCCCCATACTTTGAAAGACCACTTAAAATTCCCTCATGTTTGTCGTATAATACAAAGTGCCATCCTCTTTTCGATATTTGTTTATGTTCATTTAGTCACAAAGTATAAGAAAAGTTAGGATACTCCCTTACATGTCTTGTAAGATAAAATCCGATGCGAGTATAATGAGTCGAATGAATTTTTCTTTATCATAGACTTTTACCATTTATAAATTATAATGAAGTGGCTGCTCATTATGAAGGAGAATTATATGACAACAAAACAAAATCAACTATTTCATCAACACTTACAATTATCTAGATCAATCGTAAAAAATATGAATGAACAAATCACAAGTCTTAACATTTACCATAACCAATGGACAATTTTGAATTATTTAAAGAACTGCGGATATACAACCATTAATGACATATCCAATTACTTGGATGTTGGTAGTGTTATCATTACCCGTTCCGTGAACAGCATGGAAGAGAATCATTTGATTAAGCAAGTGCCTGGAAAAGACGAAGAGGAAAAACGCATTGAACTGACAGCCAGAGGAAAAGAAGTACATATGAAATGCATGAAAATTGCCGATAAAATAGAAGGAAAAGCCTTAGAAGGCATTTCCGAGGAAGAACAGGATTTATTTTTTCAAACTTTGCTTAAAATACTTAATAATATTAGAGCTTAATTGTTTTTTAGCTATAGCCATGCTTTTTTCAAAAGGGAAATCCCTTCTTTGATTTTCCTTTCGGGTAAGCCTCCATATCCCATTAGGATAGTCGGTTTGTTAACTTTCTTGGAATGATATACCGAAGTCGGATACACTTTCACCCCTTCTTTTGCAGCGGATTGAATGAGTTCGGTTTCAGATTTATTAAGGGAAACTTGCAATAGAACATGTAATCCCGACTTCTCACCTATTACTGTAATACCATCAGGGAAAGTTTCTTCCAGTGCAGCAAGTAACACCTGATTCTTTTTTCGGTACAGTATTCTCATTCTATTCAGGTGCCGTTCCCAATGGCCACCTTTCATAAAAAGACAGACCGTTTCTTGAATCATTTTGGAAATGGTCTGTTTGTATCCTTGCAATTTCTCGTGATAGATCTTGATTAACTCAGGGGGAAGAACCATATAACCTGCTCTAATCGTAGGAATCAAGGATTTAGAAAATGTCCCTAAATAAATGACCCTTCCACAAGCATCCAGGCCTTGCAAGGATGGAATAGGTTTGCCTTCATGTCGGAATTCCCCATCATAGTCATCTTCAATAATATAGCCATCGGACTCCTTAGCCCATTTTAATAATTCCACCCTTCGTGAAATGGGCATGATCATTCCTAAAGGGAATTGATGGGAAGGTGTGACATAGGCAATATCCGCATGACTTTCCTTTAAGGACTCCACCTTTAACCCTCTTTCATCACATGGAATGAATCTCACTTCAGCTCCCTCCACTTTCAATACCTCCCTTACCCGATGGAATCCAGGGTCTTCCAGCCCAAATACACGCTCCTTACCGAGAAGGAGCCTTAGAAGGTGAATCATATACTGTGTACCTGCCCCCAAGATGATTTGATCAGGGACACATCTAACCCCTCTTGACTGAAATAGGTAATCGGCAATTTCGGCTCGGAGCCCTATCTCCCCTTGAGGGTCGCCACTGATGAACATCTCTCTTTCCTGAAGATATAGTGTTTTATTTAGACACTTTTTCCACACGGAATGCGGAAAGGAATCCGTATCCACATTGCCATGATTGAAATCTATCATGTTCGTTTCCCTTTGGGAAGCTAACTTTGGAGTGGTTGCTTGCTCCATAATAGGAAAAATGGGATCCATATCCGCTACGAAATATCCTTTTCTCACACGGCTCTCCACATATCCTTCCGCGATTAACTGTTGATAAGCTGTATCCACGGTATTCAAACCAATACCAAAGTGAGCGGCTAATCTTCGTTTAGAAGGTAATTTCATTCCAGCCTTTATTTGTCCATTCTGGATTTCCACTTTAAAGTAATCATACAACTGAGCATATAACGGTACATTTTTTGTTTTTTTAAGATGAAAAGTGATTTCAAACATCGGATACACTCCTTTATACTGGTCCCATAAATTATACCAGTTCTGGTCCTTATTACAGAACCAGATTATTTCTATAATCAAGATATCAAGTATTAGGAGGAGTTGGCATGAAGTCAATTGAATTAACCGGGAAATACGTGTCACTGATACCCATGACGGAAAAACATATTGAACCGATTTACACAGCCTCTCTCCCCACAGAAATCTGGGTGTGGAGCGCCACGAAGATTTTGTCGCATCAAGACGCTGTAGACTTTGTACAAGAAGGTATTTTAGCGAGGGAGAAGAAACAGCACTATCCTTTTGTCGTAATCGATTCTTTGACTGGTTCGGTCATTGGAAGCACCTCTCTAAGGGATATCCAATTCGACAACCAGACAGTAGAAATCGGATCAACTTGGTATCATCCTTCCAAATGGAGGACCGCCGTCAACACCGAATGTAAATTTCTGCTTTTACAGCATGCCTTTGAAACATGGCAGATGAACCGGGTCGAATTCAGGACGGATGAATTGAACCGTAAATCACGTGCGGCCATAACAAGGCTTGGAGCTCTTGAAGAGGGAATGTTACGCAAAGATAGGAAACTGAAAGATGGTAGAGTCAGAAACACCATGGTTTATAGCATTCTCCAAGAAGAATGGCCGGCTGTGAAGCAGAGGTTGGAAGGATTTCTGAAAAGATGAGTAAAGAGAGTGTCCACTCATTTGGACACTCTCCATTTAAAATTATTTTCCAGACGATTCTTTATGAAATTCCATCATCTCCTTCTCCCTATGCTTTAAAGCTTCATTCTGCTTTTTAGTGGACCGAATGAATATAAACACGATAATAGCGAAAAAAAGTGGCATAAGAAACGCAAATAAAAGATAAATCGTATCTCCCAAGAACATGGTATTCCCCCCATACCAATATGATGAAGCACAGTTGGCTTATTTTATCCCGATGGTTTGAGATAAACGAATCATATCCCGGCACTGGATTCCATTTTCATATATGGCTTCCGGATAATTCCTCGTGAAAAAATCTTGATCGATTGCCGTTATTCTAAATCCACATTTTTGATAAAGGGCAAGCTGCCCTATTCCCGAATTACCGGTACCAATCTCAATTGTGACATACCCAAGTGATTTAGCATGGCGAATCGCATGGTTGACCAATTGTTTCCCTAGGCCTTTGCCTTGGTATTGTTCCGCAACAGCAACGTTGACGATTTCCACTGTTTCAGCGGTTAATTCCAACAAAACATACACACCGATCATTTGCCCGTCCATCTCAGCTACAAAGCATGTACCCCTTTGCAAATAGGCCTCGACCAACTCTCTTGAAGGATCGGCAAGTAGCAGCAAATCCATTGGCGGTATCTCATTCGGGTATAAAAGTCTAACCTCCATATTCATTCACTTCTCATTTCCTCTAGTAATTTTCCCATCAATTGCGAAGCAGGAAGCTCTCTACTTCGCCTGTACCCTTGACCTGCCCAAAGAGCCATCAATTCAGGTTGTTCTTTCTGCCCTGCCACCTTCCGCATTTGTTTCGTCATGTGATGAACATAAGGATAGGCGCGCGGGGCGTCCTTGTCATATTCTGCTAAGAAGCGATTCACCAACCCTCTTGCCCGGCGACCGCTAAATGCGCGGGTGATCGCCGTTTTAGTAAACCGGGGATCATAAAGAGCTGCCTTATGAGCGGGGCTGGCGCCACTTTCCGGACACCGTAGAAAAGCGGTGCCCAGTTGTGCCGCCACTGCACCTGCGGCAAGTACTGCAGTGATGTCTTTGCCATCCATCAATCCACCTGCGGCAATCATCGGAACGTTTAATTCTTTTTTGATCATCCCGACCAATTCTAAAAGACCTTGATCACCTTCTGTCTGATTTTCGAAACTTGCTCGATGCCCTCCGGCCTCAATTCCTTGTGCACAAAGAATATCCGCTCCCGCCGTAACCGCGATTCGTGCTTCATCCAGGTTGGTTACCGATATGGCAACAAGCGAACCTGCATCTTGGAGTTCCTTGATTATGCGTGATTCAGGACACCCGAACGTGAAACTCACTATCGCGACACTCAGTTCCTTTAACGTGGTTATTTTACTGCCCCAGTCATCATCATCGATAATGGCTTGTCCTACTGAAACCCCGACACTCTCTGCCTCTTTTTGTATTTTTTCCCGATAGGCGGATAATATGGCTTCATCCACAACCTCTTTACTTGGAACAAAAACATTTACGCCAAAAGGCCGATCGGTCAATCGCTGGGTCTCTTCTATTTCACTTCTCATTTCATCTGAAGTTTTATAACCGGCCGCGAGAAATCCTATTCCTCCTGCATTACATACCGTAGCTGCAAGCATTGGGGTGGATGCCCCTCCAGCCATGGGAGCTTGTATGATGGGATATTCCATTAAATTTTGAAGCACTTTTGCTCATCCCCTTTCATTTTTCATCATTCACTTATCAAAGTTATGTTTTCTTGGTATAATGATTGTCTGTAAGAGAAAAAGTGTCTTAAATGATCACCCTTTATATCTTGCAAATATAAAACATAGGTGGTAGTTAATAAATGGAAACAAAACCATATAGAGTTTTACTGTATTATTTGTATACACCGATCGAGAACCACGTGGAGTTCGCTGCGGAACATCTTGCGGCTTGTAAAGAACTTGAGCTGAAAGGCCGGATTCTAGTTGCACAAGAAGGAATCAACGGTACGGTTTCAGGTACAATCGAACAAACCAACAAATACATGGACATGATGAAAAGCGATCCTCGCTTTGCCGATATGGTCTATAAAATCGATGAAGCTGATGGCCATGCTTTCAAAAAAATGCATGTCCGTCCAAAAAATGAACTGGTTACACTTCGATTGGAGGATGACGTCGATCCAAACCAGACAACAGGGAATTATTTAAGCCCAAAAGAATTTTATGAGCAAATGCAAGATGAAAATACAGTCGTACTTGATGCGAGAAATGACTATGAATTTGATTTAGGTCACTTCCGCGGCGCAATCAAGCCCGATATCACGAATTTCCGCGAGCTTCCGGAATGGGTACGTGAGAATAAAGAGATGTTTGAAGGTAAAAAAATTCTTACGTATTGTACAGGCGGAATCCGTTGCGAGAAATTCTCCGGATGGCTTGTCAAAGAAGGCTTTGAAGATGTCAGCCAGCTTCACGGCGGAATCGCAACGTACGGAAAGGACCCTGAGGTCCAAGGCGATCTTTGGGATGGCCAAATGTATGTATTCGATCAAAGAATTGCCGTTCCAATTAATCAAAAGGAACATGTCATTGTCGGCCGGGATATATACTCTGGCGAACCATGTGAACGCTATGTAAACTGCGCGAACCCGGAATGTAACAAGAAGATTCTTTGCAGTGAAGAAAACGAGCACAAGCATTTACGCAGCTGTTCCCACGAATGCCGGGTCCACCCTCGTAACCGCTATGTGGTCGAGCATAACTTATCTGAAGAAGAAGTGGCAGAACGACTGCAACTTATTAAAGAACCTACTACAGCAGAATAAGACCTTGCAAACCCGAATTAGGAGATCTATGTTCCTATTCGGGTTTTTTCTACTTGTTTTTTCTTCCCCCTCCTCCTTACTTCTATATCAAAATAGAAAAACCTTTTTTTAAGACCATTTTGAAGCTATATTCGCCATTCCGGTATGACCTTTTGGTCGAAACATCCATAATCGCTGACTACTAGTAAAAGGCGGCCCAATTTGGCCGCCCCATTTACTCTATTTTATTTGCTCATATGCTTATTTTTTTTCATCAACACTAACTACAATCCCACAGGCTTGCCTGTCACCAGCATCGCCCGTTTTCAACGTGGCTTCATTCGGTCCCTTTTCTCCATCCGCTTCATAATGGTCAGGGATATTGGCAAAGTTGTCCGGATTTGCATGTACGATGACTGACAGCTTTTCTTGCTTCAGTTGCTCCACCGTCACGTTATCCAACGTGGCTGTATATTTGGCCGTTCCATCATCTTTAGCAAACAGGGGAAGCATATCACCGGCATGTTTGGAGTGCGTTTCATCCGTTGGATTGTAGTGACCCCCAGCAGTCGTGAAAGGACCTTCCTTTGCATCTGATTCACACGAAGCATTTTCATGAACATGGAAGCCGTGATAACCTGGTTCTAAACCTTCTAGGGACGCCTCAATCAAGACCGAATTCTCTTCCGCGGAAAAATTGACAGTACCTAATGTTTTACCCTCGGTATCTTTGACTTCCGCCTTTGCTTGAGGATCCACCTCTGTTTGTAGGCCTTGTACGGGTCTTGCATCATCTGCGTTTTTATCAGTATCCGTTGAATTATCTTTTGAATTGCATCCATACAATAAAAAGGCAGCGCACATAGGTATCATCAACTTTTGCTTATAGTTCATTGTCCATTCCCTCTCTCTCATTTATTATGTATAGTCTTATTAATCATTTCCACTATATTGAAAGTGTAAACGGAGAGAGGGAAAAATAGGGAATTAGATTATGCATGTATAGTACTCCCTTACTACTATTACAGTAAAAAATTTCAATACATAGTTTATTAGACTTGCATTTATAAAGGAATCACTCCAAGAGTTATGGCTACCATCGTCATAACAATCGTTGTCCCACACGCCCATTTGAATAGGTACTTTTGATGGTCACCAAAATCGACACCAACAAGTCCAATCAGAATGAAGGTGGCTGGAACCAAGGGAGATAAGGGAAAGCCTGTTGTTGAATGGCCTAATAATGCTGCCCTTCCAATTTCTACTGGAGCAATTCCAAAGTTCGCTGCGGTTTCACTAATAATAGGAATAATGCCAAAGTAATAAGCATCAGGTGAAAAAATAAACCCCATCGGAATGCTAGTAAGTGCTACAACAAGAGGTAAATGAGCACCCAGCCACTCTGGTATAACGGAAACAATGGAAGATGCCATCGAATCCATCATTTTTGTTTCAGTGAAGATACCCGTAAAAATTCCGGCTGCAAAAATCAGTGTACATATCATAACAAAACTATTGGCATGACTTAAAATCTTTTCCTGCTGTTCTTTTGGATTCGGATAGTTAACAAATAATGCTATGGCAAAAGCCGATGCAAATAAAATTTGTAAAGGCAACACTTCCAATACCAAAAACACCATTAGTACTATCGTTAATAACCAATTGAACCAAAAAAGCTTGGTTTTTCCATTAGTAGATTCAACAGCAACAGCCTGTTCATTCCATCCCGGAAGCATGGTACTCTCCGCTTGGCTGATTCCCAATCTAGCTCTCTCCTTCTTACCAAGGATATAGGCGGAAAACAACGTCCATATTAGCCCTGATATCATCACTGGGATGAGCGGGATGAATAAGTCTGAGACTTCCACTTGTAAACTGGCTGCCGCTCTCACCAACGGGCCGCCCCAAGGAATGATATTCATGACACCTGCTCCTAATGCAACGACACAGGCCAATATAAGTCTATTCATTCCTAATTTTATATATAGCGGCAACATAGCTGTAACGGTAATCATGAAGGTGGAAGAACCATCACCATCCAAACCTACTAACATCGTGATAACAGCTGTTGCCATCACAACTTTTAATGGATCACCTTTCACAAGGCTTAGTATTTTAGCGATCATTGGTTCAAATAAGCCAACATCTAGCATTAAACCAAAATATAGAATAGCAAAAACTATCATAACGGCTGTTGGCGTTACCTTCATAATCCCTGCCATCATCATTTCTCCCATATCCGAAGCAAATCCACCGATCAAAGCAAAAAGGATACTAGTAAAAATAAAAGCGACGACCACCGAAAGACGCTTTGAAATGACCAAGATAAGGAATGTTAATATCATACAAAAACCAAGAATTGATAACATGTAAATCCTCTCCTTACTACAAAAAATTAACTTTCATAAAATATTTTTTATTTTCTGAAAAATTAGTATTTAGTTAGTATAACACTGGGTATTTCATTAAAAAACAACTTTTTCAAACTAGATTTATCTCTTGCCCTGAAGCATGCCTGAATCAAATACATTTAATAGAATAGTGAAATTCTGTATACTAACAGTAAATATCCAAAAGAAAGAAGTGTTACATGTATATGGATGTTCATAAATTGGCCAAACGGAATCTCATCATCATGTGGTTTGCCAATTTCTTCATTGGTGGTAGCATGACGATGGTTCTTCCCTTCATCTCGTTATACATCGGTACATTTGGCAATTATTCTACACAATATGTCCAGCATTGGTCAGGGTGGACATTCGGAATTACCTTTGTGACCGCCTTTTTGTTTTCTCCTATTTGGGGACGTATCGGAGACCGCTATGGTAGAAAGAAAATCCTGATTGCCTGCGCCTTCGGTATGGGTCTATCGATTTTCTTGATGGGATTTGTAGAAAATGTCCTGCAATTATTCTTATTGAGGATGTTCATGGGCATATTCACTGGATTCATCTCCATGTCACAAGCTTTCATTTCCACACAGACACCGAAAGAGATTGCCGGAAGAGTCTTGGGTACTCTTCAAACGGGGAACATAACCGGCTCCCTTTTTGGACCATTGATTGGTGGCGTACTTGCGGATACTCTTGGCTACTCGACAGCGTTCAAGTTTACCTCCATCACCATTTTCGTCTCTGGACTTCTTGTATTCGCAACCAAGGAATATCAAGTTCAGCGCCAAAAAGGAACAAAAGCCAGTTATACGAGCCGGGAGGTCCTCTCACACATTTTAAGGAACCCCATTCTCGTAAACGTCATGCTCATTTCAACGATCGTCCAAGTGGCTCACTTCAGCATCCAACCCATTCTTTCTTTATATGTCGGGGAACTGCATGGAACCACTAATCTTGCCTTTTACTCAGGCATCGCCTTTTCCGCAGCTGGACTCGGAAACTTATTGATGGCCAGGTACTGGGGCAGGATAGGCGACCACCATGGGCATATAAAGATACTGATGCTACTTCTTTTCCTCACAGCACTCGTATACTTGCCTGGGGCTTTCATCAATCACTTTTGGCAACTTGTTTTTGTACGGTTTGCATTAGGTATAGTCATAGGCGGAATCATTCCTGTTAGAATTGCCTATATCCGCCAAGAAGCTCCCGTATCCATGCAAGGGGAAGTGCTTGGATATAATACCAGTCTCCGCTTTTTAGGCAATATCATCGGCCCGGCAATGGGAGGAATGGTTGCTGGATTCTATGGATTTTCAGCCGTTTTTATAACGACCAGCTTCCTACTGCTTATTGCAGGAATTGTCCTTTATTTGGCTGTACATCGCAACCCAGAGTTGGCCCACCATTCACATTGATTGGAACTTTGATAACAAAAGGCACCCATTAGATGTTACATCTAACGGGTGCCTTTTGTTATCACTCAAACTTACCCAACAGGTGCTTGGGACCCTCTCTTTAGCAATGCTTTACTTCACCAGATTTATTAGAGAGTTATTTTTTTACATAGACACAACTAAATAGTATAATATACCCGGTAATATATACCTATAAAGAGGTGTCAACATGTATCCGACCTTCACGTATTATGCAAAAGTTCACATCATCAAGGATCAGCGTTATTGTGAATGTGGAATAATTCATAATTACCGGGGCATATTCAATAAAAAAGACCTGAAAAAGGTTAAATTTAAATCGGTTTCCGATATTACCTGCAGATTTTGTAGGGAAAAGTTCTTAAACGAACAACCTAAGTCATAGGTATATCTATTCATTTCCTCGTCTTCCTCCTTCTGTTTTTTTAAACATTATCGTGTTTTTTTGTATATTTATAGATTTGATTCTTTTTTATGTTAAGATTATTGAAGGTGAAAGCCACGGACCAGACAAATCCGAGCTTTTGTGATGGTGTGATGGTGGATGGATTTCCAAGATTTATTCTTTTCTTGGTTTTTTTCGCCTAAAATTAGTTTAAAAGAGGGTTAAAATGCTTTTTCCTACTATCAAAACGGATGAAAGACACATCGTAAAAGATAAACATACGTGTGTATGTGGTACGAGGTATAATGTATTTGCTATGTTATCCAGAAGAGATCTTCGAAAGATCATTTTCAAGCATTATAAAGAAGTAACCTGTACAGCATGTAAATCTAGCATTATCCATAAAGAAGAATAAGCAGGACATTTACCACTCCTCTCTCTAATGCTTCTACATATTTATGCAATCAAGCCCACCCCTTTCATAGTATTATTTCATCCATCCCACAGTGTGTACGGAACCGGAAATTTACTTATGACTTGTAAGTTCAACAAAAAAAGACCAGCTCGGGTCTTTTTTTGTTGAAGGTGGCTCTCTTGAATCTTTTTTTATTTGGCCAAACTGATATTAAGCAAGGCGTTTATCCGCAAGTCACCGTTTCTCACTCAATCCTTTACAGGAGACCACCTGTTTTGGTCCGCTGCTAGACATGCTAAAAGAGAAAATAGAAACCAGCTAGATTTCACCCCTTCATTATAAACTTCCATTTAATTATGAATCCATAGATAGAAAAATGAAGTCATGCTATAATCTAGTACGTTACAAAAGCCGACTAAGACTTATATAGAGTAAAAGGAAGTGTCATTTTGAATAGATCTACATTAAAACAAGAATGGTTTGGCAATGTTCGAGGGGATATACTCTCCGGTATCGTCGTTGCCCTGGCCTTAATTCCAGAGGCGATAGCTTTCTCCATTATTGCAGGGGTCGACCCGATGGTGGGATTATATGCTTCCTTCTGCATTGCCATTGTCATCTCCTTTGTTGGAGGGCGACCAGGAATGATATCGGCGGCAACCGGGGCTATGGCACTCGTGATGGTTGACCTTGTAAAGGATCACGGCTTGAACTATTTGCTTGCCGCCACCATTTTAACGGGAATCCTTCAGATTCTACTGGGTGTCTTTAAAATTGGGAAGCTCATGAAATTTATACCTAAGCCTGTTATGACTGGATTTGTGAATGCATTAGCCATTATGATTTTCATGGCCCAGCTTACTCATTTTAAAGGGGAAACGTGGGTCATGTATGTCATGACTGCTGGTTCACTCGCCATCATCTATCTATTCCCACGGATAACCAAGGCCGTTCCTTCCTCACTCGTTGCAATCGTCTTCATGACAATCGTGGCTGTTGCAACTAGCGCTTCAGTAAGAACGGTAGGCGACATGGGGCAATTGAGCGAAGCACTTCCGATGTTCTTGATTCCAGATATTCCTTTGACATTCGAGACATTGGCCATCATTTTCCCCTATTCCATTGCCCTTGCATTTGTCGGGTTGCTTGAATCTTTACTAACGGCGCAAATCGTTGACGAAATGACCGATACCGATAGCAATAAAAACCGGGAAGCCAAAGGACAAGGAATAGCGAATATCGTTGCCGGATTCTTTGGTGGAATGGCCGGGTGTGCAATGATTGGACAATCCGGGATAAACATCAAGTCCGGGGGGAGAGGCCGACTGTCCACTTTCGTTGCCGGTGCCTTTTTGTTAACCTTGATTGTATTATTGAATGATGTCTTAATTAAAATTCCGATGGCTGCGCTTGTTGCCGTCATGATTATGGTCTCCATCGGGACTTTTGACTGGTCCTCCTTAAAAAGGCTTCGGATCACGCCTAAAACCGAGGCAATCGTCATGATCGTGACAGTCCTTGTTGTTCTTTATACACATGACTTATCCAAAGGCGTATTCGCCGGGGTGCTCTTGAGCATGATTTTCTTCTCGGCTAAAATTTCTAAAGTGTCGGTCGAGAAAACAGTGGACCAACAGGCTAGAATTATCACTTATAAAATAAAGGGACAGGTATTCTTTGCATCGGTCCAGGACTTCATATCGAATTTCAATCCGCTGGAGAGTGCAGATTCCATTATCATTGATTTTTCCGATTCTAAGATATGGGATGCTTCTGCTGTAGATGCCGTTGAGAAAGTTATCCTGAAATATAGAGTACAAGGCAAGACGGTTCAGGTACTCGGTCTTAATCAAGAGAGTTCCCAATTGCTAAAGAACCTCGCCTCTTATGGTAAATAAATGGTACATGGCTTCTTCATTGTATAAAATCTTCATGAACCGCCAAACTAGAGTGGAGGATACTCTGGATTGGAGGGAGAACCATGTCAACTGAGCAGGATTATACGGCAGCAGACCTATCACCCGACCTTCTCAATGAATTAAAACTCTTTGAAGGCAAAATGCGTGAGGAATCAAACAAAGAACTGATCGTAATTGCGTATGAAAAAGAGAAAGAATCACTGAATTAAAAAAAGGACTCGAGAGCTACTAACAAAGTGGCTTCGAGTCCTTTTTTATATACCTTGCATGCTGCCTGGCTTATAGCTTAGCGAAGATGTCTGTTAAAACCGGTACGATTTGTTTTTTACGTGACACGACGCCTTCTAAAACGGCAATGTTGTTATTCAATGTAACGTTATAGGCTTTTTCCACTGCAACTGCTGATGTTCCTAAAGCCAAGGCAACAGAATCATTCGTTAAGATATCCGTTACGACAAATAAGAATAGATCCAATTCTTTCGCAGCAATGACAGCATGAATCGCTGCTTCGATTTCTGTTTGCTTTGCAAGTACTTCATTCGGATCAACAGCGTTTACTTGAGCAATCTCAACTTTTGCCGTTCCCATAACAAATTCTTTTGCATCAAGAGTGATAAGCTGACCAATCGTTTTATCACTCAAGTCAGCTCCAGCTTTTAGCATGTCCAAGCCATATGTTTCAGCGTTGATGCCGGCAATTTCTGCTAATTCCATAGCCGCTGCGACATCTTGCTCTGTGCATGTAGGAGATTTGAATAGTAAAGAATCAGAAATGATGGCTGAAAGCATAAGACCTGCAATGGCCTTAGGTACTTCAATCCCATTTTCTTTATAAATCTTATTTAAAATAGTAGCCGTGCAGCCAACTGGTTCTGCGCGGTAATATAAAGGATCACTTGTTTCGAAATTAGCGATACGGTGATGGTCGATGACTTCCAATACACGGACTTGATCAATGTCTTCCGCACTTTGTTGGCGTTCGTTATGATCGACCAAAATGACGCCATCCGCTTCACCTGCCACCTTTTCAACAAGGCGTGGTGCTTCAAATTTGAATTGGTCCAACGCATATTGTGTTTCACCATTCACTTCACCAAGACGTACTGGTTCAGCATTGATGCCCAACTGCTTTTTCAGATCAGCATAAGCGATGGCTGAACAGATAGTGTCGGTATCCGGATTTTTATGTCCAAAAACTAATATTTTTTCCACGATTTTTGCTCCTTTTTCTTAAATGATTTTCAGGGTTCTTCTTCTTTTCAATAAGCAGAATCCCTAGTTTTGCTATGTAATTTATTTTAACACAAAACAGCTGACATTCCTCGATGGATTTTTCTATTGCTGACTATATTCTTTGGTTATGCCCCTTCCCTTTATCCCACTTGTCAATAGATATGGTTTCGTTTTCCACAAATATATCTCTTGAATTATCGGCATAGATGGCTTACGATAATATAAGCATAAATACTAGATATTGACTTATTCAACAACTTAACTAACTATATATAGAATTAATGGAACCAAGGTGCCAGAGATGGCTGAAAAGGGAATTCGGTGTAATCCCGAAACTGTCCCCGCAACTGTAAATGTGACGAAATGAGAAAACCACTGTATAGCTCTCTATACGGGAAGGACTCAAAGTAGGATGATCATGAGTCAGGAGACCTGCCTGGTTTTTTCATGTTTCTTATTCTTCGGGGATTGAGATGGTGAAACGATAGTGTAACGGCTATTTTTTCATGGCTCTTTTATCCTATCGTTTGATCCGCTCAATTTATTGGGCGGATTTTTTATTTATGTACGTTTTAAGAGGAGGATCATTTATGACTCAAACATATAACTCGACTATAGAAAATGAAACAAAATCAATCCAGCTCGCGATGCTATCCAAGGATTTCGAAAACCGGCTTGATATGGACAAATTCAAAAAGCGTTTCACTAAATGGAGCGATCGAAAAAGTGATGCTTCGGAAGAACAAACATCCAAAAAACTAATTCAGCTTGCACTTGAGAGTGTCGATATCGATGCTCCTGATTGGACATTCGTCGCTGCTAGAGAACTATTGAACACCATGTATCGTGATGCCCAAACAAACCGGGGCTATGAAGGCAGAAGCTATGGACCCTTCTATGAATTGATTCAAGAACTTTCGCAACAGCATGAAGGTCAGCGTTATCCCGTTTATAAATTGGAGCTTCTCGACTCTTACACTAAAGCAGAGATCGAAGAATTGGGTTCGGTCATCAATCCGGAAAACGATAAACTATTTTCATATATCGGAATCTATCTATTGAATGACCGCTACTTGGCCCGTCCCAAAAGAGACAAGGTCTATGAACTTCCTCAGGAGCGCTTCATGATCATAGCTATGGAAATCATGAGGCTGGAAAAATCAGAACACCGCCTGCAGCTTGTAAAAGAAGCATACTGGGCCATGTCCAATCTATATATGACGGTTGCAACCCCTACCCTCTCAAATGCCGGGAAGACCCATGGGCAATTGAGCTCATGCTTCATCGACGCAATCGAGGATTCCATCGACGGCATTTATCAATCAAACCATGATGCCGCAAAAGTATCCAAATTCGGTGGCGGCGTCGGTCTGTATGTCGGGAAAATCCGCTCGCTCGGTTCTGATATCCGTGGTTTTTCTGGCAACAGTTCAGGTACGACTCCTTGGATACGTCTCTTTAACCAAACAGCCGTCAGCGTCGACCAATTGGGGCAACGTAAAGGTGCCATTGCCATCTATCTCGACGCATGGCATAAAGACATCATGAGTTTCTTGGACTTAAAGACACAAAACGGAGATGACCGCCTAAAGGCACATGATATTTTCACAGGTGTCTGTATCCCTGATTTGTTCATGGAAGCCGTACGCGACCGAAAAGAATGGTACCTTTTCGACCCTCATACCGTGAAGCAAACCCTTGGGTTTTCACTCGAAGATTTTTACGATGAGAAAAAAGGGGAAGGAAGTTTCAGAGACCATTACTCCCTCGCTATAGAGGCTGCGGAGAACGGCACACTTCCAGGCTATAGTTTCGAGAAAATCAAGGCGATGGACATTATGAAGGCCATCATGATTTCACAATTAGAAGAAGGCGTACCCTATATGTTCTACCGTGACGAGGTGAACAGGAAGAATCCCAATAAACATAAAGGCATGATCTATTGTTCGAACCTTTGCACCGAGATTGCCCAAAATTTAAGCCCTTCAACGATCACCGACGAATATGAAACAGAAGATGGCGATGTCGTCGTGGTTCGCAAGAGCGGTGATTTCGTTGTCTGTAACCTTTCTTCCATCAACCTGCCCCGTGCAGTGAACAGCGATGTATTGGACAGATTGATTCCAATTCAAATCCGCATGCTCGATAACGTCATTGACGTGAATACCTTACCCGTCAAGCAGGCTTCCATTACGAACAAGCGCTACCGGTCAATTGGCTTAGGTACATTCGGGTGGCATCACTTACTGGCGACACAAAATATCTACTGGGAGTCTGATGAAGCCGTTCAGTATGCCGATGCCCTATATGAGAAAATCGCATATCTAACCATTAAAGCCTCCAATGAATTGGCCAAGGAAAAAGGGGCCTATCCATACTTCGAAGGGTCGGATTGGCATACGGGAGAGTATTTCAACCTTCGTGACTATACGGATTCAAAATGGTTGGAATTAAAAGAAGAAGTGCAGCAGTATGGCACGAGAAACGGCTATTTAATGGCGATAGCCCCAAACTCATCGACGGCCAAAATCGGTCATTCCACCGATGGAATCGATCCGTTATATGAAATTGAGTTTTACGAAGAGAAGAAAAACTTCAAATTCAAAGTAACCGCACCTGGATTGACGCCTAAAACGTATGAATACTATAAAAAAACGCGCTTCCATTTGGACCAAAAGGAAAGCATCAGGCAAAATGCAGCCCGCCAGCGTCATATCGACCAGGCCATTAGCTTCAACTTATATGTACAAAACACAATCAAAGCCAAGGTGTTATTGGATATCCACCTGACAGCTTGGGAAAGCGGGTTGAAGTCGACATATTATCTTCGTTCCACTTCATCCGAATACGATAACGCGTGCGAGAGCTGCTCTAGTTAACTAGTTTCATCGGAATTATTTTTTGAAGGAGATTTTATAGATGACAAACCATATCAAGAAAATCAGGATGCTCGAACCAACCCATCCTACAAAAGCAACGGGCGTATTCAAAGGAGAAGCTTCAGGCTTCCTCCTTTGGAATGACATTCAATATGAGAAATTCTATGACACATACACACAGCTCATCAATAATTTTTGGAAGCCATCGAGCGTGAACATGATTCAGGATAAAAAGCAGTGGGGGGAATTGGACGAGGACATTCAGGACGCTTTCCTCGATATCCTCACGATGATTGCCGGGATGGACAGCCTTCAAACACCGACATTAGTGGAAATCCTCCGCTACATCAAAGATCCGGCAGCAAAGGCGATCCTCGCCAACATGGCCCAGCAGGAATCGATTCATAATGAGTCCTATTCTTATATCCTCGCTTCTTTGATTCCTGTCGGCCAGCAAAAACAGCTTTTTGACCGCATTAAAAAGCACCCGGAAGTGATCAAGCGGAATCAACCGATTGTGGATGCCTATCAAACATTTGTGGATGACCCTAGCCCTCAGCATTTATTCGAGGCCCTCATCCATTCCACGAACCTTGAAGGGATTTATTTTTACCTGGCTTTTGCCTTCTATTACAACTTAGGCCGGCAAAACCTGATGACCGGTTCGGCAACGATGATTTCCTATATTCATCGCGATGAAATGGTTCACTTCGATTTCATTGGCATGCTTATCCAAATCTTGATGTATGAATACCCGGAGCTGAATAATGAAGACAACACGAAATTCATCTATACGACGATTGAAAAAGCCGTTGAACTTGAAAAGGAATGGTCCGAATATATGCTTGAAGATATCCAAACGAAAGCAGATCTCGACTTGGAAGAATTCAACGAGTATATCGAATATATCGCCAACAAACGACTACGCATGCTTGGACTTGATAACTTGTATCAAGAATATAGCGAAAACCCAATGCCCTGGATCAAAACGTTCGACGATGAATCCATCGGGCTAACGAAAACCGACTTCTTCGAGCAAAAATCGAGAACCTATAGCCAAGTAAATGCTAGCAATGGGTTCGATGAGCTATAAAACGGCCATCGTCCATCATTCGGCAGGCGGCAATACAAAGGCGCTCGCTGAAGTTATTGCTTCCCTATTGCCTAATGCAAAGCTATTTCGGGTTATTGAATTTGATACCCAGACAGTGCATGAGTATGATTCGTTGATTGTCGGTACCTATACATGGGGAAATGGCGAGCTTCCTGCCAGAATGTCCGCCTTCTATGCGGAGCTAGAACAAATGCCAATCTCACACCTGAAGACTGGTGTCTTCGGAACGGGTGAAACCAATTATAATCATTTTTGCGGAGCCGTCGACCAATTTCGTGACATGCTCTTTGCCAATAGCCAATTGGTCGCTACTTTGAAGATTGAACAATTGTATCAAGAGACGGACCTTCACCGGATAAAAAAGTTCGCTTCTCTTTTTAAAAACTAGCAACCTCGCAGACTTATAAATACAAAATAAAAAGACCCCAAATTGGGGTCTTTATTAACGTTCGATTATTTTTGAACGTTAGCAGCTTGTGGTCCACGAGCGCCTTGTTCGATTTCGAAAGAAACTTCTTGGCCTTCTTCAAGAGTTTTGAAGCCTTCACCTTGAATAGCTGAGAAATGTACGAATACGTCGTCTTGTCCTTCAACTTCGATGAAACCGAAACCTTTTTCTGCGTTAAACCATTTTACTTTACCTTGTACCATGTTAGTTCCTCCTGTGTTTGGAAAAAATCCGTTTTATTACTATTTTTGGTTCTGGATAATGTCTCAAGAGGAACCCTAAAACGGTAAATCCTTCTATCAAACAACTTATTCCGAACAAAAATAATTACCCATATTATAGCATGGGTAATTAACTGAAAACAATATTAATGATCGGAATTTTGCCGACAAATTCCCCTAATATTCTACATTTTTCTTTTCTTATTTTGACGGAATCCTTCATCTAATAAGTAGCGTTCCGCTTCGATAGGGCTTTCGAAACACTCCTCTAAATTCGGTCCTGAGTATACGTTCCAAAGCTGGTCTTCTCGAACAAGCGATAGCTCCTGCTTGTCCTGGCCAACCCAAGTACCTTCCAACTTAGTGAATTCATCGTCTTCCTCTTCTTCTTGCATGACAGGAGGTTCCGATAAATAGGACAAGCTAGTTTTGATCAAAGCTTTCAATTCCTCTTCGGAATAATCACGTATATTGATGAATCCTTTGCGGTCTGTTTCCTTCTTTTTCAGATGGCCTGCATATACAAAGCCATTTCCATTCGGATGAAGATGTTGCACAACGATTTTTTTCTCTTGGACACTACCTGGAAAATGGAAATTGACGCGTCCTAGTGATACATCTTTCCGTTCTAATTCCGGGAATGTTTCAATGATACTTAGTTTTTCTTCAAAAGTTAACAAATTTCTTCCTCATTTCATTAGTTCATCTTGTTTGTCGATTATAACACAAGAAACAATAAATCTCTTCGCCAGCTTCTATTATAATGTATATAAGGAGATGATTTACGCATGATGATGAAAATTATTACAGAACTGAATTCCCTCCATGGGCACCAACTTTTTTCCCTTCAGAAAAAAGCCTATGCAGTGGAAGCAGAAATGATTGGATATTTCGAAATCCCCCCACTATTAGAAACGTTTGACCAATTTACAAGCTGCAAGGAGACGTTTATCGGTTTTTTTATTGACGGTGAGATTGCTGGGGCTATTTCATATAAAAACGAAAGTGGGCAGATAGAGATTTGCCGAATGATCGTCCACCCGGATCATTTTCGCAAGGGGATCGCAAATGCCCTCCTTACCCACCTGCAGAGTATCGTTTTAGGGGAAAAGCTAACCGTTTCTACCGGTGCATTGAACCACCCTGCACGAAAACTTTATGAAAAAAACGGCTTTTTACATACAAAAGATGTGGAAGTCGCACCTGAATTTTTCATTAGTCTATACGAAAAATGATCATTTTATGTACGTCACAATGAAAAGCATGATGAAAGAGATGGCAATGATTACAGCGACCCATAGCCATGCTAAAGTCATGTTCCCCGAATCCATCGCTATATATATCGCTGTCGGAATCGTCTGGGTCTGTCCTGGGATGTTTCCCGCAAACATAAGCGTAGCCCCGAATTCCCCCAAGGCCCTGGCTGAACTTAATATCGCGCCGGTAAGGATCGATCTACCGGCTAATGGGAGGGATACAAGCAAAAACAATTTCCATTCGCCCGCTCCATCCACTCTCGCGGCGTTTTCGATTTCCTCGTCTATGCCTTCAAACCCCGTTTTGGCCGATTGGTACATAAGCGGGAAAGCCACCACAGTGGAAGCAATGACCGCTGCCCACCAGGTGAACATGATTGGTTGGCTAAATACCATTTCAATGATTTGCCCAAGCGTTCCGTTTTTACCGAAAAACACAATCAGTAAAAATCCTACGACAGAAGGAGGCAGAACAAGTGGAAGCAAAAACACGGTCTCCAGTAGGATTCTGCCCTTGAAACGCTTCTTTGCCATGAACCTGGCAAGCAGGATTCCTAAAATAAAGACTAGGATTCCCGAGATGCCGGCGATTTGAATGGATAATCTGACGGGTGACCAAAATTCCGCCGTCATGATACTTGCTCCATAGAACCTATATTTTCCTGATTTCCATCAGATGTAGGGACTCCCCATCTTTTAAAAATCTTCATTTGAAATTCTCCCTTTTTTAAAAAAACTTTTAAGTTTATTTTTCTTGACATATTGCTGACACATACAAACGTTAAAGTAAGAGTATCACAAAAACAAAAATAATTTTAACTCATAAAAATAAAAATCAAAAACCTAAAAAAAATATGAAACCTTAAGGGAGTCGATTTTAAATGGTTACAATTTATACTACCCCAAGCAGCTTAGCATGTCGTAAAGCAAAAGCTTGGTTACAAAAAAATGAAATTTCCTACAATGAACGCAACTTATATTCTCAACCTTTATCTATAGCAGAAATCAAAGAAATCTTACGTAAAACAGAAGGTGGTACAGATGAAATCATCTCAACCCGTTCAAAGAAATTCAAAAGCTTGAACATCGATATAAACAATACGCCACTGAACGACCTATGCATGCTAATCCAAGCCAATCCAGACTTGCTACGTCGCCCAATCATTTTCGATCATAAGAATTTGCATGCGGGATACAATGAAGAAGAAATGGGCCGCTTCCTTCCAAGAAAAGTTCGTCATTTTCAATTATGGCAAGCCATCAGTCAACTAGCCTAATTAAATACTTGTGTACAAAAGGGTTGTCCATTAAAAACGGACAACCCTTTTTCGGTTATACCTGAGCTGATTTCTCTACCGTAATTGTAAATATCGTCCCTTTTTCATCGCTTTCTTTCAATAGTAAATCTCCTTTTTGCGCTTTAGCGAGCATCTTACTGAATGGCAAACCTAACCCTAATCCGCGTACCTTCAATTTTTTGTTTTCCCCTCGGTAAAATGGTTCGAACACATACTGCTGTTCATGTAGAGGAATCCCTCGGCCACTATCCTTCACATCGATACCGATTCGGGAGTCATCCATTTCATAGAGGCAAATCTCAATGGATCCCTTTCCATCAAGTGAATGCTTCGCATTGTTCAAAAGGTTAATGATAATTTGTTGCATCCTCAGTGAATCAACTTCCCCATAGATCGACTCATCCGGAACCTGTACCTTCAGAGTGAAATCCTGATTCTCCTGAGTGACATGCCACCGATAGGCAATTTCCCGTAGGAAAGTATTGAGATTTTCTTTTTCCAACCGAATTTTAAAAGCACCGGCCGACATTGCGTTATAATCCAATAAATCTTCTATCATTACCTGTAGCCGTTGTGTTTCCTTCAAGGAGATATCCAGGAATTCCTTACTCTGTTCACCCGTTACCACATCATCCCTGACCGCTTGGATCAAACCACTAATGGAAGTGACTGGTGTTTTTAAATCATGGGTGACACCAGCAAGCAACTCAGCCCGTAACTTTTCCATGAGTTTCAATCGGTTTGTCATTTCTTTAAAGGATTCCACGAGTTCGTATATCTCTTCTTCCCGTATTTCCTCTTCTTCTTTAAAATGAATATCATAATTGCCTTCCCTCACCTGGACAGCCGCATTAGCCACATCTTGGATGGGCCTTGATATCTTTCTAGAGAGAAAATAAATGACGCCCGTCCCAAGTAAAAGCAAACCACCAATCAAGAATGCAAGCAAGCCGTGATCTTGATTCACTTCCTTCAAGGCCCCTTCTTCCTGGGCGATGACGACCCATCCCTTTGTCTCCCCTTCAAATTTGATCGGCGATTTGACGACAAACACCTTATTCTCTGAAATCTTGACCTTCTGAATTAATTCTCCATTATTCATGATGGCGCCGGGCAGTTTACTATTATCCTCATCAATATATAATTGAGGCATCGTATATATGATACTTCCATCAGGATCGACGATATATATGATTGGTTGCTTATTGAGCTGCAGGATTTTTTCCCTTTCCTCAACGATTTCTGAAAGGATGGGACCCACGACAATTTGACCATTCTCCTTCATTGCCCGGTCGGACGTTTCATCCGCTAAATATTTGAGCAAGCTCAACCTATATTCCAATGCCGTCTTTTCCATCCACCATAATGAAAAAACCGACAATATCAATAAGCCCGAAATCAAGGTCAATACATATCTTTTCGTCCAATAGAGCTGCAAGGTTGTACGTTTTCTAGTTTTCATAGACACTCAATTGATACCCCAATCCACGCAACGTTTTTATTTCCCCTTCCGATGATGGCCAAGCATCAAGCGCCTTCCTAATTCGTTTGATGGCCAAGTCCACAGCACGGTCACTTCCATCATAATCTAAGCCCCACACTTGATCGAGCAGCTGCTCTCTCGTGAAAATATGGTTGGGATGCTTCGCGAAAAAAATGAGCAACGACAAATCACGGGGCGTCAAGCTGATTTCTTGCCCTTTTAAAAATACCGAGTAGGACTTGTTATCAATGGACAGGCTTCCAAATTCGTGAACATGTTTTTCTTCCACCACAGGTACCGAGCTGCGCCTTAAGACGGCTTGCACCCGGGCCATGACTTCTTCCGCCACAAACGGCTTGGAAATATAATCATCCGCTCCCGATTTAAAGCCGGACAGACGGTAATCCACATCATTCAATGCAGTTAACATGATCACGGGGCACATGTCCTTCTCCCTTATCTCTTTCAGGATGTCCCAGCCTTCCTTACCTGGCAACATCACGTCAAGTAGCACGAGGTCCGGTTTCATTTCTTCAAAGGTTGGAATAGCCTTAAGTCCATCGAATACTTGGACGACTTCCATCCCTTCACGTTGTAAATATGCTTTCAATACCATTGAAATGGCAATTTCATCTTCAACGACTAGAATTTTTTTCATAAAGGAATTCCTCCTTCTTAAATTATAGTTTAATCATATTGCATTAGCCAACCCCAGTGTGAATTGACCTTTTTTATCCTCCATCATATCCTCTGAATGTGTCAGGAATATGTTCATACTCATTCCTAGCCATCTTGAACCATCCCCCATTCACCTGTCACGGTGTGGCAAATGGGACAGGCAATCCTTTTCAGCATACCAAAAAGGCCGGCTTCATCATTGAGCCGGCCTGGTTTCAATTACATGTCTCATGCGGGTTCGGACAACCCACATCCTGTTTTTCCACTTGTAGTGTGCTGTGTTCTATCCCATATTGATCATGCAATAATTTTTGCGCTACCGCCAAGGTTGTATCATGATCTCCACCTTCACCAATGACGACATGACAGCTTAACGAAAAAAATCCGGAAGTGATCGTCCAGATATGGAGGTCATGGACTTCCGTTACATGTGGCAATTGCTTCAGACTCTCTTTCACTTCTTCCATGTCGATTCGTTCCGGTGTGCCCTCCATCAAAATATGGAAAGAATCGCGCACCACTCTATATCCACTTATGACGATTAATATCGCAACAATCATACTCGCGATTGGATCGGCAATTCCCCAATCGAAAAAATAAATCAAGAGTGCGGCAGCAATGGCGCCCACCGAACCAAGCATATCACCAATTACATGTAAGAATGCACTCCGTACATTCAGGTTTTCTTCTTTATCGCCACTCATTAAAATCCATGCGGCAATAATGTTCACAAGCAAGCCAATGATTGAAATCATCAGCATTCCCAAACTTTGAACCTCAGGAGGATTCACAAACCTCCGAATTGCTTCAATGAAAATGAATACCGATATAACGATTAACGTCAAACCGTTTAAACAAGCGGCGATGATTTCGAAGCGCTTATATCCAAATGATTTTGACTGTGTGGCTTTTTTCTCGCCCAACCTTATCGCTGTATAACTAAGCCCTAAAGCTGCAGCATCGCTTAACATATGTCCTGCATCTGACAGCAAGGCCAGGCTATTCGTCATAAATCCTCCAATTACCTCGATTACCATGAATGTGGAGATCAGTACAAATGATGCCAACAAAGCCTTTTTATTATTAGAATGGTGATGGTGGTGTCCGTGGTCATGGGAGTGACCCTCATGATGTCCCATGTTCCCCCTCCTCTCAAGTAATATATAAGCTTATATATAGTATGGGATAATTTCAGAATGGTTTCAAATGATTGACTTTCCCATTTAAAGCATAAAAGATACGAAGCAGCACGAAGACAAAAAATAAACACTGCAGGCAAATTCCTACAGCGTCTTTACATTATCCTTCACTTTGCATGGTATCGTCGACGATCGCACGCAGGTCCTTATTGAATAATTCATCATTGCATACAAGACTGTGCTGTTGGTCTGTCCTCTCGGGTTCCTGAAGATGATTTTCCTGTTCTTTACCCTTCATGACCTTTTCTCCTCCTCTTTGTCATTTTGACCTTTATCATATCCGGAGGAGATTACCTTTATGCTTGTATCATCTGATTTCCATGAAAGGTACGAATGATGAACTCATGCTCTGGAACTTGTAGTCTTTTATAAGATGACAGAAATGCCGCATTATCATACGTGGCATTTTCCAGAGTGACCTGAATTCCGTTTTCTTCAATCGTAACGATGCTATACCGTGCAGTTGGCTCACTATTACATCCAAGTGATCCGGGATTCAGGTAAATCGTTTGATCATTCTTAAAGAGGTGAAGAGGATGATGGTGTCCAAAGCCAATTAAATCTTCAGACCGATTTTTAAAGAGGGACTCCAAGTTAGGCAAATTGGGTTCGACAATTGGGCTAAAGGGATTTTGACTGATATGTACATTCCGCTTTTCCGGTTCCATATGATAATGGGTGAAGAAAAGAGTACGGCCATTCATTGTAACTTCCATGGTGCGAGGCAGTTTTTCCAATGAGGGAATAAATATCGGGTCCATCCTTTCTGCGATCCATTCATGGTGCTCTTTGACATGAATATGCCCTGTTGGATGTTCTTCCCCTTTAATGATGGCTAATACGGCTTCATCATGATTTCCACTGATCATCGATAGATTCTTTCTGGAAAATAACAAATCCAAGACCTCATTGGTATCAGGTCCTATTCCGACCATATCCCCCAAACAATAAATTTGCTCAATTTCACTTCTTCCATCAATTTCCCTAAGAACGGCTTTTAACGCCGAAGCATTACCATGTATATCCGCAATAATGGCAACTTTCACGATGAAGTTCAGCCCCCTTCTCTATATATGGTATATTATAGCATCTTTAAAATCAGGGAAAAATTATTCGGGCTCATCTCCCCTCATCTACCGACGCCCATTTTTAATGAATAAGCAAACACTTCGGCCTAGAATACATAGTATGGAGTATTCCCAGTAAAGATGATTTGCTAGGTATGAAAATCACAAACGTTATGAGGAGGAAATTTAATGGGTGGTAATAATTTTAATAACGGATGTAACGATGGATGTAACGATGGGTGCGGTGGCGGTTTCGATAACGGCTTTGCCTTATTAATTGTTTTGTTTATCCTACTAGTCATCATTGGTTGTAGTTGGGGCTTCGGTGGCGGCGGCTTCGGTGGCGGATACGGCGGCGGTTACGGCGGATGCTGCTAACACATTAAATAAAAACAAGGCGCCTGAAAACGGCGCCTTCTTTGTTATTGTTTCGCTTTACTTTTCTTTGCTTTTAAGAAGAGCCAAATGACAATCAGGACGATTGGGATGAGCAAGAAGTTCGCATATTGCGCGAATATCGCTCCTGCCTGCTCCCATTGTGGCCCAAGCTTATACCCTAGATATACATAAATCGTGGTTACAGGAAGCATCGCCAAGTATGTATAGAGTATGAATTTCCAAATATTCATCTTCAGAATGCCACATGGTAATGAAATGGCCGTACGGATTCCAGGAACAAATCTCCCGAAAAAGGCAATTCCTGCTCCATATTTATCGAAGAAGTACTCAGCTTTATTCAATTGCTCATCTTTAACCAAAAAGTACTTTCCAAACTTCAATACAAGTGGCCTTCCCCCATACTTTCCTAGTACATATAGTGTCAAGGGCCCTGTCACCCCACCAATCGAACCGGCCAGTATCGTCAAGATTATATTCCTTTCACCTTGATAGACCCAATAGCCTGCAAGAGGTAAAACAACTTCGGCAGGGATGAATTCAAATGTTAACGCGAGCAATACTCCGAAATATGATAAAGATTTAAACGCTTCTATCATATCCATGATTATAGATTCCATAGAGGTTTCCCCCTTTCTTTCAACAGTTACATATAAAAAAGGATGCCCCCGCTCTTTACGGGCACCCTTTGTTTTCTAAAAGGACAGTTTTTCGACATTATACATGTAGAGTTACACTCTTTACACATTTTTTCATACCGTTATCCTATATCAATGGTTCATAAAGAGTCAACGTTTTATTACCGGGATATTTTTCTAATATAGACAGTTATTAGATTGAATTAAAAGGAAGAAGATGATTCCAAAAATTCAGAATCACCTTCATGTACTCTATATAATAAACGAACACAGATCGACTATTTTTAAATGGAAGGTTCAATTGCCATACTTCTCAGCCAGGTTCCCCGTCCCTGATGCCTGATTTCACCCTTTTCATAGACTAGTTTTCCATGTTTGAATGTGGCGGTTACCTTGCATGGGAAGGTGTGGCCCATATAGACACTTTGCTTATGCTTAGCGAAGAAATTATCTTCGGTCACAGTATGCGTGTCATTTAATGACACAACAGCAATATCTGCATCCTTCCCTTCCTTTATCTGTCCCTTTCTTGAAGAGAGACCAAATCGCTCTGCCGGTGTACCAGCTGTCCAATCCGCAACTTTTTGAAAAGGTATTTCATATGTAATAGCCAGTTCGACCATCGTCTGCAAGGAGAATTGCCCACCACTTATCCCACCCCACGCTTCAAACAAGTTATGCGTCGCAGGGTCCTTCAATTCGTAAGGGCATGGAGAGTGATCGGAAGAGATCATATCAAACCTTCCTTCTATCAATAAAGCAATCAACTTATCCTGTTCGGCCTTCTCACGTAGAGGGGGCGCACATTTCGCGACCGTACCTTTCTCGATGAGCGTGTCTTGATTGAATAATAGATAATGAGGACAGGTTTCAACCGTTATATCCAGACCGCGCTGCTTGGCGGCTTCTATCTTTTCCATCGCCAAACTACTGCTGATATGGACAAAATGCAGCCGGCATCCTGTCACTTCTGCATAGGTCAGAGCCCGTTCGACCGCCTCCGCTTCCGCTAATAGGGGACGAGTCGCCGCATAGTCGTCAGGACTGAATAGCCCTTGTTCCTCTTTCTCCTGCTTCAAAAATTGTGTGATGTGATCACTTTCCGCATGTAGCGCCAAGATTTTATCCAATCTTGCAATTTCCCTCATACCTTGAAGCAAGGTAAAATCATCCGCTCGTTCAAACTCATCATTGCCCGTTGCAGAAAGGAATGCTTTAAAACCGATGACCCCTGAATTAGCTAACCCTTCCAACTCCTCTACGTTTCCAGGAACCAGACCACCCCATAACCCGAAATCGACAACCGAGTTTGCTTCGCCGGCCTTCGCTTTCTCAAGAAGCGCCGTTTCATCTATCGTCGAAGGGATCCCATTCAACGGCATATCAAAATAGGTCGTGCAGCCACCAGCCGCCAGCATCCGCGAGCCGGTTTCAAACCCTTCCCAATGGGCACGTCCAGGTTCACTGAAATGAACATGCACATCGATCATTCCAGGAAAGACGTATTGATTGCCTGCTTCATATTCTTCCAGTCCTGTATCATCAAGCAGATTTCCAATCTTGATGATTACGCCATTCTGGATGGCCACATCAGCTTTCTTCACTTCATTAGGCAATACCACGTAGCCATTACGGATAATGAGGTCGTATGTTGACACCTTTTTCCCTCCTTCAAGTAATTTTGTAATAGAAACAGGAGTTTCTTCCTCGTCCTTATTGCGCTCCAATCATGTTCTCCGTTTCCCCTACATATATGTCGAGTGCTGCCTGCAAGGCTTCTCCCCGATTCACATCGAACCCTTGGCGTATAAGAACGGCTTCTAAGGAGGACAGGGCGAAGAGGATATTTTCTTTGCGGCAGCTGAATCCCATCGTACCGATTCTCCAAATTTTTCCTTGAAGTGGACCGAACGATGAAGCGATTTCGATACCAAATTCATTCAATAGCATCGACCGAACTTGCTCTCCATCCACCCCTTCTGGAATTTTGACACAAGTGACACATGGTAATTTATTTTCCCTGTGCCCGAATAGCGTCAAGCCCATTGCCTCGATTCCAGCCACAAGTGCCGCTTCATGATGCTTATGACGGGCGAATCTCCGTTCCAACCCTTCATCCAGCACAAGTCGGAGTCCTTCACGCAATGCATACATCATGGAAGTCGCTTCTGTATGGTGATTCAAGCGGCGTGGTCCCCAATAATCCTGCAGCATACTTAAATCGAAATAATTACTGGTAATGGGGCGATGACTTGCAATATTTTGACGATCTTCCTCTGTTGCAATTCCTCGTTCCACCTTTTTACGGGACTGAATGATTTTCTCAATTCTCTCATTGTAGGTGATAGGCGCCATTCCTGAAGGGACGGACAAGCATTTTTGCGTACCCCCTATCAAACCATCAATACACCACTCATCCACCTTTACATCCGTTCCCCCGATTGACGCAACCGCATCGACGACGAGCAAAACACCTAGCTCACGACAGGCTTTCCCAATTTCCGCTAGCGGCTGCATGCAGCCTGTTGACGTTTCTCCATGGACGATTGCCGTTATCTTCGGCGAAACTTTCTTGATTTCCGCAATGATATCCAAGGGATCAAAAACCTCTCCCCACGGACATTCGATGGTATGTACTTCAGCTCCATATCGTTCACAAATTTCAACCAACAAATGACCGAACCTCCCGAAAATGGGAACCAAGACCTTATCTCCCGGTTCAATGATGCTACAAAGAATTGCTTCATTCCCGGACCGGGATGTACCATCGATGGGAAAGGCCCAATGATTCTTCGTTTGGAATACGAGACGAAGCATTTCCATCACTTCATTCATGATATTCGTGAAAGCGGGATCAAACTGCCCCAAAATCGGAGTGCTCATCGCCCGTAAAACTCGCGGATCCACCTCCACCGGCCCTGGAGTCATGATGGTCCTGCTCGGTGTGTATAATTCTTTGTATGCCATTTTCCTCAGCTCCTCTTAATAGGCTAATTGATATAATATTTCGCTTAAAACGTCAATTCCCTTTTCTAGATCATGAACGTTCGTAAATTCTTTAGGCGAGTGGCTGATTCCATCCCGACTTGGAACAAAGATTAAACATGTCGGACAAAACGAACCAAATACCTGTGCATCATGCCCCGCACCGCTTATGATATCTTGATAAGGGATCCTTTTAGCTTCGGCAATTTCCCGAACCAATGCATTCATCTCCTCATTCAGCTCAATGGGCAACACATCCATCCACTGTGAGATTTCCACCTGTAATCCCCCGTCATCCGCATGAGATTGAAAGGTCGAGAAAATCTCCTCACAAAATGCATCAAGGATACCTTCTTGGTGATGCCGGATATCTAAACTGAACTCTACCTCACCGGCCACGACGTTCGGAACGTTTGGCAACACATCCAATCTACCGACCGTCGCAACTAAATGAGGATTCATTTCCTTGGCCTTTTTCGTTAGAAAAGAAATATATTCCGAAGCGGCACTGACGGCATCTTTCCTATAGTTCATCGGAGTCGTTCCCGCATGATTGCTTTCTCCCTGCACTTTAATCGTATAGCGACGCTGCCCGACAATATGACTGACGACCCCGATTGATTTTTGATTTTTTTCCAGGACCATTCCCTGTTCAATATGAATTTCGACGAATCGCTCAATGTCATCACGAACTGGAGGTACATATGTATCAGGGTCAAATCCTGCTTCCTTCATGGCGCTCAAAAATGGATAGCCCTCTGAATCGGTCAGACCTATCACTCGATCGAGGCCATACACTCCTTGGATATTCCTCGATCCCCAGAACGTCAAGGGAAAACGGCTACCTTCCTCTTCACAAATGGAAACGACTTCTATCGTTTTCCGTGGAGGTCCATAGGTTTGATACAGCCTTTGTACCGCTAGAAAGCTAGCGATTACCCCAAATGCACCATCATATTTCCCACCATCAACAACCGTATCAATATGCGAGCCCGTGAGGATCGTTTTACTTCCCGGATTCGTCCCTTCCAATCTTCCAAACAAGTTACCTACGTTATCAAAATACGTATGCAATCCCACTCTTTCCATTTCCTTTTTCAATGCATGCTGGGCCTTCACCCATTCCTTCGAATATAATAACCGAGTTACTCCCTGGTTCTCCGTTAACCCGAATGAAGCCAACCATTCAATCATGGACGCAACATTATCTTTTTCATATTTGAATTTTTCGATTTGAATGGCCACACTATCGCTCCTTTTATTCTGGTTATATATGTTATGATTCTTCACAAAATATGGTATATAGATTATATTACTTGCTTATGCTGTGAACTTCATTGACATATCCGTTAGAATTCCGAGATATTTTTGTGCATGATTACTAGTTTTCCTTCCCTTTTAACATACGAATTTATCATGACTTTCTACGAGAGAAAAAAAAGCGAGAGTGCCCGCAAAAATGGCACCCTCCCATCTCAACTTGTATAATTTGAGCCCAACCCCAGCTCCCTCAATAGCTGACGGTAGAAAATTGAGGTCTTATCCGCCGCTATATGAGCTTCTTCCTGAAGGTCTAATGGCAGCTCCTCTGGTTTTTGATTTTCAACCATCTCCTTATCTTCGTTGAAGATCTGTAAATTGAATTCATACGTGTCTTCAAGTGGAGCATCCATGTCGAAGTTTCGTGCCATTGGGGAAAACATCCTGGTTTTCCTCGCCGAAACTGGACTAGCACAATTCAGGATAAATAGTTTCCCACCTTCCGGAAAATGCACCGTCAACCTCGCCGCTAAAGGTGGATACACATCAAATACGCGCAGCCATCTAAAATTAGGGGGTTCCAAATGTCGCAAGTCCTTTCCATAATTACTGACCGAACTTACATACTCTACATGTAAGCCATACTCCGTTTTATCCACTTTATAACTTGGCACAATAGGATTATCACGATCAGCGAAGCTCTCTGAATGGACCCAGGCAAAGTGGGATACATCCAAGAATCCTTCCATCTGTCTCCCTGCTGACCCCGCAATATCGATGAAAGGAGGCAGAATATTCAGATATTCAAGGTCATCCCAAGCAGGTAACGGAGGTATACTCTCTTCATCACTCGAAATGGAAGTCCAAACCAAGCCATACCGCTCTACCGTGGGATATATATTAATACAAAGACGCGGAGAAATTTTCGCATTGGGATGTGCAGGAATTCCCGTGCAATCCCCTTCTGGTCCGTATCTAAATCCATGATAAGGGCAAACAATATTGTCATCTTCCACCCACCCCATGCTTAAAGGAACTCCCCGGTGCAAACAAAGATCTCTTGCCACAATGATTTTCCCATTCGCACGGTAAAGAACAAGGTGGACATCCAGCAACTTAATGCCAAGGGGCTTTTCCGTCACTTCCTCGACTGCCGCCACCGGAAACCAGTACTGAGTCAATACATCCCAATCCTCTTTACTAAATGTGCATTCCTTCGGATAGGGAGTCACTCTTTTTTTCTTTTTAGTAGCAACAGTCGTTTCCTTCATCTCTTCATCTCCCCTTTACATTCATTCGCTTTTATAAATAGTATCAATTTTCAGATATTATGTCACTACCGATGTTATAAAACCTTACATCAAAATAAAATTTTGTATATCTCAACAAAAATAAATGATAAAATTGTAAATAATGTCAAAGGAATTGTATGAAACGATAAAAAGAATCACTCCATAGTCTTAACCTGTTAAATTCACATCTAGAAAATAAAATAAAAGAATGAGGTGTAATGAGATGAAGGTAGCCGAACTTTTACATTTGCCGTTTTTATCCGGGATGCATGTGATAGCAGGAGAATCAGGAATAGAATGCGAAGTGCATACGGTCAATATGATGGACGCCCCCGATATCATCCATTTTCTTAAACCAAATGAATTTCTTGTAACAACCGCTTATCACCTAAAAGACCAGCCACAATTATTAAAAATGCTCGTCGAAAGCATGGCCAAACAAGGTTGCGCCGCACTTGGCATTAAGACACGACGATACTTAAAAGAAGTACCGGATGAAATCCTTCAACTCGCCAATGAACTCTCACTACCCATAATTGATCTTCCCGAAGATTTATCTCTCGGCGAAATCACCAATCTCACATTACGGGCCATTTTAGATCAACGGGCCAATGAACTAATGTACGCGATGGAAACGCACAAACAATTTACCAACCTAATTATGCGGGGGAAAGGAATTCAGAAATTACTTGATCACTTATCCAAGATGATTGAATTTCCCATTGCATTAGTTGATCAATACTTCAAACCAATCGTTCATCCTAATCGCACCTCTCCAATTTTTTCAATAATCAAAAAAGTAGCCCGTGAAGGATTGCACTACCAAGCAACCAAAGCTTCCTTTTTCTCTTTTTCAAGTTTATCCAATCAAGAAACCTATACCACCTTCCCCATCTATATGGATGAAAAGGTATTTGGTTATTTAATCATCTCTGGAGAAATTAAGACTAGTGACAACCTCATTACATTGACGATCGAACAGGCTACAAACGTCATCTCCTTCGCTTTAATGAAAGAGCATGCAATCAAACAACACGATCGAAATATACGGAATGAATTCTTTCTTCATGTTCTTGATGGCAGCTTCTCTTCCCAGGAGGAAATTATAAATCGGGCAAAGGAATTCTCCTTACATAATGAGCAACCGTATATATGTGCTGTCGGAAAAATTGACGAAACGCTAGAAAATAAAAACTTCACACAGCAACAAGAAAAAGCCGATTCGGTCTACACGTTTTTAGAAGAAGCACTTCGCGAATCAGCTTTCCCCATCCATCTCTTTACAAAAGGAAAGAAATGCATTCTTTTATATGAAGTGAATGAAGAGGCCACCCTTTCCCTTCAATATGTAGAAACTTCCCTACAATCACTGCAAAAATTGGTAAATAACCAATTCGATTGTACGGTATCGTTCGGAGTCAGTCATCTGACGCCGAAATTTCTTCAGATTAAAAACGCCTTCAAGGAAGCAAACGATTCCCTCAAGGAAGGTGGCTTATCAAAGAGGCCCGAATACATCCAGACATTCCGGACAAAGGACATCATGGAATTGCTACGAATCGTTCCCGAAGAAGACCTAAAGAACTTTCACCACTTCGCATTAAAAGGATTCTCAAAAATCAACAACGAGGAACAGGAACCATTGCTACAGACCTTATCCGTCTATCTTGAAACCCATTGCCAAATATCCGAAACAGCCAAAAGACTATTTGTCCATCGGAACACCGTCGTCTACCGACTAGAGAAGTGCGAGGAGCTGCTTGGCAAAAGCTTAAAAGATTCCGAAACCACATTGCAAATACGGCTCGCCTTAAGAATCAACACGCTGCTGACTAGTTAGAGAATTCGATATCACATGTTTAATTAGCACGTTAGGATATATAAATATAAGTAAGACTTATTATTATAAATAACAACTTCGTAATTTCCTTATTATTACAATGGAAGTAAAATGATAATTAGGTACCACCCATTTGAATACAGAGGGGAATGTTCTACATGCCATTTAAATTTCAAACCATTGACCACATTCAGCTCGCTGCTCCTAAAGGCAGTGAGGATATTGCAAGAAAATTCTTTCAGGACACTTTAGGTTTGGATGAAGTGGAGAAACCTGAATCATTAAAGAAACGTGGCGGGTTGTGGTTTCAATTCGGGAATCACCAAATACATATAGGAATCGAAGAACCCTTTTATCCAGCCAAAAAGGCACATCCGGCGTTTGCAATAGAAAATTTAGAAGCGTTAAAACAGCATTTACTCACGAACGGTATCGACGTCAAGAATGACGATAGAATCCCCGGTGTTAAAAGGTTCTTCATTTCCGACCCTTTTGGTAACCGGATGGAATTTTTAGAGCGAAATACACACTAAATCTAACCTGTTCTAAGAGTCAACCAAAAACTTTACTTTCCTTGTTTTTTCGGATTTAGGATTAGCAACTTTTAGGAGCTTATATGATAATAAAGTGGATTAAATGTCAAATAGATAAAGAAAGTAAATATTCTTTTTCAAAAGCACAAGAAAGATGGAGTAAATTGAAAAATTCGGAAGGGTTTTTAGGTCAAATAGGTGGTTGGGATAAAAACAAGCCATTTGAAGCAGGGATTCTTTCATTTTGGAAAGACTACCATTCTTATGAAAAATTTATGAAATATCATCATGACGGTATTTTCGAGAACAGTAATCAAAAAAATACTTATCATACTATCTCAGTTAAAATTTTCGAAAAGTTGTTTGATATAGGTTCAATAGACTTCACAAGGTTATTACGTGAAGGAAATCTCCTTCGAATTGCAGAGTGCTATGTGGATCTAAATAGACAATTTAATTTTGAACACGCACAAAAAGAAGTGTGGAATAAGGGTATGACAGATACTTCCGGAATGTTAGCAGGGATTTTTTGTAGAAATCCAAACCATAAAGAAATGTATCTAGTAGCTTCATTATGGAGTGACAATCTTTCACATCAATCGTATGTCGACAATAAATTGCCATTATTAATTCAGAATTCTGGGGTCAAAGACCCGGCAATTAGGATCACAGGAAATTTATTAGAAATTAATTCAAAATGGTTGGTTCTTTAAAGAAAAGGCTCTGTTAAATGATATTGTTGATAAAAGATAATGAAGAAAAAAGGACCCAAAAATAGGTCCTTTTTTTCGCTAACCGCTTCATCTAGTGTCCTCTTAAGTTGATGAAGATTATTATAATCGCTATTTCTTTTTCTTAATGGCATCTCTACTCATTAAAAAGTAGGCATTACCAGCTATAAATAACCCTGTGCTAAGCCACATTGCTATACCGTTCCATTCGCCATTAAACAATGTGATATTTGTTAGATTCACAAAAAATAATGCAATTAGAATAATGTACAATCCTGTTATCTCTTTCATTTTCCCCCCCCATAAAATAGCTCCGTTAGTTGAATAACTCAAAACACTAATATTGATACGTTCTTAATGACCGATAAGTTTCATTAATTGGAAATAAACAACTTTCCACTATCATTTTGCTTATAGAGCCATTATCACTTCGATGTTTCACAATATCCAAGAAAGTAACAAAATGAACTTCTCCAACAAGGTCTGCTGATTTACGAAGGGAATATCCATTTAATGAAATCCAACCATTTGTCAGGTTTATGGGTACGATAAAGAGGAGTAGAAGTCACATCAGTAAAAGTTTTTTTGCAGTCTTTACAACGATATCGTTGCCGTTCAACACTTTTCAGTCTGAGTTTTACTGTATATTTACCAAACCGCACGAATACAAGTATAACCGTCTTTGTTTTTTCGTTCAGTTACTTCTTGAAATACAGGTTCACTTGCGGAAAAAGAGCCAAGTGAATTGACAAAGAATTCTTTTAAACAGTGTTGTTCTGCTGAATTCAACTTTTTAATCTCTCCTATCAATTCACTTAAAGTCATTTTACCTATCCAAGCAAATGTTCTTATTTTGATAATAGAACGTTTTTTTTCATAATTTACTCGAATATCAACTGAATTATTTAACAGAGTCTGATGAAAAAGAAAGGTTAAGCACCGATTTATACTTTCTCCTTTACACTCTTCCTATTGTTCGACAATTACGGATCAACACAATTAAATTTCAACAAAATAACTTTCAGAATGATTTAAAACCAGTATTTTTAGAAATTATAAATTATAAATATCTTGACTTATAAAGAATTATTTTGATATATTTTAAAACAGACCGGTTGGTTTAGAGGAGGTTTATTGCGAATGGACACAAAATCACTAATCATCGAAATCGCGACAAAGCTTTTTCAGAAAAAAGGTTATTTGGGTGTGGGATTAAATGAAATCCTAAAGGAATGTAACATTTCAAAAGGCTCGCTTTATCACCACTTTCCGAATGGAAAAGAACAATTACTCATCGCTTGTCTTCAATCATTGAATGCCATCATTATTTCCGATATGAAAGAAATTTTCCAGCAACACCCCACCACTCAATTAGCGACACAAACGATGATTGAGAAATTGGCCGATCAATATGATCGAGATGGGATGATTACCGGTTATACATTTAGCAGTATCGTTAGCGAAATGGGGTCATTGAGTGAACCAGTCAGAAATGCCTGTGCCCTCTCTTTCACAAAGATTCAAGACATTTATACGTACAAGTTAGAGGAAGACGGTTTTTCAGAACAAACGGCTCAATCACTCGCTTTAATGATGACGGCCACCATTGAAGGTGGAATTATGCTTTGCTTAACTAAAAACACGAGTGAACCCCTAAGAACGATTTCAAAGGGATTACCCCAACTATTAAAGAATGAATGATAAATCCTTTTAACAAGCTAGTGCATGTTGTGAACGTCTCAAATACTTTTTTGAAAGGAAGTAAAATATGAAGAACGAAATGAGATTACCTAGAAACGGTAAGGAAGGTGCATTGTACGGAGGTATCATATGCTTTCTTACCTCTTTATTCATGTCGACTTTCAGTATTATCACGGTAATGGGTGAATTTAATGGAAAAGTTGCACTGGATATTGTTACAATATGGCCAATCATGTTTGTGATTGCCATGATCATCGAGCCTGTCCTTGTAGGCCGCATTGCAGAAAACCTAGTGAAGAAATTCACTCAACCAACTGACAGTTTTAACTCAAAAATCTTATTTCGTATTATATTCACTGTATTCGGGATGTCATTGTGCATGACTTTCATTGGTGGTATCATCGGAAACGGATTTAATTCAGATACATTCAGCAACTTTATTTCGAGCTGGCCAAGAAACTTCTTTATTGTATTTCTTGCTGAGAGCTTAGTAATCCAACCTATCGCTAGATTGGCGATGGTTAAAATGCATACTAGTCAAGATAAAAAGCATGCTGCACTTGCCATGATGAAGTAAACAGAAAAAAGGTTTCGGAATGATTATATTCCGAACCCTTTTTTTCTCCTGTTTGACCCTGGAGCACTAGGCGCCATGCATGGTTACTCAATCTAGATATCTTCTTGCTCCGGCATATTCTTCACCATATCCCGATGTCTTGATTTCATCTATCCTTACATGCGTCGAACTGTTTGGCGAGTGGATCATTTTCCCATCACCAATATACATTCCGACATGGTGAACCTTACCTTTTCCTTCATCATATGCAAAAAAGAGTAAATCACCTGATTTAAGATCTTTCCGTTCCACTTTTTTCCCCTGTTGCGCTTGAACGGTAGAGTCCCTTGGGATGGTTACCCCATTAGCATGGTACATCGTATAGGTGAACCCAGAACAATCAAATCCAAAACCGGACATCCCTGCCCATAAGTAAGGTAGTCCTAAAAATTCTTTTCCTGATTGCACGATATCCTTACCCGTTGGTACTGGAATATCCTTTTCGTCTTGATAGAGTGCCACGTCTTTTTTATCTAGCCATTTAGCTCCATTACTTGGTGTCATAACCTTCACTTTACCTTTTTTCACCTGTAAAAGTGGAAGTCTTGTATCGAAGCTGATCTCCATGAATTTTGAACGATGTTTCGAATCTGAATAAAGCCAAGTCTTAGGGGCTTTTACAAGAGCAAATCCTTTTTTAAATTGTTGCTCAAAGGCTTTTCCAGTTTTAACTTGCCCCTTCGGCATCCACCCTGGATAACCTGCCTCGTTACGAGGTGTCAGTTGATTGGCAACTGCCACTTTCACCCATTTCCCGCGTTCTTCAAGTATGGTCACTTTTGAACCATATAATGCTTGTGTTTCCAGATTACCCACAAGCCATAGCTTGTCTTCGTATTTCATAGAATTGATCCACTCATCCAATTGAACGGGATTTGACGCAGAAGGCGCATCTAATGTTCTTAGTAGGCCCGGCTCCGTCCATAGAGTCGCAACAGATACATCTACATAAGCACTTTTCTTCTTTGAGCTTGCGCTGGCTTCATTCGGACTGAATGCTAAAATACTGAGTGCAAAGAAAGAAAGCACGAGCACGATAAACCCTTTTCTTTTCTTCAAACTAATCACCCTTTCGAATTGTTTTTATTAAGTAATAGAGGATTTCCTCTTAACTCCTATACCAGGTTCATCTGCTATGATGAGTTGATCTTTAATAAATCGAATGCCTTCGAATGGTTCATTCTTGATCCATAATGGAGCATCTAGATCAATCTTCGTTATATTCGGATGAGCGGTTGCCAAATGAGCTGCGGCCGCTACACTTACCGTCGATTCCATCATACTGCCAATCATGCATTCCACTCCCGCGACTTCTGCCATATCGGCGATTTGAAGTGCCCGTCGAATTCCTCCTGTTTTCATTAACTTTATATTAAGTAAATCAACAGCTTGCTCACTCAGAAGCCTCATGGCATCTCGAGGGGAAAACAAACTTTCGTCGGCCATGATTGGCACTTGTACCGATCTTTTTATTTCTTTCAATCCATCGATATCATGCGCTTGTACCGGTTGTTCCACCAAATCAACATTCAACTTTCTATCCTCGATTTCATGAATGATGGAAATCGCTTGTTTTGTTGACCATCCTTGATTTGCGTCTACCCTGATAATGATTTGATCCCCAACAGCTTCACGTATGCAGGCAACCCGTTCCACGTCACTTTTCCAGTCTTTCCCCAGCTTTATCTTCATCGTTGAAAATCCTCCATTGATGAGGGACAAGGCCGCCTTTGCCATTTCATCAGGTGCATCCACACTGATTGTCATATCATTTTTCAGGACATTCGATTTACCGCCAAGATATTGATATAAAGGAAGCTTCCATCGTTTGCTGACTGCATCATATAAGGCGATTTCGACAGCGGCTTTTGCACTTGTATTACCTACACAGGATAGTTGAACTAGCTGTGACAACGCATTGATATTCTCAATGTCGCGACCAATTAGATGTGGCGCTATCACCTCTTCAATGACAGTCATGATCCCCTTTGTAGAGTCACCTGTGATGGCAATCGTAGGGGCCGCAGCCCCCAAACCTTCCGTCCCATCTTCCAGCCTAACGGAAACCATGATGTTTTCAATTTCCGTTGCTGTACGTAAAGCCGTCTTGAATGGTTTTATAAGCGGAAAGGTTTCCACCGATACTTGTAAACTTTCAATCTTCATAATACCAATCCCTTCTTATAAACTCGAGAGTATATAGGACGTAATAATTCCAAAATAAGTACCCAGCAAACTACCTAGAACGGCCATAAGAATTCCGACAGGTATGAGCGCCCGGTTGAATGCACCTGCCAATATAGGGGCTGAAGCAACTCCTCCTATATTCGCTAATGAAGCAACACCCATGGTGAATAGATCCAATTTGAAGACTTTTGCCAGAATCACCATGATCAATCCATGAAAGAATAGAATCATAAATCCGGATAAAATATAGACAGGCGCTTGAAACAGCTGTGAGAAATCAGCATGTGAAGCAATTAATCCAATGATGATATACAGCATGACTTTGGAGATTTCCATGGATCCCGCAATCCGGCCAACTTTCGTCACTGCCAGGATCAAACCTACGGTCGAAGCAATGATGATGGTCCAAGTTGTCGCATTCACAGCGGCACCCAATACCGGCAGGATTTCACCAATTTTTGTTGCCCCTACCGATACGAATAAGGCTAGTGCCAAGAAACCAATCAATTCCACAAATCCAAATTCGGTTTTGGATTCTTCACCCGCCTCAAGCTCAGAAGTCATTTGATTAATGAAAGACATATCCGCTTTGGTCCAAATATTGAATTTTCCAGCAAGCGGTACAAGCCAGAACAAAAACATGACCCAAACGGAGTAATTCACCGTATCCATGATCAGGGCATACCCAAAGATATTTTCAGGTACATCCAATATCCCTTGTAGGATCACCATATTGGCCGATCCGCCTGTCCAGCTTGCACTTAGAGCTGAAAACGCCTTCCAGGTTCCTTCCGCATAAAAACCATTTAATAATATGTAAGTAAGAGTGAACCCTCCAATGATGCTTATTGAAGCGGCAAAAAAAGTTAAAAGCATTTTTGGTCCAAGCCTAATAATTTTTCGCATATCACATTGCAACAGCATAAGCATCAGCATGGCAGGAAGCAAAAGGCCACGAACGGTGCCATATGCACTTTCGACCGATTCACTATTAGAAAACACCCCAAACGTTTTCATCAGAGCCGCTCCAATATAAATGAGGACAATACCAGGAACATACTTAAAGAACTTTCCCCCTATTTTCTTTTCTGCTACGGCAATCACAGCAGTAAATGCTAATAAAAAGCAAACAAACATCACACCATCTTGAATCATTTCCCATACCTCCTTATATTTAAAGGAATTCCGTTCAACTAAACTCAGTATTCGTCTCTGCAAAATCCAAGAAGCAGAATATGAAACTACGATTATATCGAACTTGCCCCTAATAAAAAATCCAGCTGCCAAAGAGCACGAAAACACTCTTTAACAGCTGGATTTCATTTGCGATTAACAAAAGAAGCAGCTACACCTTATAAAGTTGAAGATATTTAATCGTTGCATTTCTGAGAGCAACGGTCAGGGCTTTCTGAGAAGAACCAAAGTATCGTTTCTCAATTTCCTTCTCTAGCTCATCAGGTTGAAGAATGGATTTGCCTTTTAACAAAGAGTGAATGAACTTAGATGTAAGAGATATCGTAGTCGAACATTCCACATCCACTATTTCATGTGTATCACTATCAATGACAAGCCCGATAAAAAAACAGTTGAACTGCTGTGTGATTGGATTATTGGAAGCCGTCTTCGACTCGCCGACTATATAAATCGTATTCTGTTGAAACATACTTATTGTGCCTCCTGCCATTACAGACATGCAACAGGTATAAATACGTTGTCTATCTATGATTATATATATACTAATATAGCCAAGATCAACTTGTCAATATATTTTGTATATTGAAATAATTAGTCGTACAAGAGAATGGATATGCTTTACTCAATCCATATGCTATATAAAGCCAGAAGGAGACGCTTTTCTTCAGAGACTTATAGTTGGGATTTATTATTTACCTATCGTACTTAATAATTCAACTTCCACTTTTTATGCAGTTTGCCTATAAACCCTTCTTGAAATTATTTACAATAACCAATGACAATTGTCAGAATATTTATTATGATGGTAGTAATTATAACAAATAAGCGTAATATTACCTGACAATGACTTGAAGAAGGGAGTTTTATAAGCATGAATGAAAAAAATGGCAAGTCTAAGGTCTTCTCATTAGGCCTACAGCATGTCCTTGCGATGTATGCCGGTGCAATTTTGGTTCCTATCATCGTCGGAGGAGCTCTTGGCTTTACTCCTCAACAGCTCGCTTACCTTATCGCGATTGACTTACTGACTTGCGGAATCGCCACGTTACTTCAGTCTTGGAAGAATAAATATTTCGGCATTGGGCTGCCAATCGTTTTAGGCACTTCTTTCGTAGCGGTCACTCCTATGATTTCCATAGGCAGTAATTATGGAATTTCGGCCATATATGGATCGATTATCGCAGCGGGATTATTCATCATTTTTTTCTCCAATATCTTCGGCAAGCTACTTAAGTTATTTCCTCCTGTCGTCACGGGGACAGTCGTTATCATCATTGGGCTCTCCCTGGTTCCTACCGGCATTAAAAACATGGCCGGCGGTGCAGGCAGCAAAGAATTTGGTTCAGCTGAAAACTTAATGCTCTCCTTTGGTGTCCTTGCCATCATTCTTCTGATGAATCGTTTTTTCACAGGATTCATCCGCGCCATTTCAGTATTGGTTGGGATTGTCGCTGGAACCATCGCATCTGCCTTTACGGGAAAAATGGATTTTTCCACCTTAATGGAAGCCTCTTGGTTTCATGTCCCAGCTCCATTCTATTTTGGGACGCCCACCTTTGAAATTGCCCCCATCCTGACAATGTTGCTCGTGGGTGCGGTCATCCTTATCGAATCCACAGGTGCCTTCCTAGCCCTTGGGAAAATAACCGGGCGGGAATTAAAGGAACAGGATATTGTACGAGGCTACCGGGGAGAAGGACTCGCATTCACCTTAGGAGGAATTTTCAATGCCTTTCCCTATAGCACATTCGCACAAAATGTCGGCTTGGTTCAATTATCGGGCGTGAAAAAACGATCCATTACTATCGCCGCCGGCTTCATATTAATCGGGCTTGGACTTGTTCCGAAAATTGCGGCACTCGCTACCTTGATCCCTACCGCAGTTCTTGGTGGAGCTACCGTCGTCATGTTTGGAATGGTTGTGTCGTCAGGAATCAAAATATTGGGCGATGTTGATTTTTCCGACAACTCGAATTTATTGGTAATTGCTTGTTCAGTCTCCTTGGGTCTCGGTGCAACGGTTGTTCCAGAATTATTCTCAAGCCTTCCTGAGGGAATTCGTATTATAGTCGGTGACGGAATCATTACCGGTAGCCTGACAGCCATCATCCTGAACTTAATTTTAACTCCCCGCAAGAAAAAAACAGATTCAAGAGTGATGCCCGAAACGGAACAGCTCTTAGCAAAAAGTGTATAAAAGGAGTCCAAAAAATGATCACTCTTGAAATATTACAAGTAAAAAGCAATGAGGAATTCACAGACTTTCTAAGTGATGTTTTCGAACATTCACCTTGGATTCCAGAACAAGCGGCAGCGTCTCGGCCATTTTCTACCTTATTAATTCTTCACCAATGCATGGTCGACATCGTCAATCGTGCTTCAACAGAAAAGAAGCTGGAATTAATAAGGAAGCATCCAAACCTAGGGGACAAAGTCGAAATGACCGATGACTCGATCAAGGAACAGCGTGGAGCCGGATTAAAGGACTTAACCGCCTTGGAATACGAAAATTTCCTTTCATTGAATAAACGCTATATGGATAAGTTCGGGTTCCCCTTTATCCTCGCAGTACGCGGTAAGGATAAGAATGAGATATACGAAGCAATGCAAACGAGGATCCACCATACAGAAAAAGACGAATTCGAAACGGCCTTATCTGAAATTCACCGAATCGCGCTCTTACGTTTACAGGAAAAAATCAAATGCTAAATAGTCTCGGCCCTGGCCGAAGAATGCAAGGGATAAGGAGACATATATGTCTGGCATAACAACGCATATATTGGACTTAACGCATGGGAAACCCGCTGCAAACGTCACAATTGAATTATATTATTCCGAACCATCTTCCTCCACATGGCAGCTACTACAAACAGCTGCCACGAATGCAGATGGACGGCTTGATGCCCCCCTCCTAATCGGGGAAAATGCAAAAACCGGCAATTATGAGATCGTCTTTCATATCGGCGATTACTTCCGTTGTCAATCTATCGACCTGCCCGACCCTCCCTTTTTGGATCAAGTTCCAGTCCGCTTCGGCCTAGCATCCCCCGATTCCCACTATCATGTGCCTTTACTCGTCTCGCCATGGGGCTACCAGGTGTACCGAGGAAGTTAATGACTTAGAAATACTACAAAAAACCCCCGGCAAAGAGGCGTATTTACCGTCCCTTTGCTGGGGGTATCTAATGGTTTATTCATTCATTAGCCTTCTCAAGCTCCTACGCCATTACACTATTTTTTTCTTGGCTGCTAGTTTTTCGGGTGATTCTATTTCTCTCAACCCTTGATAGATGCAAAAACCTGAGTACCCTAAGAGTAATAAACCCGGACCAATAAGTAATAGGGCTGCTCCTTCTTTTGATTGAGTAAAATCGATGAAATATCCTATATAAGGAATCGTAAATCCAGAGTACAAAGCTACAACATTATCAGAGAGAATCGGATCTGCATCCGAAGTTTTATTATTGTCGCCCTTCGTTTCGTAAAGAACATGCTCCCCGCTATTGTTCACTTTGGTGATCCTATGAGTAATTAATATTCCATCACTTGTTTGAAATGTGATGATGTCCTCTTTTTTCAGTACTTTTTTCTCATCTGAATTTAGTGGCTTTACAGCTATAACTGAACCGGTTTGAAAGGTAGGTTCCATCGAACCAGACAATACAGTTTTAAGCTGGTACCCAAAAACTTGGGGTTCCCCCCCAGACGCTTTTGAGGATATGATAAGAAACACCATGACCATTAGGTTTAAGAATAGTACGAATGTAATCAAATTACTTATTACTTTCAGCGTTCTTTTCAAACTCTTCGCCTCCTGACTTATTATCTACCTTACCATCTGTGTTCTCATCCTCTGTAATAGGGTCCTTTTCAATCGGTAACTCACTTTCTTCTTTTTCTTTATCGATAGCCTCGTTTTCTTTAGGCTTATTTTCAATTTCGTCTTTATTGGAATCATCTACTTTTTCATCAGAGTCCACTGCCTCTTCATTCTCCTCAGTTTCGGGCTGATCACTTTCTTTCTCCTGTTTTTCATTCGTATCTGGCTCATCTACGATTGGTTCATTCACATCTTCACATTCTTCATGATTTTCATTCTCTTTTGCGTTAGAGCAATCCAGGTCCTCGGCTATCTCCCAAGTCCCAATCTGAATCTCTTGGTATACTAGTTCACTGTCGGTATAATAGGCATTCGTTTGGCCCGTAACAGCCACCACTGCTCCTAAAAATAAATACCATATAGCCACCAGCTTGGTTAATGTCCATAATCGTTTTTTTCTCTTCCCATTTCCCTTTTTATTTAGTATTGGAAACCCCTTCTTTCTAGGCTTCATTCTTTATATTGCTTGCTTCCCTATAGAGAGCAGACTGGCAATAATGTGTTCATTCAATTTGGATGTATGTTCCCTTAGGACTCATATGTACAAGATTCATTCCAAAAAATATTTGATATAAAAGAAGTGCCCAAAAGAACACTTTTGGGACACCTCCACTTTTTAAATCCTTAGTTCACACCAACAGCGGTATATGCAGCTTTTACAGCTCTAACTTCTTTTGAGCTAGCTCCATATAAATCCGTTGCAGCCTGAATAGCTGCTTCTCTCATCATTGTAAAGTTTGAACTGGCTGTCATGTATTTAGAAAGGGCGCGGTAATAAATTTGTTCTGTCGCTTCACGACCAACCCCACTCACTGTAACTCCATAATGAGTTCCACCCTCTGAAATCAGATAGGAGGCTTTGTTATTGATACTACTGTTGATATGCACACCGCCACTATCTGCAGTACCGGTATATCTTTTACTCCAATGATCTGGAGAAAATCCACTATCCGTTCTAGCGTCAACGATTTCTGCCGGATTACTCATGGAACGCAATGCCTTTCTTCCATCCTTAACGATTTTTTCTCCAACTAGCCATTCTTCATCAGTTCTGTCTACCATTGCAGCAAATATATCGGACATGGATTCGTTTAAGGCCCCGGATTCATTTCGATAGATTAGGTTTGCCGTATGTTCAGTCACACCATGCGCCATCTCATGCGCAGCAACGTCCAAGCCTCCAGCGAAATTATAATAGGCGATGCCATCACCATCTCCGTATGACATGGTTCTCCCATTCCATGAAGCATTGTTCCAATTATTATTCACATGGACCGAAGAAATTAACTGTTGGCCCTTATCATCAACTGAATTACGACCAAATGTGCCTTTAAAATAATCATATGTCTTCTGTGCATTTGCATGTGCATCTACAGAAGCACCATCTTTAAACATTTTAAGAAGGCTTGTTACTAGTCTGTTGCCGTTCTTTGCATCATTGGTGATAACGCCTTTTCCACGCGTCACATCAGTGAGACCATACACCCCATTAGCAAATTGCGCTTCGAACATCTGCTTGTTATTAAATACGCCATTACCAAATGCCGTAACGTCTTGGGCACCATTATATTTATCTACAATTTTCCCATTAGTAGAATCAACGAAATAATGCCAGTATCCAACCTCAGGGTCAATGGTAGAAGCTTTAACTAGAAAAGTATTATGGAAAGCTCCATCGAATTCATAAATATACTGTTCAACGGAAATGTCACCATCGTACTGATCTACCTTGCCAATTTCCTTTTCAATATCCTGTTTTGTTACTTCAATTGCCTCCGTTTCAGAAATGGCAACCTCTGTCTTGATATTTTCATTCTCAAGATTAGGCACAACTTCACCGAAGAACGATGTAACATTATTATTTTCGTCAATGGCTATCGTAGAATCCGCTCCGTATATTGGAACTCCTTTATACTGTTCAATCATTCTAAAGTGATGAGTTCCGAACTCTTTATCAGCTTGTTCTTCAATTACTTTAAAGTTTTTTTTCATATCACCTTTTAGTTTAAACTTCTTACTATTTTCATTAAGGAAAGAATAGGCGATTTCCCTCTTGCTTAAGTCACTTTTTCCTTTTGCGGACCAAGTTTCACCGATAAAAGAAGGAGTTTTATATTCATCATTATATTTAGTAGTGTCCTGAGCACCTACAAGTGATCCACCTGTACCGAACGTCCCTAAAAAAACGGAAAGAGCTAAAGTGGAAGAAGCCATTTTCTTATTTACTTTCAATTATCCCATCTCCCTCATACATATATTTAGTGGCCAATTATTTTCATAGTGATAAGAGAATCTTACTTAGCTTCACCAACGGTTTGATTAGCGATAAATGTCCAGTCTAGTTTAAGCTGATCACCTTGTAATACATTTTGATCTGCTCCATTATCAATAAATTCAAACTGTACCCAAAGATCGTTTTCAGCACCCGGTTCAAGCCCACCATTTTTTGCAAAGAAAGGGTCTAGAACACTCTTTTTAACAAGATCCGGATCCATATTTTTCAATTCTTGCAGTGTTGTCTCAAAAATAGGTTCATTCTCTTTGTCCCAATTCCACAAGAAGTTCACTCGGATATGCTTCCCGAAATCTTCTGAACCGTTGTCACCCTTCGCATCGACAACCGAATACGCTGTTTTCAGATTGACGTTTTTAATTTTCAACGAACCATTATTCGTCAATTTAAATTCAGTTGTTTTCGAGTCACCCGGTTTCATATTATCAAGATTGACGATGGTTTGTGGATTAATGGACAAATCCAATGTACCGGCTGCGAATGTATTATTCGTTACTTCTTGATCGCTGAAATAAGCATATGTACCCCCACCAATTAGTGATAGTCCTAATGCTGCTGATGCAATACCTAAACCTAACTTTTTCTTCATACCCACTTCATTTCCCCCCGCATCTCTATTTTACTTTCTCAAAATCTTTAGTATCCATCTTCATGTTACAAGTCGTCCACTACGCAATATTAAGTAAAATCAATCTCCTTCCTTTTATTTTCTAACTCGTATGAGTACTCTTGAAGCAACCTTACAATACTAATCTAGGAGCACATTCACTCCTGGGTATTCTTTATTAAGATTAATTTGTTCTCAATAAAGAATGTATTTACATAATATTACTTAATATTACATATTGTTGTATATAGTCTTATATGTTTATAATCTTCTGAACTTTCAATAAATATTTTCCATTAAATCAACCATTTTACCCTTACTCTTCGACACATTCCCAACATTAATCTCCGTATAAGTGGGAAAATAGCGAAAATGAGCTTACTATTGCCGTCTTGGATATGATAGGAACGTAAATTTAAAGGTATCTACCGAAGTTTAACATGGTATTATTTACCTAAATTACTTTTATCACTAGACTAAAGTTGTTTAATCTCTAGGGTCTAGACCAGAATCTTATCCATTTATATTTCATAGAGTGAGAGTTTTTATTGAATACTCATTACTATATGGCTAGTGACCTATCAAAAGGATAATAAAGAACGTATGGCCCCAATAGCAGGGGCCATACGTTTATGAATTGAAATCAGGTTATATCGAGGGTTACAAATCGCACTCTTCTCAAGATCCGATCGCTGCCCCGTCTCCCCTTGGGTCGACTCCACCTTTAAGGAAACCTTGCTCATCGATTTGGATGGCCTGTGCGTGCCCCATCGCTCCGTCAAATTCCTCAACGACTTCGACAAGATGTCCTTTTCCTTGGAGTTCCTTAATGGTATCCTTTTCGGCACGACTTTCGATACGTAACGCCTCACTTGATTCTCCCCAGGTCCTGCCCCAGACAAAACGCGGCTCATTGATGGCCGATTGCGGATCCATCCCAAAATCAATCATCCGGGTAATGATTGCGGTCTGCGTCTGCGGTTGCCCTTCTCCACCTTGCGTTCCGTAAATAATGCTAGGTATTCCATCCTTACAGGCCATTGCCGGCATCAATGTATGGAAGGATCGCTTGTTGGGTTCCAATGTATTGACATGGTCGGAATCAAGCGAGAAAAAAGACCCCCGGTTTTGAAGAATCACACCTGTATCCCCGGCAACGACACCCGATCCGAACTCGAAATACAGGCTCTGAATGAAAGAAACGGAATTCCCATCCTTATCCACGACGGCAGCATAGGCTGTGTCACTGCCCATTGGAGGACTTGTCACCTTTTCCGCTTTTGCTAGTTGAATGGCTGTTGCGAGCTTGGCTGCGTATTGCTTATCAAGCAACTTTTCAAGAGGTATATCAAAGAATTCAGGATCCGTTAACACCTCGTTTCGATCACGGAACCCCGCTTTTAACGCCTCAGCCATTACATGATAATAATCGGCAGAACCGTGTTCCATGTTTTCCAGGTCAAAGTTCTCTAGAATATTTAATGCCATCAAACCGACGAATCCTTGAGAGTTGGGCGGAACTTGATAAATGGTATAGTCGCGGTAGGTAGTGGAAATCGGTTCGACCCAGTTACCTTCATGGTTAGCAAAGTCCTCAGCCATTAACAGTCCACCTTGTTCCTTCATATACGTAACAATCGATTCAGCGAGCTCTCCATGATAAAATACATCACGTCCCTGCTCAGCAATCTTGGTTAAACTGCGGGCCAAGTCTTTTTGGTAAAAACGTTCCCCCACATCTGGAATTCTTCCACCTGGAGCATAAATATCCGCCGTGATTGGCATTCTTGAAAGCCATTTCCAGTTCTGCTTTGTATAGTCCACTTGGTTCTTCGTAATCGGAAAACCCTTTTCCGCATAGTCGATGGCCGGTACAAGAACCTCAGCTAATGTTAAAGTACCTAATTCTTTTAATATAGCATCCCAGCTATCTACCATTCCCGGAACGGTGATGGCACTCCTTATGCCACGAAAGGGAATGGCCGCTTCACCTACATAAGTTTCATGGCTGACATTGGTCCCAGAACGGCCGCTTCCATTATAGGCACGTATTTTCCCTTCCTTCCTTTCATAGTTCAACCAGAACGTATCACCGCCAAGGCCCGTCATATGCGGATATACCACACCTAAGCAGGCACTGACAGCCACCGCCGCATCAAAGGCATTACCTCCTTTTTCGAGAATATGATTTCCCGCCATCGACGCTAAATAATGTGGGCTAACTACCATGCTCTTCGTTCCGATAATTGATTTTGTCATAAAGCCGCTCCTTTAATTTTGATTTTTCTGACAATTAACTATATTTGTATTATAAACCTTTTCTTCTCAATGCGTAATCTATATTTTCTTTTTATAGACAAATTGAAATATATTTATCATTTAGATTATCAATTAAATTGGTTTATCTATAAACATCCATACAATTTGAAACTTCCAATGAGATTTTACAAGCATTTTGAAAGATATTTTGTTATGATTAATAGATAAACATGGAAATGAATGATTCTTAGTTGAATAGGAGGATTCGAAGTGAAAAACCCATATGGAGAATTAACCGTGGGAATGATGCGGACAGGGATTTTGGGATTCGGTGGCGGTCCGTCGGTTATCCCACTCATTCGCCACGAGGCCGTTTCCCGTTACCGTTGGCTTGATGATGATGAATTCGGCGATACATTGGCCATTGCCAATACACTCCCGGGACCGATTGCCACAAAGATGGCCGCCTATCTGGGGTATAAATTAAAAGGATGGCCAGGTGCTCTCGTAAGTGTCGCCGCTCATATTTTACCTTCGGCCTTTGCCATGGTGTTTCTGATCGCCTTCATAAATGTCCTCAGTAATTCTGCGATGATCAGCAATATGATTGCAGCCGTTATGCCTGTTGTTGCAGTTATGCTCGGGCAGATGGCGTATGAATTTGGCGAAAAGGCCGTTAAAGGATTGGGAAAAGTACTTGGCATCTTATTCTTTGCCATTTCCTTCATCCTTCTTCAGGTCGTTTCCCTACATCCTGGAATCGTGATCATGATCTTCCTTTTATATGGGGCATTTCATTTCAAATTGAGAAGCAGAATTAAAAATAAGAGACAGGAAAAGAAGGAGGAATCAGCATAATGGGGGCTCTTTTTATCCCGGTTGGTGTAGCTGTATTTTTGGCCTTTTTCATAGCGAACATTCTAGGCTACGGAGGGGGGCCTGCTTCGATTCCTCTCATGTACGACCAAATTGTCACCCGCTTCGGCTGGCTCTCCAATACTGAATTTTCACAAATGCTTGCGCTCGGGAACTCCCTTCCAGGACCGATTGCCACAAAGATCGCTGCCTATGTTGGCTATGATGTATATGGATGGCCAGGATTCTTCGCGGCATTGGCGGGCACCATCATCCCCTCTGCCGTGGCCTTGATATATCTATTGAAAATCTTACGAAAATACAAGCAGTCTCCCATCGTGAAAGGCATGTCCCTCCTCGTTCAGCCAGTGATTGCGATCATGATGCTTTTGCTTACTTGGAATATGGCTGCTGATGCTGTCGGGTCGATAGGGTATCTCCATTCCTTGATCATCGCTGGAATCGCCTTCCTAGCGTTAGGTAAATTCAAAATTCACCCTGCCTTCGTCATCATTTTCGCCTTTGCCTATGGAGGGTTCATCCTCCCGATCATATAAAAAAATCCACCTCAAAGGTGGTTTTTTTATGGCTGGCATGGCAAACGTTTCTTATTGAAAAAGAGTTTTTATAGAATCACCTTTTAAATGTTTTTGGAACATTCCTTTTATTGTATTTACATTGGCGATTAAACCCAGTAAACTATGGTGTATTGCTTTTATTTATTTTTTCAGAATAATCATAATACATATGATTGAATTTTCATTTATCGAGGAGGAATGTTGCATGCAAAGATTACAAGATATATTAGAAACCAGAGATTTTATTATGAGCAAAACGGACAATCAGCCAAAGATCGGTATGATTTTAGGATCAGGGTTAGGATCTCTTGCTGACGAAATCGAGAACCCATTTAAAATCCCATATAGCGAAATTCCTCACTTTGCAAAATCCGAAGCAATCGGCCATGCAAATGAATTGGTAATCGGGCAATTGAAGGGTAAAACTGTGGTGGCCATGAAGGGACGCTTTCATTATTATGAAGGCTACACATTAGATGAAGTGACTTTTCCTGTGCGTGTCATGAAGGCATTGGGGGTCGAACAATTAATCATTACCAATGCTTGTGGCGCTATTAATACAGACTTTAATCCAGGGGATTTAATGCTCATTACGGACCACATCAATTTGGTCAGTACAAACCCTCTCATTGGACCGAATAATGATGACTTGGGCACACGCTTCCCTGACCTTTCCCAAACCTATCATCCTGAGTTGCGTAACATTGCTTCCAAAGTGGCCAAGGAACAGAACATTTCCTTACAACAGGGCGTTTATGCTTGGTGGAGTGGCCCCGCGTATGAAACACCAGCAGAAATTCGGATGATTCGTACGTTGGGGGCAGATGCTGTAGGGATGTCAACCGTCCCGGAAGCCATTGTAGCCGTTCATGCCAAGATGAAAGTGTTGGGAATATCCTGCTTAACGAATATGGCATGCGGAATTTTAGATCAACCATTAAGTCATGATGAAGTGATTGAAGTCGCAAGTAAAGTGAGAACACAATTCGTTGGATTGGTTAAAGGAATCGTGGAAGAAATGTAAGGATAATAGAATTGTAGACATTATGCTTCACAAAAAAAGATTGTCGAGATAAATATATTTCTCGACAATCTTTTTCTTTAACTGGAATATTTTCTTAAAGCTTCATTCCCATGCGGCTCTTATACCGTTTAATGAGAAGTTGGCAATCGACGCTGACTACCCCGGGCACTGGATAAAGCTTTTCATTAAGAAAGCGCTCCATCTCCTGATTGTCCGTGAAGATTCCGTGCATATGCAGCTTGCTCGGACCGGTCATATGATACAAACTTGTTACGGCAGGCTCATTCTCCAATTGTTGTGCCACCGATTCCAAATATTTTGGCTCCACCTCGACATTGAAAAATGCAGAGACATGAATACCTATCTTGGCTGGATTGATGACGGCAGTAAATCGTTCGATCACTCCTTTTTCCACCAAGTGATTGATTCTCGCTTGAACCGCCACTCTTGAAAGCTCCACTTGCTTTGCTAAATCCGTATAAGAAATCCGCGCATCTTCATGTAGTATCGAAATGATTTTTTTGTCGATTTCATCCACCTTGGTACTCGGAATATTAAAATCCTCTGCCATCTAAGTAACTCCTTTTTGAATCATTTATTCTATTATCTCAAAGGAATCACTCCTTCACCAATTATTTTGATAACTAAAAAGAAAAACTGCCAGTAAACCGGCAGTTTCGTTAATGAAGAATCAATAGCCAAATATATAATCCAAACAAAGTGATGAATAATGTCGGGACAGTCAGAATAATTCCGACTTTAAAATAATATCCCCAGGTGATCCGGACTCCCTTGAGTTTTAAGACATGAAGCCATAAAAGCGTGGCTAAAGATCCAATCGGTGTGATTTTCGGACCTAAATCGGAACCTATGACATTGGCATAAATCAGAGCTTCCTTAATAGGTGCCGTTGTTGGAACTTCTGCTATGGCAAGGGCATTAATCATGACTGTCGGCAAATTATTCATGAACGAAGAAAGAACCGCTGCAATGAATCCCATGATGATTGTCGCCGAAAACAAGCCCTGATTGGCCGTTGCCTTAATGACGTCAGCTAATAGACTGGTCAATCCTACATTCCGTAGTCCATATACGACCACATACATACCAATCGAGAAGAAGACAATATTCCACGGAGCACCGTGAAGGACCGTACGAATTTTTACTGCTGGACTTCTTCTTGCCAAAATCAAAAGAACGATGGCGATTGCACCAGCCACAAACGAAACGGGTATACCTATAAACTCACTTGAAAAATAACCAACAAGCAGAACAGCAAGGACGAACCAGGAAATCTTGAACATACGCGGATCTTTTACCGCATCAGCCGGCCGCTTCAAATGATCGGAGTCATACGTTGCTGGTATTTCTTTTTTGAAAAACAAATAGAGCACGAGAATGCTTGCTCCTAAACTGAATAATGTCGGGACAATCATCCGGCTGGCATATTCTCCAAAGCTGATTCCGAAGAAGTCAGCAGATACAATGTTCACCAGATTGCTGATGACAAATGGCAAGGAAGTCGTATCGGCGATGAATCCACTAGCCATGATGAATGGCAGCACCATTCTATCATCGAACTTCAATGCCCGTACCATCGCAAGTACAATCGGGGTCAAGATCAATGCGGCCCCGTCATTTGCAAACAGCGCCGCAACGATGGCTCCTAGAACCATAACCAAAATAAAGAGACGGAAACCTTTTCCATCCGCATAACGGGCCATGTGCAGCGCCGCCCATTCAAAGAAACCTATTTCATCTAATATTAACGAAATGATAATCAAGGCCACGAACGTCAACGTCGCATTCCAGACAATCTGCGTCACATCACTTACATCCTGGAACGAGACAACACCGAACAAAAGAGCAATGATTGCCCCTCCGCAGGCACTCCAGCCGATTCCCAGCCCCTTTGGCTGCCAGATGACCAACACTAACGTAATGAGAAATATAATTAAAGCTAAAACCGTCGAACTCATGATGCCAGCACCTCTAAGCCACTCCTTCTATAAAACTTTCATCCTTTAACTATATAAGAATACTAGTTTTTACACAACGTGCAAAGGCCACCCATTTCTTGGTAGCCCCCTGTCAATATGAACCTTCCAATTCACTTTCTTCTAGATACAATAGGAAGGGTACATCCAAATAATCATTCCCTGTTCCATACCCGATTCCATCGGTGGGCACTGTAGGAAAAACTGCCTTACCATCCTTGCCATAGAATCTATTACCTATTTTAAATGTTTGTCTATCCTCAAAGTATCCATCAAAAATGGATTCTTTTTGTACTTCTGTATACTGATCCATAAGAGTTAGCCAGCTATCTGGGTATTTTTCCACTCCATAGGATTTATCCTCAACCATGATACTGTGCATCATTTCTAAACCGGGTTCATAGGTCGCCTCATCCTCTGAAACAATGAAACTCCTATCTTTTATCATAAACATCTTGATTTCAGACATTTCATCCTTTGGGTCTAGATTCCACATGAAGAATGAATCTTTTTTTCCGTTCCAAGCCTTTGGCTCGCCCCCATTATCCACGGAAGCCGCCCTCCATTTATTGTCCTTCCAAACCCAGAAACTCATCCGGTATTCTTTGCTTTCATTGATGAAAGGAACAAAGACATGAGTATCATCTAAATAAAGAACGTCCTGAATGACCTTGGGTTCTGCTTCAGGAAAAAAAGAATTGATCCGTTTAATCACTTGCTTATCCGTAAGAAATGCTTCGGGTTCTCTTGGGGATTGAATGATCAAAAGGACTCCCACAATAAGGACAATCACTATCACTAAGATGATTGTTTTCGTTTTTTTAGTCATTCTTACCAGCACCTCCAGACAACACGGATTCTTCCGACCGGAAGTAAACCTGGCGTCCTTTATTCGGTGTAATGAGGAAACCCTTTCCATCTCTTTCTACATAAATGACTGTTTTAAGTCCGCTTCCCTTTTCAGGAACCGTTCCTGTCAAAAGATAAGGAAACCGTTCTTTATACCCGTTCTTTTCATTGATTTCATAATACCAGGGACCAATTATCATTTTCTTTGGTTTCATCTCGTCCACCTGTTTTTGCAACACCTCATTATTCAATGTGACCTTCTTCGCAGTTGGGTGTGTGTTGATTAAGGAAGCCTTTGCAACATCCTGCATATATGTCGAAGGTTCATCTTTTGGGAACATCAAATGATCAAGCGGCGTATTCAAGAAGGAAAAAGTAAAAAAGATGAAGTTCACCCAAAACCCTAACCAAGCATAGCGACGATACCGCGGCCAACGCTCTGTATTCTTCTTTCTTCTCAACCACCAATATAAAAGCGCTACTCCCATTGGTAGAATGGGCACCTTGATCGCTTCAGTTGATAGATTAAAAGTAATGCTGAAAGAAAAAATTCCGATGAACATAACCAGCAAACATTTCCAAACCCTTGGCGAATTTTGTTGTCTTTTATAGACAACAAAAAACAAGATGCCGATAAGTATATAACTGAAAAGTAATAGAACCAATGAGGGCATATGTATATACAAGTTTTGCTTCATTATTTTGTCTCAACCTCCCGCTTGGTAGATAATCACCCAGTAAATGTAAAGCCTCCTCTACCATACCATATCCCATCTCTCTTGTAATCGTAACCGCAGCCACCCCACCTTTCTCGCTAATAAAGATGGGGTATTTATCTTGTTAAAGCCACGATTATAGGTAAACCCACCGCTTAATCCTTTGATTGAACTGTACTTATAATATCTTTATATTGATCATCATTGATGATTCCAAGCTTCTTGAACATGGCGGAATATCCAATGATTTTCTTTTGCGTACGATTTGTCCAATTCATATGAATCCTCTCCTTTATATAATTTATGCCATTCCAACAAAATGTTTCCTTAATGCAAAATATTTTATATCAGCTAAAATAAAAACCGCCTAATTGATTGGCAGTTTTCCCTGATTAAAAGACTGTACTAAAACTTTCATTTGTCTGATTTAGGCAAACGCTTCGGTGGAAAAAATTTTGTTATAAATGAATACGATAAAGATTTTAATATTGGACGATATCCTTGGTTACCACTCCTTTTCATTACTTGCTTCGCCTTTTATAGGTTACATAAAGAAAATTCTCCGAGGGCATTTTACTCCATTTTAGAATGTCTTCTCCTTCAAACACTGTGCATGAAATACTTCCAGGAAACAGTTAAACTTGGCTAATAATTAGAAGAAATAAAAAAACATGTACCGCATTAGCAGGACATGTTTGTTGAAGGACATTGATGATTAAATGAACTTCAGCGTCAAAAAGACCTTACTCATAAAGAGATAAGGTCTTTTGACGTCTCAGGATTATTATTTAGATGAAAGTTCACTTTCTGTTACCCATTGATGATTTTTCACTTCAATGCCACCATCTGTAGGTTTGTAATCAACCATATATACTGTAGTGGTATCGGCAGACTCGATGACACCTTTTGCACCATCCATACCTTCCATATGATCGGTATCAAGAGTCACTTCAGTACCTGGTTCTAACGGCGTTTCTCCAGCATCTTTGATTTCTTCATGAATCACCCATTTATGGTCTTCTACTTTTTTATCTTCTGTTGTAGGTGTATACGTAACGGAATAGGCTGTCGTATCATAGGCTCCGACAATTGTTGCTTCGGCTCCATCCATGCCTTCCATATGATCTGATTTAATCGTTACTTTATCTCCCACTTCATACTTTGGATTCTCCGCAGCTTTCAAACCATCAGGAACCTCTGCCTCATTGGAAGAATCTTTAGCATGATCCATATGATTTGTTTCCTCTTTAGTCGTATTTATATCCGTACTTTGTTCCGTTTTCGGTGTTTGGTCAGTATCTTTCTCCTCATTATCATCATTACATGCGGATAATGCGAATGCTGATGCCAAAGAAACTAAACCAATCGCTAATTTTTTTCTTTTCATAGTTGTAGTCACTCCTAAAAAGTTATTTAATAAGTCGAAACAGAATGCTAGCCAAAAGTATATGTATATATTCTGTTCATCCCTTACTACAAGTGTAAGTATCCTGTCTCTCTTATATTTTTACCCGTATGGAGTCTCCATAAACATGGAATATAAAACATGATGAACAAAATTAAATTCGATAGTTTACTGGACTACAGTGGAATTCTTGCAGGTATATGAGCGAAAAGAAAGTACTGCCATTCTTTTGGGAAAATCCGAAGCATTTGGAGTTAATATATAATAGAAGAAAGTCGTCCGTGAAGAGAGATTTGCCATATCCATTTTTAGAGGGGCTTCATTTTTAAAAAATTAAAAGCAGAACAATTTCAGTAATGGTTCTGCTACAGGATTTAAGGAGTATTCAGCTTGGTATTGTTTCTAGTCGATCAACATGATCAACCCATTGTATCGTTAATAGATTCGGAAGTGTCGACAGTTCATGATGGATCTGAATATATTTTTTGCACTTCACTGTCGCAACACACTCAATAATAGAATGTTGATCTTCAATCAATATTTTATAGCTGCCTACGTTCGGTAACGAATAATTTGGTAGTAGACCATTCTTCTGACTATATTTCGTTTTATAAAAGCGGCCCAATAGCCTTGGTAATTCACTAAGCTTTCGTTCTGTTAAATACCTCCGAATCAAGGTCGAACTGATCTTTTGATCCTTCCACTTTAGTTCTTCGACAACAGATAGGCCTACTTGCTGGATTGCTGCATAGGTTGCCAGTGTATGAACAGTACCACGAGCTTTTGCCCCATATGTGTAATCAAAACCGCAAATGATTTCCTTAGCATTCAACCCAATAATATAATCTTCTAAAAAATCGTTCGCTTCTACCTTAGCTAATTCCTTTGTGAATTCTACGATATAAAAAACATCTACTTCAAGCCTTTCTAGTTTCTCAATCTTTTGTTCTAGTGGCTCTAAATAGGAAACTTCTTTATCCGAAAATAACACACTTTTAGGATGCGGAAAAAAAGAGAGAACCGCTAGTGATAATTTTTGTGCTTTTGCTTTTTCCTTAGCGGTTCGAATAACTTTTTGATGTCCTAAATGCACACCATCAAAATAACCAAGTGCCATCGCTACATGGGGAGCGGATTCCTTAATCTCTTGTAAATTATTCGCATTCACATAGATTACCTTCATTGCGATTCTCTCCTTTTTCTTTTATCTTGCTAGATTTTGTGCCACTTCATAAATTAAATCTTCTTGCCCACCAACTGCTTTCATTTGGCCGATTTTCATTAAAAGGTCTCGTTCGTCGATACCAAATTGTTTTGCCGCCTTTTGTGCATGCAATAAGAAGCTTGAGTACACGCCCGCATACCCTAAGGTTAAACTACCGCCAGTTATCTCTTGTGATTGTTGCATGATGGGCGCAATTACTTCATTCGCCGTGTCCATTAATGTATATAAATCAATGCCTGTTTCAAAACCGAGTTTTTCTAAAACGGCTACCATTACTTCTGTTTGTGTATTACCGGCCCCTGCACCTAATGCCCGCATGCTACCATCAATATAAGTAGCTCCAGCCTCCACTGCTGCAACTGTATTAGCCATGGCCATCGATAAATTGTTATGGGCATGAAAACCGATATCACATTTTAAAGATTGTTTCAGCGCTGTAATTCGCTCGGTTACATCTTTTGGTAACATGGCTCCAGCTGAATCTGTTACATATACGATCTCTGCTCCGTAACTTTCAAATAGTTTTGCCTGCTCTACAATTTTTTCAACAGGTGCCATATGGCTCATCATTAAGAAGCCAGCTGTTTTCAAATCCAGTTTGCGTGCTAATTCAATATGTTGGGCAGCTACATCGGCTTCTGTTACGTGCGTTGCTACACGGACCATTTTTGCCCCTAAGTTCGCTGCATTTTCCAAGTCCTGCTTTGTACCGATTCCAGGAATCAGTAATACAGCAACTTCTGAAGTGGTACATTCTGATACAGCCACTTCAATCAGTTTCAGTTCATCGGTTGCTGACAAACCATATTGCAACGAAGAACCACCCAAGCCATCTCCATGTGATACTTCAAAATAGCGCACACCTGCAGCATTTAAACCTTTTGCTGCCGCACGTACTTGTTCCTCTGTAAACATATGGCGGACAGAGTGACTTCCATCACGTAACGATACATCTAAAATATTTAATGTCATGAGATGACCTCCTCCTTCCCACGCTGTAAATGACGAGCCATTTCATTGCCGACTTGCACCGCAGCTGCCGTCATAATATCCAAATTACCCGCATAAGCCGGCAGATAGTCTGCTGCCCCATTCACTTCGACAAACACCGATACTTTCCTACCTTCGAAAATCGGTGACACTTTTAATGTATAACCTGGTACGTAAGCTTGCACTTCCGCTACCATATCGTGAATCGACTTGGTGATGGCTTCCTCATGACCTTCTTCTTCGACCAAGGCGTGGATGGTATCCCGCATAATAATTGGTGGATCAGCAGGATTCAAAATGATAATGGCCTTCCCTTTTTTCGCACCGCCTACCACTTCGATCGCTTTAGAAGTTGTACTGGTGAATTCATCGATATTTGCGCGTGTACCAGGACCCGCTGAAAGGCTTGAAATGGTCGCGACAATTTCAGCATAGTTTACGGACACTATCCGATTTATGGCATGAATCATGGGAATCGTCGCCTGACCGCCACACGTGACCATGTTCACATTCGGTTTATCGAGGTGCTCTTTTAAATTTACTGGTGGAACTGTAAATGGTCCAATTGCAGCTGGTGTTAAATCAATTACTTTTTTATTGGCAGCCGTTAATCGATCGCTATTATGCTTGTGTGCATACGCACTAGTCGCGTCATATACAATATCCACTAAATCAAGACGTTCCATGAGTCCGTCAATTCCGTTTGAAATAATTTCACACCCGCGATTCTTCGCACGCTTTAAACCATCGGAATTCGGGTCGATGCCTACCATCACACTCATTTCCAATACGGGACTGCGCTCGATTTTGTACATTAAGTCCGTTCCTATATTTCCTGATCCGATAATCCCCACTTTAAGCTTCGTCATTTTTTAACCACTCCCTTAGAAATGTTAACGCTTACTTTTCCGAGCTGGCCGAAGTCCACTTCGAATTTATCGCCTGTTTCAAAGGTAACGGCTTTTGATAGGGCTCCTGATAAGACAAACATGCCTGGCTCGATGGAGATCCCATATGTACTCACTTCATTTGCTAACCAGACCACCGCTTGGAGCGGGTTGCCTAACACGGCCGCGCTCGTTGCTTCATCTAAGAATTCACCATTTTTATGCACGGTCATCGGTATATTCGTGATGTCTTCAATATCTTCAAGTAGGGTACGTTTTTCACCTAAAATGGCACCCGCCGAAGAACCGTTGTCCGCGACTGTATCCTCGAACTTTATTTCCCAATTCGCAATCCGGCTATCGATCACTTCCACTGCTGGCACAACATAAGCCGTGGCATCGATTACATCCTGCACCGTCACGTCAGGTCCTTTTACCTCCTTGTTGAAGACAAATGCAATTTCGAATTCCACCTTTGGTTGAATGAAGGACTCAGCCATTAAACCATCCGCCTCGTCGTAAACCATCGTATCTAAAATGAAGCCGTAATCCGGCGTATATACATTCAACATTTCTTGCATCGCTTTACTTGTTAAACCAATTTTAAGCCCCTTTATTGTCGCCCCGTTATCCGTTTTTTGGCGGATTTGCGCCAATTGCACGGCATAGGCATCAGCAGCCGTAAGGTTTTCATAGGTTTCAGTTAATGGTGCAATGGGTTGTTTTGTACGTTCTGCTTCTAGCAATGCATCCGCCATCATGTGTGTACTCATTGATCAATCTCCTTTTATGAAATGACTGTTTCTACCGCATTCAGTTGATGATATTTACCACCGAAGAACAATAACGGTTTTTTATCCTCAAGGCGTAAATCAACTACTTTACCAATGAATAATGTATGGTCACCTTCTACATGTTCGGATACGACTTCACAAGCAATTTGGGCGATTGCCCCTTTTAATACCGGTAGTTCAGCTAACGTTTCGAATTCTACCGCTTCACCAGGTCTTCCCGCGAAATGACGTGAATGCTGCTCCTGATCTTCTGCTAAAATATTGACTGTATACTTCCTGGATTGTGAAACCTTCTCCAAGAATTTTGCTTTATGTCCGATAGAAATTAAGACAAGCTTAGGATCCAATGAAATTGACATGAAGCCATTTGCTGTCATTCCATGAGTTTCACCTTCGTTTTCTGTTAAAAGAACGGTTACACCTGTAGCAAACTTGCCCATTGCATCTCTAAATAAACGATCATCCATCCTAATTCCCCCATTCGTAACTGATTCATTCAATCATAAATGAGTCCATTAAAAATTAATATTGTGATTTTTATTGAAAATTCAGATAAAAACAATAAAATTCACATAAATCAAAAAAGTAATTCTCAGTGAAATTTTTTTCAAAAAAATTCAGATGTACCAATACATCCTCCCCTAAAATACATCTCATTGAGAATGTGAACTTAGTGTTTATTTTTTTAGTTGTGTCTCAAATACGAATTAGCTGCATGCTTTTTTCCCCTTGTAAATCTCTTTCTTTTCAAATAAAATTCTGTTCATGGAAGATCCATTTCCGATTTTTACCATAACTCACTATTATTTTTTCAAAAATATAATGGTGAAAGAAATGAGAGCTAACAAAAATAATGGAGGTGTGAGACTATCCTATTTGTTTTTTGAAAGCGCTATCAAACATCTGAGAGATATGAAAGTGTGATATTACCCATAATTTTTTTAGAAAAGTCGTGAAATTACGGGTGCGGAAAACAAAGGAATTTAAGGGGGATAAACTATGCGTTGGGTTGTTCTAGCATTTCTTTTCTTACTATCTGTTTTAAATTATACGGATAAATCAGTTTTAGGATTAGCCGCAGAACCAATTATGTCTGAACTGAATCTATCTTATGATCAGTTTGGTTTGGTAGGAAGTAGTTTCTTCGCTGCATATGCGGTCGGAAGTATTGTATTAGGGACATTGACGTATCGTTTCAACACAAAATATTTATTAATGATGATTGCTACTGGATGGACCATTTCATTAGCAAGCGCTTATTTTGTAGAAACGCTATCACATTTGATTTTATTACGTGTGGTCTTAGGTTTCTTCGAAGGTGGTACGCTCGGATTGTGCATCGTGCACTTAGCACGATGGTTCACTAGTTCACAACGTGGCGTCGCTGCAGCTATTATGACTTCTGGTACAACAGTTGGTACGTACTTAGCTGCACCTCTTTTAGTTAAAGGCATCACCAATTTTGGTTGGCAACATACTTTCTCATTATTAGGGGTGGCAAGCTTTGCATGGGCAATCCTCTTCTTCTTTATGAGAGACGAGCCAAAACAACCCCTCATTGAAGACGTGAAAAGTTTAGCCTCCAACAAGGAAGTACCGTTCAAGCACATTTTTAAAGTATTCTTCAACCCTTATGTATTATCAATTTTAGTTGTTGGTTTCGTATCCATGTGGATTACAACTTGGGTCCTTACATGGGCACCCACTTACTTAACACAAATCGTCGGTCTTGAGCCACAGCTCATGGGGTTGATCTTCGCTGCAATGGGCATTTCAGGAACAGTCTTTGCAATTTGTGTAGGCAAATTCACTGACTACTTATTCAAGAAAAATAAAAGCCTTATCAAATCTTATGACCGTGTATTGATTACAGTATTACTGGTTGGTGCTGCTTCTTATGCGATGACTACAATTGTCGCTTCGCCGGTTCTAGCCTGTTTATTCCTAGGGTTGGGCCTAATCATAAACACTTGCTTATTACCGTTGAATACTGCCATCAAAACATTAATTATTCCAAAAAATCTAGTAGGTAGTGTAACAGGTGTTTCGTTATCCATTTCAAGTATGGCTGGAATAATCGGCCCATGGATTACCGGGTACTTAATTACACAAGCAGGCGATGACGTTCGATCCGGCTTCAACTTAGGGGTCTTAGTCATAGTTAGTTTATATGTGATTACTGCGATTGTGTTAGTTGCCACACGTAAATTGAAAATTACAGCAACGGAAAAAGAAGATGCACGTCGTGAAGAAGAGAATATGAACTTAGGCATCGCTCCAGAACAATAAAAGTCAACAAAACATCATCCAAAAATAGACAGTAGCTCCACTCACTTCTCGAGTTGGCCTACTGTCTATTTTCTTACTTTCGTTGGGCACTCTTCATCTGGCAAATTCCTCAAAACTTAAACTCTCCGACAAAATCAAAACCTGAATAACCAATAATGTATAAGCTGCTGTGGATGCGTTTTTCAATGATATTTGCAGTTGCTCTTCAATTTGCTTTATCCGATATTGAATACCACCGATTGATAACGTCAACTCGTCCATCGTTTCTTTTAAGCGCTGGCTATTTAATAAATAGACGTAAAGCGTGTACAACAGTTCTTTTTTACGCGGATCATCAAAATCATATAATTCTTTTAACGTCTTTTTCGCCATTTCATGTAGTTGCTCCATGCTCATGTTCTTTACAATATCCCCAAGCATACCTAAATCTTCGTAGTCCGTTAGTAACTTTTCGTTTGGAAAGCGCTGTGCAACACGCGCCTCTTGTAGAGAATGTTCGAAATCTTTGAAGTTACTAAATATTCCGCTAAGCCCTATCGAATATTTATAATTGGTATTTTGCTTCTCCATCTTTTGAAAAATTTTCGTGAGTTTATTTTTCCAACCTTGCTTATCGCTATTTAGTGAGTTGAGTAGCGCAATTTCCTCTCCTAGTACAGCAAAAATACAAGGTAAATCCCATTCTTTTGCCAACTTTGACAGCTGTGTCAACTGGTCATGAATGTCGATGATGTCTTTATTTTTCTTTTTCTTTTTGACACTGATAATACCTGTAGAAAACGGCGGCTGAAATTTGAACGGTAAAAATTTATAGTACGATTCGATATCTTTAATTTTTCGATTATGGATTAAACGCTCTAATAACGAACTACGCATCCGTTGTTGCTCTTCAAACTGCGCTTCCTCATATAAAATACACAAAGCTACGACTGTGGAAATACGCTCTAAAAATATGTGGTCGTTTTCATCCATATCCTTTTCGTCAAAGTAAAAAAATGAACAAGTGGCATAATTCCTTTTGTTAATAAGAACAGGTGCCGTCAACTTCTTGAATGTTTTTCCTTTGTAATGCGAAACATTATACTTATCGTCAAAATGCGATAACTTTACCTTATCTTTTTTTATTGCTAGTTGCTGTTCTTCCGTTAAACCAAATTGGCTTAACGCATTGCCATGGATATCCTCAATCAATATCGAGATGTTCAACAGCTCAGACGCAACCTGAACAATTTCATCCATCGAATGCTTATCTGTTACTTTTTGCGTGAGCTGACTATGAAACAATGAAATGTTCTCGAGCACTTGCTTATTGTGTAAAAGTGCATCATATGTCATTTCCAGTTCAGATAAAATGTTGTCGTTTTGATAAAGGTGGATAAGCTCCTCCTCTTCCTCAAACCAATCACTCTCCAAGCGCACTTTAAACTCACAGCACGGATCCCCTTTTGCGACGCAGTTGTACTCAACGGCAATAATCGATTGACCATACTCATAGGTCAATGCACCACTTGCAAAACCACATAACATATGACAAACACATTCGTTTGATACACCATAATTTTTTAGGTGTAACGCCGCTTCGAATGATTCTACCCATTGTCCCCACGTATCATTGCATTCAACCGTGCCATCTGGATGTCGTACAATTTCCCCCATGAAGATTACATCTTTCACGTGACCTAAGCGTGAATGTCTTTTACCGACGGGATTCATCGAGTCTTTATTTTGAAGCATCTTTCTTGCTGATTCCATCCCGAACTCTTTACCAAAGCGAAATAAAAAGCCTTTTGTTTTATGAGAACCAATATTGTTAAACAAACTGTTCTTTAAAGTATGGAAGGCATTGGCCGACATTAAAATATTCTTCGTTTCGCTGGAATCAAATGCAATTTCGCTCAATAAAATCACATCCCCTTTAACTATCTATTCATCATATTACAAAAGTGAAATTTATTTTTCAATAAATTTTAAAGATTAACACTATTCTTTCAATAAAAATCAGTATAACGTTTGAAATCATTAGTAGGTATACTCAAAACAGATAAAATAACCATTCAGTTCAAGGGAGGTAGAATGATGACAATTTTTGAAGGGTTTCATAATAGTTACATATTGGCGAACGGTGTACGTACACATTATTCCTGGGCCGGAACAGAAGGCCCGGCTGTGATATTACTGCATGGCGCAGGACCTGGAGCATGCGGCGCAGCGGGTTGGCGTTTTATGTTACCAGCATTAGCAAAAGCCGGCTTCCGAGCATATGCAATAGATCAACTTTCAATGGGCTTCACGGATGCCCGCCCTCATGCATGGCCTGTAAATGGTCACCAAAGCTTAGTGGATCATGTGCATGATTTCATTGAAGCATTATGCCTCGACGAAGTATCGCTTATCGGCAATTCACAAGGTGCTTACGTGGCAGCTAAATATGCCATTGACCACCCTGAAAAAGTAAATAAAGTTGTTTACATTGGTAGTAATACCATCTATCAAGCGATGCATGAAGTACCTGAAAGAAAACTGCGGTCATTCTTAGAAGTGATAGGTTACGACTATACAGAAGAATCCCTACGTAAATTCATGTACCGTAATTCAAGTGAAGACACGGTCATTCCTGAAGAACTGATCCAACTACGTCATCAAGCGGCAACCCGCCCAGGCGTTAAAGAATCAAATCAGGCGTTCGATGCCTACTTAGCGAGGATGAACGAAGAACCAAAGCTTTGGGATCGTTACTGCATGAAAGATACATTACCAAAATTGAAAATTCCCGGCTTATTCATTTGGGGTAAACAAGACACCGTTGCACCAGTTGAGACAGGATATAAACTTGAAAAATTATTACCAAATATATCATTTGAATATATAGAAAACTGCGGTCATCAAGCACAAACGGACCAACCGGAAATCGTGAACAAACTTGTCATTGATTTTTTGGCAGTGGAAAAAGATCAAGCCATTACAGCACAATAAACTATTTATGAAAGGAATGATCAAATGGTAACAGTAGTGGACAGTAAAGGGCTTTATGAAGAAATTATGCAAAAAGCAAAGCGCATCGGTGAAGCCGCAGAATTAGAAGCAATCGAAGCAGATCAAAATTCGACTATTTCCCCTCGCATCGCGGAAATGATCCGCGAGGAAGGCATTCACCGTTTAATTTTACCGAAAGAGTTTGGTTTTCCACAACTCGATTGGCATACATTTGTTGATATGGTAAGCACAGTTGGTTACCATAACCTATCAGCTGCATGGTTAACCTACTTCTTCTCCGTGCATAACTCTTGGGTTTGCTACTATCCAAAGCACATTCGTGATGAAGTCATTAACCAAGGTGGCTTTGTAGCGGACGTATTTGCCCCCATCGGTAAATTAGAACCAGTTAATGACGGTTACATCATTTCCGGCAAATACAATTTTGTAAGCGGTATCAATTACTGTGATTGGGTTGGCGTTGGCGCAATGATGAAATTCGAAGACAACGACAAACCCGAACGTGTCGGCGTCTTATTAAAGGTTTCTGACTTGGAAGTAGTGAAAACTTGGGATTCCCTTGGTCTTCGTGGATCAGGCAGTAACACATTAATCATTGATAATGTTTTCGTTAAGCCTGATGCGATTTTACGCTTCAGTAAAATAATCGAAAAGAGCCAGCCGTCATATGAAGATTTCGATCAAGACTACTTATTCTATAACACTCCATTCTACCCAGGCTTCTATGTAGGATTCGCGGCGATGGCTGTTGGTGGTGCAGAGCGTGTGGTCGACGAGTTCGAAAAGCATACAGCCGGCCGTGTACGCTTCTCTGGAATAAATGAAAAAGATTCTCCTACGAGCCAACGCGTCCTTTCGGAGTTAAAGCTTGAAATGCTCTCCGCTAAAACTTTATTAAATGAATATATCAAGATGATGGAAATAGATAAAGGTGGTCCATACGAAGGAGCAAAGTATAAAGCAATACGTGCTAAGATTATCGAAAAGTGTACACAAATCGGTGTAAAGGCCCTACTGACTTTAGGTGGGCACGCATTATTAAAAGGTCATCCAGTAGAACTGCACACTCGTGACTTGATGGCAATCGCCACACATATTACTTCTTTATATGAAGACGGCATACTAGGCTACGGCAGACACTTATTCGGCGTTCAGACAAATATTCAAGGGTAATAAAAGCCATGGGAAAATAAAATGGATAAAGATTGAAATCCTATTTTCCTTTTCCTCTTTATTTACAAAAACAAGACTATGAGGTGAATATAAATGGAAAAATTTCTTTACGCACCGGAAATTGCAAAACTAGGACACGTAGCTTTAGTATCAGCAGATCTTGAAAAATCTTTAATGTTCTTCCGAGATACAATCGGCTTGGAAGAAACAGAAGTTGTAGATGGTGTACATTACTTACGCGCTTGGGGCGACTTCGAACACCATACATTATCCATTACAGCTGGTGAAACTTCTTACATCGATCACATTGGCTGGCGTACAAAACGTCCTGAGGATATCGCAACTTTCGCGAAATTATTAGAAGATGCTGGAACAGAAGTACGTTGGATAAAAGCAGGAGAAGAAGTGTCGCAAGGTGAGGCAATCCGCTTCGAATTACCGAGTGGTCACCGCTTTGAACTGTATTACGATATGGAAAAAACACCTGCTGATGAATCTCGTAAATCGGTGCTTAAAAACCAAACATATAAATCTTGGGCAAAAGGTGTTTCACCACGCCGCATCGACCATGTAAACTTACAAACATCTCAAGACAATGCTGTGATCGTAAAATATTTACAAGAATCATTAGGCTTCAAGCTACGTGAATATTTCGTCAATCCAGATGATGTACAAATAGCAAGTTGGTTATCCGTAACAAACTTAGTTCATGACGTGGCAATCATTTCCACACTAAGATCAAAAGAACCAAACGAAATGCATCATATCGCTTATTGGTTAGATAACTCCCAAGACTTACTACGTGCCGCTGATATTTTATGCGAGGCTGATGTACAATTCGTAGGTCCTGGTAAACATGGTATTTCTCAAGCCATGTACATTTACGTAAAAGATCCAGGAAGTGGTTTGCGTCTCGAAATCTTTACAAACAGCTATTTGATCTTTGAACCCGACTGGGAACCGGTGAAATGGACGTATGATGAATATTTAAAAAACGGCTCTGCCTACTGGGGGGACCGTCGCCGTGATGACGTAGATCGTGAAGCACAAATAAAAGAATTAGCAAATTCATAAATAATAAACCACCAGCCATTCACCATCATGAACTCTGGTGGTTCTTAAGTAATAAATGTAGATAGGAATATTACTATAGGAAAGGGTGTTACTGTTGAAAGGGATGTTAAAAGTGTTACTCTTATCTTTAATTGGCGGTTATACTTTTAGCCTGCTGCACATCCCTATTCCATGGATGCTTGGCCCAATTGTTGTCGTCATGTTAGCTCAATTTTTTTATAAAGGTCCGCTAAAATGGTCTGACCAAATGCGTGATTTAGGTATCGTAATTGTCGGTACTTCAATCGGTGTAAAATTTAACACCGATTTATTCGGCATGATGGGTTCCATTATATTTTATATGATAGCTTTGAACGCAATTTTAATCGGCGGCTCAATCGGCATCGCCTACTTAACGAGCAAATGGGGGAAAATCCCGTTGAAAGCCGCTGTACTTGGAGCGATCCCAGGCGGTTTAAGTCAAATTGTCGTATTTGCCGAGGAAGAAAAAGTGAAAGAAATTGGGGTTATTTCTTATTTCCAAGTAATTCGGCTATTATTAGTCGTTGTATCCGTACCATTTATCGTTGCTGGCCAAGTAATGAGCAAGCCATCAACTGACGCTAGGCTAACGATCGGTTTAGTACTATTAATAGCACTTGCTTGGGGTTGCTCTCATTTAATGAAACGCATCCATTTACCTGTTGCATTCTTCATCACACCCATTATATTGTTTATTACGTTGCAACTTACAACACCATTGAGCATGCCACAAGTACCTAGCATCATCATGAATATCTCACAGTTACTAATCGGCGCCTATATTGGTCTCATGCTCAAGCCACATATGATTAAGCTACCAGTACGCGTACTCCTAGGCGGTATTTTCAGTGCAATCGCACTCATTGCCTTAACAATTGGCTCAAGTTTCCTAATGTCTTATGCATTGGACACAACATTCACTACAAGTTTCCTAAGCACAGCCCCAGGTGGTTTAGATCAAATGGTATTATTAGCTGATGCGGTTCATGCAGAGGTCTCGCTTGTTTCAATGTTCCAAACGTTCAGGCTACTTTTCATCTTTATTATAATAATGCCATTGATGAAACTTTTTTATCGTTGGCGAGAAAAAAAAAAGATTATCAACAATCAAAAAAAGGATTGCCAACAATCAAGAAAGCAGTTTAGTAAAGTATTAATAAAAGCCTATTTCAGCAAATGATTATTAAGTATCTATATATCTATAGCGAAGACGCTCTGATGATGGCTTGAATGTCAGTAGAGTGTTTTTTTCGATTGATATTAATTAAAATTGAAAGTTAAACTATATAATAGTAGATACACGATATATTCAAAGGCTAATGAAGAGAGCTGAGATTGCCCGAAAAGGACAACCAGTAATATTAAATTCCCTTCCTGAGTTAGTAATCTTTCTTTTTTTCGTTCAGAAATATAAGATCCTTTATCCCTAATAATTTGTACTAAGCATACGGATTAATTTGCTCCAGCTCATCCGCATCTTCTGTAGCTTAGGATATATAAGTTTGTACTTATTTTCACGTCATCGTTTTAATTTTCAGCATCAATAAGAAGTAGAATTTTTTCTTATTTTATTCCAAACTCAACAACTCTTCCCTGCCTATCTCCATTAAGAGATAGGATCGTGACTCCCCGTTCCTATTATTCGACAAGGAGTCTTTTGGGCAATCCTATTTATATATTGAACGCTTAAAACCTAGGCGTTTATTCATCGTTATATATCATTCATTTGCGGAATTCTTCATCCAGGAAAACATTATATAGCAATCGATTCGTTCCGTTTCATATTTAGATATTCCAGCGTGTAAAGAACATTTCAGCTAATCTGGTGTGGACAAATAATTGATTTTTAAAAATAGGTATACTTGCTTCAAGACCAATCTAGAATTAGAGATTTTATTATCTGTAGAGTTAATTTTGAGGTTGCGCGGCATAGTCATTCATTTTGAACTTTACGCCAGCTAAACTTCCAATTTCTCTTCCCATTGGTTTATAATACTGTGAAAAATACCCTTCTTCAAATAAAGCTCAATCTCCATGTGGGTATCCAAACGCAATACCGTTTGGAACGAACTCTTTGCGCCATCCGGTCTTATTGCTTCAACCTTCACATGTTGAAACGGACTAAGCTGCTCGCCCAGGCCTATGATGGAATAACTCTCAAGACCAGTCAGCTTCAACGATTCATAGTTTTCGCCAGGCATAAATTGAAGAGGAACAATGCCCATCATGACCAAGTTACTTCGGTGAATGCGTTCGAAACTTTCTGCAATGACCGCCTTAACCCCGAGAAGGCAGGTCCCCTTAGCAGCCCAATCTCTTGCACTTCCCGTTCCATATTCTTTGCCGGCTAAGATGATTAGCGACGTATTTTCCCGCTGATAGCTCATGGCTGCTGAATAAATATCCATTTGCTCCCCGCTTGGGACATGGAGAGTATAACCACCTATCTTATCTATCAGTTTATTCTTTAGACTAAGATGAGCGAAGGTTCCTCTGACAAGCACCTCGTGATTTCCTCGGCGTGAACCGTAAGAATTAAAATGAACTGATTCAACGCCCTGCTCCACGAGGTACTGTCCGGCGGCACTCTCATACGGAATCTGACCGACAGGCGAAATATGGTCCGTAGTGATGGAATCACCTAGCATTAACAAGACTCTCGCTTGGTGAATATCTCCTAGTTGTTTCTCATCTATCTCCGTTTTGAAGAATGGGGATGCTTTAAAGTAAGTGGATTTCTCATCCCATCTGAAGATCGGTTGATCATCATATTCTAGACCTTGCCATCTCTCGTCGCCTCTGAACACACCTTCATAAGCATCTTTAAATAAATCCGATGAAAGCGTAGAATCCACCAGGCTAGCAATTTCCTCAGAACTTGGCCAAATATCCTTTAGATAGACCTCTTTGCCCGATGCAGATCGGCCCAACGGTTCGCACTCCATATCAATGTCCATCGTACCTGCGATGGCATAGGCAATAACTAAAGGAGGAGAGGCCAAATAGTTCGCTTTGACTAAGGCATGTATGCGTCCTTCAAAATTGCGGTTTCCACTTAATACCGCTGCAACTGTCAAATCATGATCCTGAATTGCTTTTTCAACTTCTTTATCCAGGTTACCGCTGTTGCCTACACACACTGCACAGCCGTAACCAGCATGATAAAAACCTAATTTTTCTAAATAAGGCTGCAATCCTGCTTTTTGCAAATACCCTGTGACTGCCTTCGATCCAGGTGCCAAACTCGTCTGAATTGTTTGAGGCACGGTTAAACCATACTCTACGGCTTTCTTTGCCAGGAGTCCTGCGCCGACCATATTGAAGGGATTTGATGTATTTGTACAGCTTGTTATCGCTGCAATTACGATGGAACCATCTTTCAATGGTACGCTCTCGGTATTCATACCGTCAGACTCGATAGGAGAAAGCGGTTTAGGAAAAGATTTCCTCACCGCACGAAGCGGCATTCTATCTTGCGGACGCCGTGGACCCGAAACGCTCGCTTCTACCATCTGTAAATCAAATATTAAAAGGTCGGAATAAGCCTTTCTATTCCCGCTCGGATCGCATATATGAAACAGTCCTTGTTCTTTGCAATATCGCTCCACAAGATCGACTTCCTCATCTCGCTTGCCCGTCATGCGTAAGAATTTTAACGTTTCTTCATCAACCGGAAAAAAGGCGCAAGTTGCTCCATATTCTGGCGCCATATTGGATATAGTCGCCCTATCCGGGAGTGAAAGCCTCTTCAAACTAGGACCAAAGAATTCTACGAATTTACCAACGACATTGTGCTGTCGAGGAAGCTGGGTCATCGTCAAGGCAATATCCGTCGCCGTAACTCCCTCATTCAGTTTACCAGTTATCTCGACACCCACCACTTCAGGTACTGGCATACTAACTGGGATGCCCAACATCGCCGCTTCTGCTTCAATTCCTCCAACGCCCCAACCAAGTACTCCTAAAGCATTCACCATCGTGGAATGAGAATCAGTACCGATTACCATTTCAGGATGAGCCAACCTCTCATGATCCCGATTCATTATTTGTACGACTTTGGTCAAGCATTCCAAATTGACTTGATGGATGATGCCATTCGCCGGCGGGATGACGGATAAGCCTGTAAATGATTGCTGCGCCCACTTTAAAAACTCGTACCTTTCCTGGTTGCGTTCATATTCCATATTAAGATTGTTTGAAAAAGCCGATGCTGATCCAAAATGATCAACTTGAACCGAATGATCAATTACCAAATCAACGGGAATAATAGGATTCACGTTACTAGGATTGATTCCTTCCTCCATCAATCTTTGCCGAAGTGAAACCAAGTCGACTAAGGCCGGGACACCCGATGCATCTTGCATAATAACCCGTGTGGGCACAATAGGGATTACAACCGCTTCATTGGATTCCATTCTTGAAGCTACCTGAATCAAATCCTTTTCTGTAAGTCCAAACCTGCTTTGGTTTCGCATGAGCGATTCAAGCAAAATCCTCATCGTATATGGCAAATCAAGCACGTTCACTAATCCACTTTGGTCCAATGACTGCAGACTGTTAATGCGGAATGATCCATGGCCAGTACTTAACATTTGCTGGTACACTCGTAATCCCCCATTCATCCCTAACTATGACTTAATTTTTTGTTGCCCCTCTGGGCTGGCGGATAAATCCGAACATTTTCCAGCTTTCAGAAGGAAGCTGTCCACGTATTGTGGAAGACTCTGATGTATTTCTTTGGCTGCATCCAACACCTTATTTAAGGAGACTCCGGTACAAATACCCATTTCCTCAAATCCATGAATCAAATCCTCAGAAGCAATATTGCCACTCGCGCCGGGTGCATAAGGACAACCTCCCAAACCTCCTGCGGAACTGTCAAAGTGGACTATGCCCTCCTCCCATCCAGCCACGGCATTGGCGAATGCCATACCTCTTGTATTATGTAGATGAAGAGAGAAGGTAAAGTCCGGAAATCTCTGCCTTAATTCGCGAACATTATTCTTAATTCTTAATGGATTTGCCATACCCGTTGTATCCGCCAGTGAAATTTCTTGAATGCCTAAGGAACGATACCGTTCACATATCATCACAAGACGTTCAACCGGAATTTCACCTTCATAAGGACAGCCAAACGCAACAGAAATCGATCCCGATACCTTCATACCGCTTTTTCCTGCGAGGTCAATCAGCGGTTCAAACTTCCGGATAGCCTCTTCCGTCTTGCAATTTGCATTGCTTATGCTATGGGAATCGGAAGCGGACAACATCAGCTTTGCCTTGTCCACACCCGCTGCAATTGCCCTCTCCAAACCACGGGTATTCGGAACCAATGCGCGCATCTTCACATGCTCGGAACGTTTAATTTGTTTCAATACTTCATCCGCATCTTTCAATTGCGGAATCGCTTTGGGATGGACAAAAGAGGTAACCTCGAGCTGCTTGTAGCCACAATCAATTAAGCGATTGATGATTCTGACCTTTTCTTCCGTTGGAATCCATTCACTTACGCTTTGAAAACCGTCCCTCGGACAAACCTCGGTAATCGTAACTCCTGCTTCACTCACCAACCAGAACACTCCTTTATATCACTTTTTTCTCTTTTAAATTAGCAATGGTTTTTTCGTCCAACTCTAAGATTTTTGTAAGAATTTCATTGTTATGTTCGCCTAAATCCGGAGCGATTTGCCTGATAGAACCAGGTGTTTCAGAAAATTTAGGCACAATTCCAGGAATTTTAACTTTTCCCAATCTAGGATGTTCCACTTCAACAATATTTTCTCTTGCTTGGTACTGGGGATCCTCAAAAATATCCTTGATATTGTAGATTGGACTCATCGGCACGCCGCACTCGTCGAGAAGATTCTGTAGTTCATCTTTCGTTTTCGTTTTCACCCAATCGGAAACGATTCCATTGACTTCATCAAATCGAGTCAAACGAACCGAGTTTGTAGAATAGCGATCATCCTTCAGCATATCTTCACGATTCATGGCTTTTGCCAAACGCTCAAAAGTCTTGTCGGAGCTCGTAACCAAAATCACCCACTGTCCGTCCTTGGTCAAAAAATTCCCTGCTGGTGCTGAATGACCGCTCAAACCAGGCGATCTTTCTTTGATAGTAGCAGTCTGATCATAATCAGCCACCAAAAATTCCATCATCCTGAACATAGATTCATATAAACTGACATCTACGTATTGTCCAGATCCTTGCTCTTGGCAATCCCTGTGATACATGGCTGTTACAGCAGCAAAAGCGACATAAATCCCCGTCACATAGTCCGTTAAAGAAAAAGAAGGGCTGATTGGTGGGCGGTCTGGGTAGCCATGCAAATACGTAAATCCGCTGAAGGCTGTGGCCGGTGTACCGAAACCTGCTTTATGTGAATAAGGTCCCGTCTGTCCATAGCCTGTTACTCTGATCATGACTAAATTAGGATTCATTTTTTTCAAATCTTCATAGCCAATTCCCCACTTTTCCAGTGTACCGGTTCGAAAGTTTTCAATCACCATATCAGATTTACTAACCAACTTCCGCAGAATGTCCTTGCCCTCTTCCTGGTGCAAATCCAACGTAATCGATTTCTTGTTACGAGCCATGCCTGGCCATCTTAATCCTTCTCCTTTATAATAGGGTCCTAGATTACGTAGAGGATCACCGACATCAGGCATTTCTACTTTGATGACTTCTGCACCAAAGTCACCAAGAAGTGTAGCACCATAAGGGGCCGCAATAACGGTTGACAGATCGAGAATACGGATTCCCTCCAAGGGACTCCTCGATTTATTAGCTTTCATGTATGCTCACCCCCTTGAATTTATAAATAACTTCTCTTTAAGAAAGAGTATACATAAAGGCTATATCCAAGAATGCATACAGGAATATAGCCTTTGTAATAATTGAGATAGAACACCTACATCCATTGTTTTACACAGTTGAAAGTGTTCTCTCTTTGTATAACCAGTCTAAATATTTGTAATCATCTGCAGAACGATTCAGCATGATTGTATCTCTTAGAAGCCTTGTAACTGAATCCTCGGCATGCTTAATGTCTCCCCAAGTTCGTGCCCCTCGCTGTACCTCTGCCGTTCTTGGGATGCGTTCCTGTTGATATTCGTCTAACGCTTTCGCTACATTTGAGCCATTGGTACGCATTTTTTCTGTTAAACAAACCGCATCTTCAAGAGCTTGACAAGCCCCTTGTGCGAGATATTGTAGCATCGCATGAGCACTATCACCCAATAGCGTAACGCGTTCCGACGACCACTTTTCCAGCGGTTCGATATCGAACAGCTTTGTCACCAATCCGTTTTCCGCCAATTTCAAGGATTCTTTAATGGTCGAACAGCTATCGCCAAACATTTGAATGAGTTCCTCTGCAGTCCCCCAATCCTCAGTGTTCTCATTAAATTTATAGCTTTTGAATACCGCCACCTGGTTAATGACACTCTTATGACGTACCGGATACTGTACCAAATGTATGCCAGGCCCAATCCACGTTAATTTCTCGTCCCAATCAATATTGATCGTCATTTCCGACATCGGAACAGTAAAGCGATAAGCTACATATTGAGACACAACTGGATTGGCTAGGCTTAGTAATGCACGTGTCTTCGAACGGATTCCATCCGCTCCAATCACTGTTTCTGCTTGTAGTACCTCTCCATTTTCACAACGCAATTCAACATAATCAGCAAATTCTTCAATAAATTCCAATTTGTGATTGGTTAAGAACGAAATATTATCTAAAGATTGGCAAGCCTTTAGCAAAACGCTATGCAAATCAGAACGATGAATAACGATGTACGGGTACCCAAAACGGTCACTGAATGAATCCCCAAATTGGACGGCTGATAATTCCTTGCCACTTAGCGCATCCATGAATACATGACGGCGAGGGAATACCGCTAGCTTATAGACTTCATCCAAGACTCCTAAAGTATCAAGCGCCCGCAAGCCGTTCGGACCCACCTGCAATCCCGCTCCAACCTCACCAAATTTCGGCGCCTGCTCAAGTAACGTTACTTTTTTTCCTAATTTAGCAATTCCGGTTGCAGCAGCTAAACCACCTATTCCACCTCCTACAACGATAACCTCTTTTACTTCTCCCATCATGATCACCCCTTCTATTGAATTGGATATTGATTCTATTATTCTATTGAGATTACATCGTCAGAGAAATCAGGTTCAAAAACGGATTTGACCTCCTGATAACTGCCGTGTTCTGCATAATCTTCTTCCCGTTCAAAACCAAAGACCTCCATAATCGGTAAATCATTCGTAGAGAACAAAAATGCCTCTTCTGTCTCGGATGTATTCACGTGCTCATGCCATGTCCAAGCTGGCAGTGCGAAGAAATCTCCTGCTTCCCAATCAAAACGAACACCATTCATCACCGTATACCCGCTGCCTTTGTGCACGTGATACACTGAGCTGTGGGTATGACGATGCGCTTTTCCCTTATAATGAACCGGCAACTTCTGCATTCTGGATCCGACTCTTCCATTCGCGTCTTTGCCTGTGGACGGATTGATATATTCCACGGCGAACCCGTCAAATGGATCAGGCTTCAATTCACTCTGTCCATCCAATGCTTGTTTCGTCAAATCCCATTTATATCGTCCTAACGGTGCAGGTGAAGGCTTGCGATCGGAAATTGGCCGTACCATCCCTCCCGCATAACGCTTTGTACCGTAATCATCAGGAAACTCGATTGGCTGCTGCTCCTGTGGATGCATCTCGAAGAAGGAGCTTGTCAATGCCGAAGTGAATGGGATATCTAAACAGTCCATCCAAAGGACCGTTTCGTTTCCTTCATTTATGTGATCGTGCCAGCACCACTCCGGCGTAATGACATAGTCTCCCGGTTCGAAATGATATTTCACACCGTTCACAATCCCAGATGCACCATGGCCTTCCATAATAAACCGCAGTGCTGAAGTCATATGCCTATGAGGTGGAGCAACTTCCCCTGGATTAAGTGCTTGAACAGCTGCGTACAGCGTTTGTGTCGCACCTCCCCATCCGTGAGGTTCCAAATGCTTCATACCCGGATTGATTAAGTACACCGCTCGTCGATCAATGGATCCTGTCCCTACCTGCAACAGTTTCTTAGCCTTGTCAAGCATTTCGAGAATCAGCTTCTTTTTCCACAAATATGGTACCGCTCGCGGAGTTGGCTGAGAAGAGCTGAATACAGAAGCCCATAATGGTCCCATATTCTTATCATTTAGCTCCTGGTGAAAATCTAGTAATTCTGGTGTCCATTGTTGTTTCAATTTATGTTCCGACATATTAATACCCCACTTTCGTAATTACGTACATTACAAGATTCAATTAATATTAAACTCGTTTATAATTTTAAAAATAGGTTTAATAAATTACATAGTCATAATATTCAAATAATTAAACTTTCAATTGTTCTCTCTCTTTACCTGTTTATAATGACTACTTTAGGTATTCAACTATAGTTAAATGCCTGGTTTATAGTCTACCTGTACGGAAAATTCACCGATTCTTTCAATGTGTATGCGTACAGTATCTCCTTTTGTAATTGGCGCCACTCCTTCGGGTGTTCCAGTCGTTACAATATCTCCCGGAAGCAGCGTCATCACACTGGAAGCGGCTTCAAAGAATTTGTAGCAATCGTAAATGAGATCCCTCGTGTTGGCCGATTGTCTAATTTCATCGTTGACCCACAAATTCATTTGCAGTTGATTTGGGTTTTCTACTTCCTCAGCAGTTACAATCCATGGACCTATTGGAGTAAAAGTATCGAAGGATTTACGCCATGGCCTATCTTCCTTGCCGCGAACCGTAATATCCATTAATGCGAGATATCCGAAAATGTACTTAGACGCATCCTCTGCCTTGACATCCTTTGCCTCCTTACCGACCACGAAGGCAATTTCCGCTTCATGATCCACCCTTCGATCTTTAAACGGCAGCAGTACCGTTTGATCCGGCCCAATTATTGAAGAAGGTGATTTGAGGAAAAAGCCAAGTCTATCTACAGTTAAAGCGGTGTTCATCTCTTGTTTGTGCAGTATATAATTAATAGGAGCCGCAATAATTTTGCTTGGATTCGGGACTGGGGCACGTAACGACACATCCGATATCGGACAAATATGACAAGACCCTATGCCTGCTTCGATTTTCGGTTTCATATCATCGAAATTCCCCATCAACTCGACTAGGGAGGCTTGAGGCGCCTCGTTGTTCCAAGCAGTTAGTTCTGTAATATCGATCACATTGCTGCCATCGATTACACCCACGCGATTCTCGTTGAACAATGCAATTTTCATTATGATACCCCTTTCATTTGATTCCCTATTGGAATCAAATCATTTGTTTTGGTGGATGCATCTTCAGTTGATTGTGTATCTCGTTTATCCAATCACTGAAGCATGTGTAGACGTCAATTCGTAAACCTTGATCGTACAGCTCATCAGCAATCTGCTCTATATCGCCATGATTAATTGAGGACTGAGCAAAATGGCTTAAACAACTGATCCACTTCTCACGATGTTCTTTTTCGTTCAGTGGGTTTTCTTTAGAACCCGGTGCGTGAAGAACCGTTTTTTCATACGTTTGACCAATTTTTGTCTTGATTTGTATTTGTACTGGCAATCTTCGATTAAGTCGCTTGTCTTCCTCCGATTCTTTCATTGCCAACACAATGACCTTAGGAAGCAGATTCTGAATGTCAGTACGCTCTACTTGATCGTCATCAAAACTACTCAACCTCACATGTCCATCGGCTATCGCCGCAAGTACGGTATATTCAGCACTAAACTTTCCCTGTAATCCTGTCACGGGACGTGAATGAACCAAGGGCAATAGACTCCTAGGCTGCGCTCGAAGCACAATTTCATCTACAGCATCTAAGCTTAACTGATTTTCCTCTTTAAGCTCCAGAGCTCCATGGATAAAGCGGTGTGTGCCAAAACAGCAAGGAAACTTTTTGACGGATAGTCCCACTACCATATCGTAAGGATCTCCGAATCGAATAGAGTTCATTGCATTCTGTAGCTCATCTTCATCAGCCCCACCGCTAAACGCCATGAAGAAGCCGCGTTTTCCAAAAATGCTACGATTCCCAGTAAACCCCTGTTCAGCAAGCATTGTCGACTGAATTCCGTGGGATGCCGCCAATCCTACGTGTAGCGACTTGGTCATGGAACCGAAATTTTTCTGTAACCCTCCAGTCATCGATGCAGCGATGGCGATCGCATGAGAGCATTGCTCCGCATTTAAATGTAGGAGATAGGAGCAAGCAGCCGCCGCTCCTATTGTGCCCAACGTATCAGTTGCATGCCAGCCCAGATTGTAATGCCCGATCCCCATCACTTGCCCAATGCGAATCATGACTTCCGTACCGATAGCATAGGCGGTAATGACCTCCTTACCCGAACTGCCAAGCTTCTCGGCAAGAGGGGCTATCGCCGACAGAATCGGAGCGCTGGGGTGGATGACGACACCAACCGAGGCATCGTCATAATCCAACACATGGGAGGCAGTCCCATTAATGATTGCCGCTTTGTCACAGTCCACTTTCACTGACTGTCCCCAAAGGGAAGAGTCACCGCCCTGCCCTCCTTCCTGGGAGACATATACCTTTTTGGCCTTTTCTACGGCGGGTTCACCCCATCCTGCCAAAGCCACCCCAACCGTATCGATAATAGCTCGCTTAGCTAATTCCACCAGTTCTGTAGGAAGCTGATGATAAGATGTTTCTGTAATAAAAACAGTAAGCCTCGTCATTAAGTCTTTATTGATTTTTCCATCTAGGTTTACGCTTTTCATTAAAAGCCGCCACTCCCTCTAACCTGTCTTCCGATGACACCAACAAGTTATATGCTGCAATATCCAGCGCGTATGCTGTATGATAGTCTGTTTCTGAACCTTGATTAATTGAGGTTTTTGCCGCCCTTACTGCCATCGGAGCAGTATCTGCTATCATTGCTGCCAATTCCAGCGCCGTTTCCAGCGACTTTCCTTTGGAAACGACTCGGTTGACCATGCCCCATTCATATGCTAAAGTCGCATCAATTTTTCGGCCGGTATAGATCAGTTCTTTGGCTCGGCGTACCCCAATTGCTCGGGTCAGATTTTGCAGCCCTCCGCCACCCGGTAAAATACCTCTCAAAGCTTCCGATAAGCCGAAAATGGCGGTTTCCGAAGCAATGATAAAATCGGTTGACAGTGCCATTTCACACCCTCCGGCAAGCGCATATCCTTCTACGGCGGAGATGATAGGAACTGGGAAATCCCGCGTCAACAGTACTAAATCTTCAATTATATGATGCTGTCGTTTCCAGGTGCCGTCGCTCATTCCGTTGCGTTCCTTTAGATCTCCTCCGGTGCTGAACGCTTTATCACCTGCGCCTGTAATAACAACACACCTTAAATCTTCGTTATAGGCCTGCTCGCGAAACAGAGAAAGTCTTTCCTCGAGCATCTTGGTATTCATCGCATTCATCACTTCAGGTCGATTTAACGTAACAACCAAAATTTCGTTACATTCCCCTTTAAATTCAACCTTCAACATTTCATAGGATTCTTTCAATATACTCACAACCATCGCCTTCCCTTCTTAATATGACCTTGGCATTTTCAACACATGCTGGCCTACATAACTTAAAATTAGATTGGAAGAGATTGGAGCGATTTTCATCATTCTTGCTTGCATCCACTTACGGTTAATGTGATACTCGTTTGTTGCAGCATAGCCGCCGTGCGTCTGCATACAAGCTTCAGCAGCATCATAAGCAGCTTCCGAGCAAAGATATTTCGCCATATTTGCTTCCGCACCAGCTGGCTGATTGTTATCAAATTTGGTAGCTGCTTCATACATAAGCGCCTCCGCAGCTCGAAGTTCTATATACGCCTTCGCAATCGGGAATTGGATACCTTGGTTTTTGCCGATTGGTCGGTCAAAAACAATGCGTTCGTTTGCATACTTGACTGCTTTGTCGATAAACCACTTGCCATTGCCAAGCGCGGATCCGGATACAAGAATTCTCTCAGCGACCATCCCGTCCATAACGCAGTAGAGTCCTCTTCCTTCTTCTCCAATCAAGCATTCTTCAGGAACTTCAAGGTCATTGAAGAACAATTGATTCGTATCTCCGCCTAGCATAGTAGAGATTTTCGTCGCTTCGATGCCGTCTCCAACTTCTCGCGTGTCAATCAGGAACAAGCTGATGCCGTGGGTTTTCTTTTCGACTTTGTCAAGTGGCGTGGTACGGGCAAGCAACAGCATTAAATCCGTATTGTTGAAGCGGGAGATAAAGGTTTTTTGTCCGTTAATAATGTAACGGTCTCCCTTCTTCACAGCAAATGTTTTAATTTTAGTCGTGTCCGTACCCGCATCTGGCTCAGTGACAGCAAATGTTTGTAGTCTCAAGGATCCGTTTGCGATTTTTGGCAAGTATTTGCGCTTTTGTTCCTCACTGCCGTGTCTCAGAAGCGCCCCCATCGTATACATTTGAGCATGAATTTGGTTGGAGTTTCCTCCAGATCGATTGACTTCTTCTAGGATAATGGCTCCCTCTGTAAAACCTAACCCCGAACCTCCGTACTCTTCCGGAATAAGTGCCCCTAACCAGCCCGCGTCACTCATTGCTTTTACAAATTCTGTCGGATGGGTACCATCCTCATGGGATTGTTTCCAATAATCTAAATCGAAACGTGAACAAACCTCTCTTACGCCGTCACGAATATCATTCTGTAGGTCAGTAAATTCAGTAATCATCTTTTATTCCTCCATATCCTATGATTATTTTCTACTATTAATCTATGATCCTTGTACCTGCATCCAGGATTGCGGTCTAATTCCAGATAGAACCCCGCCTTTGGACAAATGTCCTGGGAGCTCTCGTCCCACAATGTCTTCGGCCATCTTGGTACATTCGATCAAGGATTCCAAGTTAAGTCCAGTATTGATTCCCATTTGTTCACACATAAACGCGACATCCTCAGTTGAAATATTCCCTGGTGCCCCTTTCACTGAAGCAAAAGGACATCCACCGAGTCCTGCAACCGCCGTATCGAATTCCCATAGGCCTTCCTGAAGAGCTGCGTAAACATTTGCAAGACCCAGCCCGCGTGTATCATGCAGATGCAAATGTATATTAAGTTCTGGCCACTTATCCTGAATGGCACGAACCGTTCGCTTAATCTGCTCCGGGTTGGCCCATCCCATCGTATCTGCTAGTTTGACTTTCTGAATCCGTTCTCCATAACCTTCTGCCAATGTGATTACCTTGCCCATGACATCTAGCAAATGATCCAAATAGATATAGCCTTCAAAGTTACATCCAAAGGAAGCCATAAATCCCATCTGTTTGACGGGTATGCCTGCTGCCTGATAGGCCTCAATCCATTCTGGCAGCGCTGTGAGCATTTCATTCGTTGATTTATTCATATTCCGCTTCGAAAAAGCATCACTGGCAGATAACACCAGACTCCCGTCCAATGTAACGTTATTGGATAGTGCTCGCTCCAGGCCTTTCAAATTCAGATATGCTGCCCGATAAGTAACCCCTGGCACTCTCCGTATCTCTGAGAGGACCATCTCTGCATCTGCCATCTGTGGTACCCACTTCGGACTAACAAAAGATGTGACTTCAATATTTCTGAGTCCTGCCTGGCTCAATGCATTGATGAGGGTAATCTTATCCTTTGTCGGAATCGTGCGTGCTTCCGATTGAAAACCCTCCCTTGGCCCTACCTCATACAATTCAACGTGTTGGGGTAATTCCATGTTCTTACCTCCTAACCAACAATGCTCTTGCTCTTGAGCTGATCCATTATTTCTTTTGAATAATTTAAAGAGTTAAGAATTTCGTCCGTATGCTCCCCTAACAGTGGAGGCAGAGATTGAAGATTGCCTCGTTCTTCGTTGATTCGGAATGGTAAATCAACCATTCGGAAATCGGACACTCTAAAGTCTTCCACTGGTTTAATCATTTCGAGCGCATTCACTTGTTCATCGCGGAGCACCCGATCCAATGTATTGATTGGACAACTTGGTACATCATATTCCGCCATTAAGCTGACGAGGTCATCCACTTCATATTCTAAAGTGCATTCTTCTATCAATCGATGAAGTTCTTTACGGTTCTGGACCCGGACCGGATTAGATTCAAATCGAGGATCCTCGACTAATTCTGGCATTTGAAGCGCCGCACATAAATTTTTAAACAGTCGATTGTTTCCTGCTGCTACTATTGCCCAGTGCTCCCCTTTGGTTTTAAAAGCCTCATAAGGTGCCGTCGTCGCCATTCCCGTTCCCATCTTCTTCGGGAGGTTTCCAGAAGCCATGTAAGTAGAAAGCTGTAATGTGACCCATCCAATACCCGTCTCTAACAGACTGTTTGCTACTTTACAGCCTTTGCCGGTTTGGTTGCGTTGGTGAAGGGCGCTTAGAATCCCGATCAGAGACCACATCCCTGTTGCCATATCAACAATGGAAACGCCTACACGAGCAGGATCATCCCCCTCATTTCCTGTCAAACTCATGATGCCGCTGTATGCCTGAATTAGTGGGTCATAACCCGGCTTGTTTTTCATTTCCCCTTTATCTCCGAATGCACTAATTGCCGCGTAGATTAAGGTAGGATTAGTCGCGGATAACTGCTCATAGCCAAGTCCGCGAGATTCTTCACTTCCAGGCTTCAAGCTATGGATAAAGATATCTGCAGTCTCACATAACTGATGGACAATTTTCTGCCCCTCAGGATGATTAAGATCCACGCAAAGACTTTTCTTATTGCGATTTAACGCCAGGAAGGTGGATGATTCCCCTCCCCATAATGGCGGGTGCCAGTGCCTCGTATCATCTCCATGACCCGGACGTTCAATCTTGATGACCGTCGCTCCTAAATCACCTAACATTTGTGAACAAAACGGGCCCGCAACGTTTTGCGTTACATCGATGACCGTAAGACCCGAAAGAATATTAGCCATTTTCGTTTCCCCTCTCTTTTGCTTTATACTGGAACTTTGCTGAATTCCTCTGTCAACAATGGAAGGACCTCAAATAAGTCTCCTACAATGCCATAATCCGCCACTTTGAAAATCGGGGCTTCCGGATCCTTATTGATTGCCACGATAATTTTAGAATTAGACATCCCCGCCAAGTGCTGAACAGCCCCGGATATGCCGCACGCGATATATAAATCGGGCGTTACCACTTTCCCGGTCTGTCCGACTTGCATCGCGTAATCACAGTAACCTGCATCACATGCCCCACGAGATGCACCAACAGCCGCTCCCAGCACTTTAGCTAATTCGTTAATTGGGTTGAATCCATCTGCGCTTTTCACTCCCCGACCACCCGAAATAATAATTTTAGCCTCCGTCAAATCGATGGTGCCTGATGTTTTTTTGACGACTTCTTTAATGATTGTGCGAATATCAGTAATGGTCACTTTAACATCGATTGTTTCTGCAGTACGGCTTGCATCCGGTTCGCCTTTAGCGATATTATTAGGACGAATGGTAGCAAAAGTAATTCCGTTTGTTATTTTTTTCTTTTGAAACGCTTTCCCTGCATAAATAGGGCGAACAAAGACAACTTCATCCCCTTGAATCTCCACATCAGTACAGTCAGATATTAACCCAAGTTCCAGACGGGCAGCTACCCGAGGGGCCAAATCACGGCCCATTACGGTATGACCAAGCAGTACGGTATCCGGTTTCACCATATAAATTATTTCTGTAAACGCTTTCGTAAATGCGTCTGTTGAATAAACATTTAATTCCTCATTAGCGACCAAGTAGACCTGATCGGCGCCATAATGCGCTAATTGCTCTGCCTCTCCATCTTCCCCTTGGCCAAATAATACCGCCATGACTTTCCCACCGTTTGCAATTTTCCGGGCAGCTTCCAATACTTCGAACGAAACATTTCTCAAATTCCCGTCGCGTCTTTCAGCAACAACTAATACATCCTTACTCATTAATTCCTTCCCCTCCTTAAATGTTAAGTTCAGATGAATCGATTACACCACTTTCGCTTCATTCCGCAGGATATCTACCAGCTCTGAGATTTGATTTGGCAACTCCCCTACAAGTACTTTCCCGGCCACTTTTTGTGGAGGCAGATATTGATCCAAGATTTCCGTTTTCGAAAGAATTTCCTCAATGTTCAGACCTAAATCAGCAGCAGTAATCCGTTCTATCGTTTTTTTCTTCGCCTTCAAAATTCCTGGAAGTGAAGGGTAACGTGGTTCATTTAAGCCCTGTTGTGCGGTCAGCAGTACAGGCATCGCAGCTTCGATAATTTCTGTATCGCCTTCCATGTCTTTTTCAACTCTTACCAAACCGTTTTCAACTTCCAGTCTCGTAATAGTAGAGATATGCGTAATCCCCAACTCTTCTGCCAAGCGAGGTCCAACCTGAGCTGCTCCATCATCGACAGCCATATAACCACCTATAATCAAATCATAAGTATCTCTTTTCGCAACCGAAGCCAAAACTTTGGAAATCATATATTCATCACCGAAAACAGACTCATCTTCCACGATGATCGCCTTATCAGCTCCCACGCCTAAAGCCGTACGAAGTGCTGCCTCGGCCCGTGATGGACCTACAGTAACAACTGTGACTTCTCCACCGTATTTTTCCTTGATGGAGATGGCCTCCTCCACAGCGTACTCATCATAAGGATTAATCACGAATTTTACTCCGTTTTCAGATACTTGCCCATTAGTGAGTACAATTTCCTCTTCTGTATCAAATGTTTGCTTGAGTAACACCAATATTTTCATGAGAACCTCCTGAAAGTAAAATTTCATTTTTCGTTTCAGAATATTTTTTAAATATTCTATATATTTAAAATTTAACATGGGTTTAAACATATTACTAATATCTAAATGATAGTCTTCCCATACATTTTAAATATGTAATTTACAGACATTCTTTTAAAGATAATCAAACTACAAATTTAGCTTTGATTCTTTCCCTTATCGCCATGCGCAGGCAAGGGACGCGTAATATAACCAAAGGCCAAAAGAACCAACCCGCTACCCCAAAAAATCGCCGAAACTCCTATCAGACCCCCAATTCCGCCAAAAATTAATGGAATCGCAAATTGTGAGACGCGGTTAATCATCATCTGGGCTCCTAGCACCTCTCCACGACGTTCCGGTAAGGTTGCTTCCAGTACAGCGGAAGTGCTCAGCGGTTGTGCAAGACCAAAACCTGCTCCTACAATGCCAATCAAGACAAAAAGCACGACAATTGAGGGGGAAATTGGGGTTATGAGATAAATGACAGCGGTAACAAAAATCGACCACGTCAGGATTTTCATACGACCAAAAGAGTGCACTAAAGACGTCTGGGTAAATCGAATAATGAGCATAGTGAGACCACTTAATGAGAGGAGGATTCCTGTCATCGTTGGGCTAATGTCCATATTTTCCGCAAGCAAAGGAAAGTACACGCTAAATAGCTCCCGATTGGAAAAAAGTAATCCTCCTATTAGCATCGCGTTCCGCATGTCACGGTTTCGCATTAGCTTCCAGATTGATTCTCTTACTATCAAATTAGATTGTTGGTTTCCAGACGTTTTTAAAAGATTATTTCCATCAGCATCTTTCATGCCCATTTCGCTACTCAATGCGATGGCAATGAGAGTTATATTAAAAAAGATGCAGCTCTGGTAACCGTAGCTATCATACAGATATGAACTCATTGTAGGTCCTACCATCGCTCCTATCGAGCCGAACAGACTGTAGTTGGCCACTGCCCGATCGATATTCCCTCCTAGGTTGCCGATTCTCTTCTGTAAACAGAGCATCAGGCAGGTAGAGGCGATACCGACCATTGCTAGTTGGATTAAAAAGGTGAGAAATGAGGGGTATATTGCACTTAACAATAAGGCGACCATAAACATGACATTCCCGATAATCACAATTGGACGCGTTCCAATATGGTCCACCCATTTCCCAATCTTCAAAGCCAATATGGCCGGAAATATTGCAGAACTAGCAATAATCATGCTGATTTCTTGAGGGGAATGTCCTAAGGAGTAAGCGTATATCGAAACAACAGGCTTAATCCCCGTAATCGTGGTGATTAGAATCGTATTCATCAGTATAATAATGTAATAATTCAATAGATTCACCGCCAAGATAGAGGTATAGAGCCAAAAAGTATTCTAAAATAAAAAGGACTCCCCTAAATTAGGAAAGTTTCATATAACAAAATTTGAACACCATAAGGGAAATATAGTAACTCTGAACCAGCCTCGATTGGAGACTCTAACTAATCTATACCTTACTTAACCAGTTATGGGTGACCCATAATGGTATGAGTCACCCATAAGAAAATTGAAACTATCTACTTTCGTTTTAATAATTATACTTTTTTCTTATGGAGGTTAATCCCGTGGTATTCAATAAATTCATCAAAAACTTCGATAGACTTTTCTCTTCCGATTCCACTTTGCTTGATTCCACCAAAAGGGATGTGTTTTGAACCTAATAGTGTTTGTCCATGACCATTAATAAATGTCATACCCGCTTCTATTTGGTTCGCAATGTCCAATGCACGTTCTAAATCCGATGACCATACGGAAGAACCCAAACCGAATTCTGAATTGTTGGCCATATGGATAACCTCTTCTTCCGTATGATAGGGAATCAGCGGGAGCACCGGACCGAATTGCTCGCAGGTTACAATCTCAGCGTTAGGATGGACATCCCGTACTACAACTGGTTGCAAATAGTAACCATTGTCCCAGTTTTCAGGTTCAAGCCGCTTACCTAACTTGACTAAGTTCGCCCCGCTATGCTCAAGTCTTTCGATTAGTTCTTTTATCCTTCGATATTGAAGTTGGTTGTTGATTGGACCCATCGTGGCCTCTTTATTCAACTGATGTCCAATTTTATAGGCATCTGTCAATTCGCAAACCTTTTCATAAAACTCATCATATATATCATATGGGATGTAGACCCGCTTAATGGCAAAGCAGAATTGACCCGTTCTTCGAAATGCTCCTTCTACGATTTTGGGAACGACTTCATTGAGATTGGCGTCGTCTAGTACGATGGCGGGATCATTACCCCCCAATTCAAAGTGAACATCTTTGAGTGTTTCAGCAGCAGATTTCATGATTGTCACAGCTGTATTTCCTCCACCGGTAAATGAAATTTTACGAACGAGCGGGTGAGAAGTTAAAGCGTTTCCCACATCACCGTCCCCAAGAACAACATTAATCACACCTGGAGGAAATGATTTTGCCATGGTTGTTAATAAACTGACTACACCCATCGACGCAGTCGGTGACGGCTTAACCACAATGGTATTACCTGCGAGAAGAATAGGCGTTATTTTTTGTAAAGTCAGGATGAGTGGAGCATTCCAAGGGACAATACAAGCAATTACACCCATCGGCCTTTTCACTACACTGACCCAACCGGTTTCATCCTCAATTACCCGTTGTTGAAAAGCAGAAAGTGCTAAATCAGCCATATTTCTCATATCCATCAAACCTAACTTGATTTCATCGATTGTTCTGCCAAGAAGCATACCATTTTCTTTAGTCGTCACAGAGGCGATGGAGGATGAATTCCCCTCTATTTTCTCAGCAGATTTCATTATAATTGAAATTCTCTCCTCTAGTGAATTCTTGCGCCAGGAGAGGAAAGCTCGATGTGCAGAATCCACGGCTTGATCGACATGGGTAGCATCTCCATTGGCGATATAGCCTACTGTTTCGCTTAATCTACCAGGGTCCTGCACTTCGGTATAATGCTTCGTTGACACATCCTCATTGTTAATTAACATATTTACCTTCAAATACTTTCACCTCGATTTGACTATTTCATATGCTCCTTACATCTCAACATCGTCAGCCAATTTTCCACGCTTATTTTTAACTCCACTATAGATACTAAGGGCAAATATAATAATAGCCACGACCATAATGACGCCTGAAATGGGACGTGTAAAAAAGATTAGAAATCCTTCGGTTGAGATCGATAAGGACTGCAACATGGAAGACTCCATCTGTGATCCCAATATAAACGTTACAATCATCGCGGACATTGGAATATCTAGTTTCTTCATTATATATCCAATAACACCAAATACTAGCATGATTGCAACATCCCAAAGGCTACCATTCAGACTATAAGTTCCCACCAAAATGACCATCAGGATAATAGGGAACAATAATTTATATGGGATCATGGCGATTTTGGCCCAAACACCGACTAATGGCAAGTTCATGATCAGCAGTAAGACATTCCCAATAAACATGCTCGCAATCAAGCCCCATACAAAATCCGGATTTTTCGTAAACAGGGCTGGCCCTGGAGTTAATCCGTGCATTATAAATGCTCCTAAAATTACCGCCATGGTTGGCGAGCTAGGTAAGCCTAACGAAAATAAAGGAATTAAAGCGGCACCACTATGAGCGTTATTCGCTGTTTCAGGTCCAGCTACCCCCTCTATAGCGCCTTTTCCAAAACGTGACGGATCCTTTGCAACTTTTTTTTCTAAAATGTAAGAAAAGGTTGACGCGATAATCGAGTTTGCACCTGGGATGACTCCAAGAATCATTCCGATGCCAGTTCCCCTCCCAACAGATTTGAGAGTTGGCCCCCATTCTTCCCGCCTAGGAAGAAGTCCTGTAACCTTACCTGCTTTAGCAATTTTCTTTGGATTTTCCGCATTCAGCAGGATCTCTGAAATACCAAACAGTCCCATGGCCATGACTGAAAAATCCAGCCCTTCCATCAACTCCATGGAGTCAAATGTGAAACGATATTCTCCAGAAACCATGTCTTGTCCTACCAAGGACAATAATAAACCAATCAATGCAGCGATTAATCCCCTGACCAATGACTTGCCCATCAATGCCACGATCATCAGCATGCCAAGCATCATAATCGCAAAGAACTCTGGCGGACCAAACCCCAAAGCAAATTTAGATAAGGCAGGACCTACAAATGTAAGCGCCGTTACAGCAATAATCCCACCAATGAAAGAACCAATTGCTGATACCCCAAGAGCCGCCCCGGCACGCCCCTGCTTGGTCATTTGGTACCCGTCAATACACGTAATGACCGATGCAGCCTCACCAGGTACGTTAACTAATACGGAAGTTATCGTTCCTCCATACATCGATCCGTAAAAAATTCCGGAAAGCATGATAATGGCTGAGACTGGCTCCATCCCGAAGGTAATGGGAATAAGTAAAGAAGTTCCAGAAACCGGCCCAAGGCCAGGCAGTATGCCAATGATCATCCCCAACAGTACCCCAATAAAGCAGTAGAGAAGATTCGACCAGGTCATGGCCGTTTCAAATCCTTGCAAAAGCAATAACAATGAATCCATTAGCCTGTCCCTCCTAAAATAGAATCCCCCCTGAAGGTATGTACACCTTTAAAACCGTATTAAACATCAAGTAAATGAATAGTGTAATCCCGACAGACATCGATAATGTGGTGTACCATCTATACTCTTTGTAGAACAAAATAGACATAAAGATAACGCCTGCAAGTAAGAATCCACCTAAAATAAAGAAAATTAGGAAAATGAACAGACTCATAATGATAAACAAGATTCGTTTTAAAGAACCACCTGTTGGCCAAGACTCACTGCTTGAATTTTTCCCTTTCGCACTTTCAAAAATATACAAAATAGAGAGAATGATTAGGATACCGCTGAGCCATCTAGGAAAAAAGCCTGGCCCTGGTCCAAGAACACTAGAATAGCTATACTGAAAGGACATTACAAACAAAAAAAGTGCTAGAAGTAAAATGACTATCCCGGCCGTAATTCCTGACCTGTAGTTACTCATATTAGATTCATCCCCTTTCACGAATCAAACTTGAATAGAGGGGCATTAAGGGAGTTCACCCCGAATGCCCGATGTTTTCAATACCATTTTATTTGATCAGTTTGAGCTCTTTTAGGACTACTTTAGTTTTAGCATTCTCTTTAGAAAGCTCATCTTGAACATCTTCAGCCGTATCGTATTGAACTTGAAGGTTGGCTTTCTCGAACTCTTTAATCACTTCAGGGTCTTCCATGGTTTTCTTAACCGCTTTCTGCAGCATCGTTACAATTTCTTGTGGCACATTCTTTGGTGCGATAAGCGAGGTATTGCTGTCGTATACGATGTCGTAGCCTTTATCCTTTAGAAGGGGAACCTCTGGAAAATAAGGAACTGGTGTACTTCCTGCATTAAATAATGCACGAAGCTCTCCCGAGTCTATTAGCGCCTTCGCATCACTCGGCTGTAAAACGGCTCCCTGAACATGCCCCCCTAAAATTCCTGTGATCGCAGGAGGCGTCCCTTCAAACGGAACCGGCTTTGCTTTTAAACCTGCAATCATGTCCAGTTCAGCCATCGGCAGATGAGACCCTGACCCAATTCCCCCAGCCACGCCAAATGTAAATTTACCTGGATTTTTCTTCATATAATCAACCCATTCTTCAAACGTTTTCCATGGTGCATCACCTTTTACAACCATGATCTGTTGATTGCCAAATACTTTTGCGATGGGCTGAAAACTGTCATATGAATACTTTGTTTTTCCATAAAGTGGCTGTGTAGCAATTGCCCGATGTGTGGACAACCCGAGTTTATATCCGTCAGGCTTAGCATTAAACACTTCAGAAATGGCAATCGTTCCGCTGCCGCCGGGTTTGTTCACAATCACTATCTGGGCTTTAGGCAAATATTTAGGAAGGTATTTTTCAATAATTCGAGCACCAATGTCTGTAGAGCCGCCAGGAGCAAAAGGTACGATTACTTCAATCGGCTTTGTCGGATACTCTATTTTAGACTTTCCGGATACCGTTGATTTTGAAGATTGAGAACAACCTCCCAGTACAATAAGCAAAACTGACATACATAGCACCACTATTTTTTTCATTTTCCAACATTCCCCCCTAAGAATAATTTTCAAGTCACTTTGAATTCACTCGTTTACCTCACCCCCTTTCACATGAAAATATAACTTCTATTAAGCCTAGACTATTAATCTATCTGATATGAAATTTTGGCAAGGCGGACATCCACCACAGCGGATCTCCCATTTTTCACTTCTTTCATGGCCTGCTGTAATATTTCCGGTAACTCCTTTGGATCTGTCACCGTCCTGGCGTATGCACCCCCTGCTGCTTCAGCAATTTTTGCCAAATCAGCAGATTGATCAAAATTCACCCAGTAACGGTCCGTTTGCTTGGCCATGCCGTCTGGATACCGCTTTAATAGATTCTGCTTCGTTGCATTCCAACCTTCATTGTTGTAAATGACGGTTAGGAATGGCGCCTGATACCTGCGCGACATCCAGTGAACTGAGGCGGGAACACTGAATAAGTATGTACCGTCACCGGTTAACGTCACTACTGTTTTTGAAGGATCAGCGAGCTTGATTCCAATAGCAGCGCCACCGTTCCATCCTAATGATGTACCTCCGCTGCCAAAATAGGTGCCTGTCTTTGAGCGCGGCAAATGCTTGGATACCGTCATTGTATTCGTAATCGTCTCATCTAATATGATGGTCTCATCGTCCACCACATTTCGTAAGCAAGCCGTCAACCATTCTGGAGAAATCGTGTTTCCTTTTGCCTGTTCTTTTTGCTTCCAAGCTTCACGTTGATCGTCGTGGTGGTTAGCTAAGCGGTGATAACGTTCTTGTACTTGTGCCTCATTCATATCCCTCTGGACTAGATCTTCATTTAATTGAATTAAGGACTCATAGGCATCCGCACGATAATTCTTCAACGAGGGAATGTGCCACAATGGGATTTCTTCCTTGATAGGGTCTAAATCAATGAAGTAGACTTTGCAATCTTCCTTTGGCTGAACTTGTGTAGCGACCCAAGGAACATCCGTGTCAATGGCAATAATAACATCCGCTTCAGGAATAAAAGGGTTCGGATCGTATCCCAGATGCAGAGGGTGGTCCCTAGGGAAATTCACGTAAGACGGAACCTGCTCCACCACAGGTATGGCTAATTTTTCGCAAAATTCAATTAATTCAGGAACTGCTTTTGTAATTCTGCCTAAATATGACGTAATCAATAATGGATTTCGCGCTTCTGATAAAGCGCTTACAATTTCATTGACACCAGATTTGGATAAGGAGGACTGTTCAATTGGCGACCATTGTCCCCAAGTATCTGGTACTTTCTTCACTTTTTCCTCTAGAACTTCTCTCGCTCCGGTCAAATAAACCGGTCCAGGTGGATCACTTTGGGCCATCTGCATGGCCCGGTAAATGAGCTGTTTCACGTTCTTACCCGTTCTAATATCTGATTCCCATTTGACATAGGACCTGAGGATTCCACGCTGATCGTATATATTTTGTAGGTAATTCACATGGGAATTGCGGCTTCCGGGAAGTTCTCCGTCCATGGTGAACGGTGTTTCTCCAGCGAAAATGAATACCGGAACGCGAGCTCTGAATGCATTATGAACAGCCCCTCCCAGGTTTTGAGTCCCTACATCCGTATGAATGATGACACCCTGTGGTTGGCTGGACAACATCGCATATCCTTGAGCCGCGGATAAAGCGACACTCTCGTGCGGACAAATGATGGCCTTTGGGAGTTCCTTTCCTTCCTCCTTGGCCTTGGCCAAGGCCTCGATCAACGATGGATGATCGCTGCCTAGATTGCAAAACAGGTAAGAAATACCAACTTCCTGCAATGCTTCCATCAAAGCGTCTGCGGTCGTATAACTATCGAACTTAAGTGCTTCGTCCATGAATTCATCTCCTTTATTTCTTTTTAAAATTCCAGCGACTTTTCAATTATTTCAGCAATATCCAACGTCTGGACCTGTTCCTCGACCTCCTTGGCCTTTGTGCCATCCGATAGCATGGTTAAACAATAGGGGCAATTACTGCCGATAACGGTCGGATTCGTTTCTAGCGCCATTTCCGTCCGTGCTATATTTACCCGTGTCCCTTCGTGCTCTTCCATCCACATCCTACCTCCACCAGCACCGCAACAGAGCGCATTTTCATGGTTCCGGTCCATCTCGAGCAACTCAATTCCCGGGATTGCACGCAAGATATCCCTCGGCGAAACATAGATATCATTGTAGCGTCCAATATAACAAGAGTCATGATAGGCCACTTTCTCTTGAACCTTCTTACTGGGTTTAAGCTTGCCTTCCTTCAATAGATCAGCCAAAAGTTGGGTATGGTGAACGACTTCCGCCTCCAGCCCAAATTCCGGGTACTCATTTTTGAAAGTGTTAAATGCATGGGGATCGGTCGTCACAATTTTGCGCACACCGTACTTTTGGAATGTATCAATGTTTTGAGTGCATAAGTCCTGGAATAAATACTCGTTCCCCATTCGACGCGACGTGTCCCCGGAGTTCATCTCTTCATTGCCAAGAATCGCAAATTTCACCCCTGCCTTGTGCAGCAGACGAGCAAAGGATCGGGCAATCCTCTGGTTGCGGATGTCGAACGAGCCCATCGAACCAACCCAGAATAAAACATCGAAATCATCGGTTTCATTAACGGTCTTGATGATATCCTCCATGCCTTCACGCCATTTGATGCGTTCTTTACGGTTTGTGCCCCAAGGGTTTCCCTGTCTCTCAATATTTTGGAAGTAGCGTGAAGCTTCAGTGGGCATCTCCCCTTGACTCATGACCAAAAACCGGCGCATATCGATAATTTTATCCACATGCTCATTCATCACCGGACATTGATCTTCACAGTTGCGGCATGTCGTACAGGCCCACAACTCTTCTTCCGTTATGACATCCCCAATCAAAGTTTGCATTTCTACAGTAGCCGCTACCTCGGAATTTCCCGCTTGTAATGCCAATTGATTAGCTTTCGCTTCCTTAAAAGCAAAGGCAGGCACCCATGGTGTTCGCGATGTGATGGAAGCTCCCTTTTCCGTAAGGTGGTTTCGCATTTTCAAAATGAGTTCCATTGGTGAAAGGGTCTTACCTGTACCGGATGCAGGACACATATTTGTACATCGTCCGCATTCTGCGCAGGCATACAGATCGATCAACTGCTGTTGGTTAAAATTCTCGATTTTTCCAACGCCGAATTCCTCAATCTCTTCATCCTCGAAATCGATCTTCCTTAATTTTCCGATAGGCCCGACTTTCTTGAAAAACAAGTTGAACAGCGCGAATAGCTCATGCGCTTGCTTCGACTGCGGGACGAATACCATGAAGGACAACACTGTTAGAAGATGCACCCACCAAAATACATAAAATAATACAGTTCCTACTGTCGTTCCAATGCCGGAGAACAATGTTGCAACCAATCCGGAGAATGGGGCATAGATGAAATCCGGTTCATGCCCGAGCATCACGGTTTCAAAACCCAGCGTCAACAGGATGGACACAGTCAGTGTAGTCAGAGCAATGATGACCACGGCCGACTTGACATCCTTCCTGAGTTGTAAACGTTTTAGTTTTTCGATATAACGACGGTAAAAAGCATATGCCACACCACAAAGCATGAGGAAAGTCGTCCACTCCTGCATAAGAGTGAAATATTTGTGCGCGGTAGCGAAAGGAAATTCAAACCCTATAATAAATCCCTTGATGATAATTTCTATGAGCCCAATTTGGATGATGAAAAAACCATAAAATAAGATAAAATGCATCAAACCGCTTTTCTTGTCTTTAAACAATTTCCTTTGACCAAACCCATTGACTAACACACTATTTAATCGTTCACTAAGGTTCAATTCAAAAGTAGATTTCTTGCCAAGCTTCACAAATAAATATCGACTGTATACGATTTGGAAAAATAAATACAACGCATATCCTGTTACCGCTAGAACAGCCGCAAAATTCAAATACACTAACACCCATTCACTCCCTTTCCTCTTTATCTCTGAAGTTTCCACCAATCCTAGTTTTACACTTAGGCTTGAATATGGCTTTGTACCTTAACTCTTGCATCTGCAATCATGTGGACAGTCTCTAGCTTAAATACCTTTAAGCCATTGTTGGTAGGAAACGACTTTATTTTGATTATTCACAAAATTCTTTATTTTTATAGTATCATCCGTTATACTACACTACAAATATCCTTTTAATAGATTTGGGATACGATTAAAATATGGATAGGTGGTCACCAGATGGATATACGCCAACTACGTTACTTTGTGACTGTAGCGAATGAAGGTCAAATTACACGTGCTGCAAAAAAATTAAATATGGCTCAACCTCCCTTAAGCCATCAGTTAAAAATAATCGAAGAACAGCTAGGGACCGCTTTGTTTTTCCGGAACAGTAGAAGTGTAGAGTTAACGGAGGCTGGACAATTACTCTACCAACGTGCCATTAGTATCCTCCATCAAATTGATGACACTTTAATTGAAGTAAAAGAAACGGGAGATGGCTTACGGGGACAGCTATCGATTGGTACTGCTAAGACATGCGCCGTGTCATATTTACCGGATAGGATTCAAGCTTTCCTCAGTAAATATCCCCTCATTACATTTCGAGTTCTGGACGGGCATCCCTATCAAGTAGTTAAGTATGTAGAAGAGAGACTAGTAGAACTAGCTGTAGTTCGTTTCGTTTCAGATCTACATTTAGATTATGGATCAAGAACTTTACAAATTGAACCTTATGTATTATTCGTTCCAAGTAAATGGGATTGGGATCCATCCAGAACTTCTATTAGCATGAAAGATCTCGAAGATATCCCGCTCGTCATGGTCGTTAGAGAAAATAAGTATGGGAAATATAGTGCATTCCATGATACCTGTATAAAACAAGGAATAAAAACGAACGTCGTCTGTGAATGTCATGACGTCGCCATTATATTTTCATTTGTCGCCGCCGGGATGGGAGCGACGGTACTGCCAAAATCAACGTTTTCCATTCACCCGCTAGACGATGTTAAAATTGTCGAAATAGAAGATTGCCCTCTGTATAATAAGACCACACTCATCTGGGACGAAAAGCGCCCTCTATCAAAAGTTGCCCAGCGGTTTATCGAGACGTTTGATTGAACTATTTATGATCTATATCCATTTCCAAAGTTTGATTTTAACTGCTATTTCTATTTTTTCTGCATTGGTTTTTAGCTTCTTAATACCAACAAACTTAATTTGTCCCCCCACGGCAGGCGTATTTTACTTTTTATATGCCATGATGATTATAGGTTCCGGACGTTTGTTGCATTAGACCACTTTCCTCAGTGATTATCGGACGATATGTACATTGAATCATCCATAATCGAGCAACAGCAAAAGAATTGGTTTATCCACTTTAATTTCCCTTAGTGGTGGTGATATTCTACGGCCACTACAAACGCCCACCTGAACTATAGGTGGCGTTACTAAGTAATGACCAATATTAAATGGAACTATGAATCATGAGCTATTTTGAAGAGTGGCAGAAGGCTCTTCAACCACGTCAAAAAAACTGCCGATTTCTCGGCAGTATCGTTTCCTTATGCATATTTCCGGTGTATTCCTTTTCCGGAGAACCTCTTTTCCCTCCACGACCGATTCCAAATGCACAGGGCGCTCCCTCAGTTGGTGGACATATGGCATGACTTTTTCTAGGTATGTCAAATCGAGTTCACTATCCTCATACCAGTGTACCAAATATAGGTCTCCATTTCGCCGTCATTGACCGTGATATAGGGGAATCCACCGTTGACCCTTATGCTGACGAGCTGAACCTGCACCTGTTCCCACGCTTTATCGACGATTTTGTAGTCCTTGCCCTGCTTTTGAAATAAGTACATATCTTCCCGCATGACAAGATCTTCAGTCCAATAGTTAGAAGGAAAGAAATACCCAATTCGATTTCCCTGACTTCGAACATCTTCTCCCGGCCTGACCCCGGTTCGATGCCGAGTTTAAGCATTTCCTTGGTTTGGTTATCACGATAATAATAAGTATTTTCGGGATACCGCATTATAATATCCTACATCAATAATGGGTCTTTCTCCTTTATCAGGGCATTGAATATGCGTCAGCTGAAGTGAGTCATTGATGATGACCAAGTCTATTGCGTCCAATTCCTTTTTGCAGCACGAACACTTCACAGATAGTAAGTTCTTTTCCATTATAGAGGCCCCCTTTTTTATAAATACATATTCTTTATGTCTAGCTGCTAATCCTACCTGTTCACATAACCGTCAATTAATATCTGTTTTCTATTACAATACATTTGGTTACAACATAGCTCGTTCAACTGCCCCTCCACCTTATGTAACTATCATCAGACCTTTACTGACAAACAACTTTATAAAAGAAAAGCAATGTAATTCTATTCAATTTTGGTAAAATCACAGTGTGCCAATACATAAGCTACAATTTGCTTATTTTAAAAAGCCCTAACAAGGATTTCACTTAGATGAATTTCCTATTAGGCTACTTTCCAAAAGCCCACATAAAAAAACTGCCGATTACCCGGCAGTATCGTTTCCTTATATATATTTCCGGTGTATCCCTTTTCCGTCGTAGGAAAACACAACCTCTTTCCCTTCCATGACCGATTCCATATGGACTGGGCGCCCCCAAAGCTGGTGGACATATGGCATGACTTTTTCAAGGTATTTCAAATCGAGTTCAATGTCCTCATACCAATGTTTCAGATATAGTTCTCCATTCCGCATATAGTCGCCGTCATTGACCGTGATATAGGGGAATCCACCGTTGACCCTCATGCTGACGAGCTGATCCCGCACCTGTTCCCATGCTTTATCGACGATTTTGTAGTCCTTGCCCTGCTTTTGAAATAAGTACATATCTTCCCGCATGACAAGGTCTTTGGTCAGGTAGTTACGAAGGAAAGAAATATCCGATTCGATTTCCCTGACTTCGAACATCTTCTCCCGGCCTGACCCCGGTTCGATGCCGAGTTTAAGCATTTCCTCGGTTGGGTTATCATACCGTTCTTCGATATCCTCAAACACCTTCAGCCCCAGGTAGTAAGGATTGATGCTCGTGCGTGATGGCTGCACGACGCCTGCATTCAGTTTGGCAAATTCAATGGATTCGCCAGAGGTTAAGTCCAGTTCTCGCATAATCCGCTGATGCCAAAACGATGCCCAGCCTTCGTATCGCTAAGGTGCTGACTCAGCACTGTATGACTCTGGTAACTCCTCAACCAGATTTCGCCTAATTACCGAGGAAGAATTTTTAACTGTCTCCTAAAAACCGAGTATCCATAAACCCGAAATAATTTTGTCGATAATAAAATAGCATAATTATTTGGTCATCCTATATTATCAAAGGTTTTTCAAGCAACTCAGTCATATCAGTATCGGTCATTAGGGGTGAAGCCCGATCGGGCTTCACCCCTAATGACCGAGAAAATCCGTAAATTCAAGAAAGTAAGTACCTAATTACCGAGAAAATCCGCAAAATAAAAAATCTCCTTTTCTGGAGATTTTCACATGGTCTCATCTAAGTTAAACTGACACTTATAATACAAATGGCCAGTATCATTTACTTTAATTTCCTCAAATGCATATAAAAACAAGGCGCGCAATTCTTGTGACCGACTCAATGATGCAGTTTTTAATTCGCTTAACTGATCTTCAATTAAATCTTGATTTTTTTGAACCTCCATTAAAAACTTAATCCTTGCATGTTTCTCTTCAATGAACTCTTCAATTTGTTGAATATTTTCTAACAAACGTTTTTTTGTGAGACTCAACACTTTGATATGTAACTCCTTTTCGTCTTTTTCCTTAAAGTACTTTTCAATATCTATATTACAAAAATGGATTTTTTCTTTGTCTCTTTTCCATGTTTTCTCTAAGTCCAATATATTCATTCTAATATGTTTAATTTCATCCTCCACTTTTTCCTGAACTGCAACAATGACTTTTTCTTTTTCGATCCCCTGATAATTTTTGAATACTTTTAAAGTCGTATTATGAGCATCAGCTGCATCTATTTTATAATTGCAACTTTTGCATACATATACCCTCTTACCATAGGCTTTCCCCTGGTTACTCTTAGTTCGTTGGTCTTTTCCCTCCAATAAATTATCACAGTTTTGGCATTTTAATAAACTCGTTAATAAAAATTTAGTTTTAAAATGCTTTGGAGGGACCTTTCGTTCCTTTTTGTTAAGATACAAACTCCAGCAATATTCCCATTCCCCAATCGATATAATAGCGGGGATAAGAGAACTTTTCTCCATTACCCATTCACGTCTATCTTTTATGGAATTATGTTTATTTTCATACTTTCTTCTGATTGAAGTATATCCCGCATAAAAAGGATTGGTAATGATGTTTTTCACACGGTCTTTGTTCCACGCTTTCCCACGGTGACTATTAGGAGGCATCTGATTCGCAATGGATGTAAATCCGTTATTATTTTTGTATAGATCGAATACTTTTTTCACCATTTCGATTTCAATGTCAATAGTCTCAACCTTTTCCGTTCCGCCCATATATTTGGGCGTATACTTATAACCAAACGGAGCCCTACCTCCTGTCCATCGCCCTTTTTTCGCCAATGTTTGTATTGCATTCTTAGTATTTACTCTTATTTTATCTAACTCATACTTTGCCACTCCATCTTTAATGGCTCTGAATATAGTATCTCCGACATCATAGAGACTTTCATTTTCACTCTCGATAATAGGTATGTCCAAAATATGCATAGTAGCCCTAAATGTTTCATGTTCTTCTGGAATACGGGCTATACGGGAATGAGAGTAGATGATGACAAAATCAAATTTTTTTGAATATGCTTCTGAGATTAATCTTTTAAATCCTTGCCGATCTTTATTTCTAGATGAAACGCCTTTATCTAAAATTTCTTCAACAATTGAACAGTCATATTTTCCAACTAGATCGTATGCACTCCGCAATTGTGTATCCATAACTTGTTTATGAGTAGAATGCCGTCCGTAAAATACTCCTTTTAGTCCAGGTGTTAGTACTTTAGATAAGTCCAAATTCTTCCCTCCCTGTTATTCCTGTAAATAATGGATGATGAAATGTTATATAAACCTGCTCCTGGCTTATTTCAATTCGATTAACAATATCTTGGAGTAATTCCTGCTTTTCTTCATCTTTTAAATCATATTCGATTATGTTCATTAAGGAATCCAGTTTCCAGTCGTCTACTTTTTTCAGTTTTTCTTTTATTTCAAGAATTTTCGAGGTTAATTCTAAGATAATAAATTGTTCCTCTTCAAATTGTCTCAATTCACCTTTCATTACTTCACCAAGTTGAAGCTCCTCTCTTTTTTCAAGTGCTTGTTCTGCCTTTTCCACCATTAAGTTTTCTAAGCGTTTCAGGCTTTGTTCAGAGCGTTTTATTACTTCTAAATAATCAGCAACCTCCCTATTGTAAATTTTTTCAATAATCTCAGAAAAATTAGTTTCGAGCATATTTCTAAAAAACTCATTTGCCTTATTTAATACTTCCATTTCCAACCAGACTTTTGTTGCACGGACTTTTGAGTGCTTTTGACACTTGTACACCAATAAGATTTCGTCCTTCAAACGTTGCGTTCTTCCAGGCATTATTTGTTTGCATTCACTACAATAAACCAGATTTTTCAGGAGATATAGTTCATCCCCTTCTTTCGTTTTTTCTCTTTTTGTTATTACATCATTAATTTTCATTTGAACTTGTTGCCAAATTTCATCATCTATTAGCTGAATAGATGGCACTTTTCTTTTAATTTCCCCTTCTGCTGACCTATAAATTCTTTGTCCATTATAAATTGGATTAGTAAGAATACTCCTCATCCCCGTATAAGTCCATTCCTTATCATTCCTAGACCGTTTTCCCTTTCTATTTGCTATATCAACAAACCTTTGTAAAGAGGTGAAATCCTCATCTAAGAATAACTGAAATATCTCCTTAATATCCTTGCTCTCGTGGTCTACCTTTTTCCAATCTGACGCCCCTTTTTCTTGCTCCTCCAGAGTTTTCTCGTATCCGAATGGGATCCTACCAGTAGCATGTCTACCATCCTTTGCCACTGTTATTTTAGAATCCTGTAATTTCTGAACTAATTTATCAGCATCCTCCTGATTCATCGCCGCGAGAATTCGTTCAATTAGTTCTGATTCCATCGTAAAGAACATAGGTACTTCAAAACTTGCTGCAAAAATTACTTTCACATCGTACTGTTTTAATAACTCGTATAAGGTCATATATTGATTAACATTTCTCGCTAACCTGCAACGGCTATATACAATTAAATTTTTCACTCTCCCCTTTTTAATTGCTTCCATTAAAAGATTCATTCCATTTCTCTCTTCAATTTTTGTCTTTCTCGCAGAAGTTGCTCGATCGATAAATTCCTCTTCAATTAATAAGTGATTATTTAATGCCACTTCCCGTACATGTTGCATTTGCATCTCAATAGATAACTTTTGCTTAACTGAACTGATGGAATTTCGATAATAAGCCACTGTATACAATAATCAGCAACCTCCTTTTCACTTATTTTTGCTTTCCACTTCTTTTAAAATAAGATTCGCATATAGCTCAAACCATTTGCTTGCACTATCAGGTGAATTTACATATTGAACTGAAACTACTTTACACTTTGGCATCTTACGTCCCATTTTATTGGCTCCTTTATATCTTTATGATTTTATTTTTTTACTTATGTTGAATACGAGTATTTCATTTGTTGTCGCGAACATACGATCTGAAGCAGGACAGCACTCTTGAAGCCCCTATATGTCTGAATAAGATTCATTATAAACATTTACTGGTAATACTATTCATTATTATGAACATCTATTTATAACTATGAATACTAACACTAAAAAAAGGAGAGCTTAACCATAGAATGGTGGCTCTCTTTGCATATCAGTAAATGCAACTTGAAGATTAGTGGTTTGAGATATCCCAATTTTTTCATTTAACAGATGGAGAATTGCCGCCTCTTTCATTTTCAAGTCACAATCGGTTATTTTTTGCCAAATTAGTTGTCTCACATCATGGTTGACAAGATCGTTTATATGCGTAAACAATATTTTCTCAGACTCGATATGAACAGAAAAACGAATTTGTAGTTCCCCCATTTGCACTCCCCCTTGCTTTTATATCTATGCAAGAAATTCAATGGGACAACCATATTCATTATTAATTATTCTTCTCTCATTATTTAAATTACCTAACCATATATTGAGACAAAAGAGGTAGGGGGATATTAGTTTGAAACACGAAAGTATTGAATTAAAAGAAAAATCTATTGCCTTGTACTGCCGAGTTTCCACCGATGAACAAGCCCGAGAAGGGGTATCGCTGGACGAACAACAAGAACGGTTGACCGCATACTGTCGAGCAATGGGCTGGAGCGAGGTTCCACTTCTTTTTATAGATGATGGTTATTCAGCGAAGAATTTGGAACGGCCACAATTAATGCGTTTATTAGAAGCCATGAAAAAGGGAGAAATCTCAAAAATTTTGGTAACAAAACTTGATCGTCTTAGCAGAAGACTGCTTCATCTTTTGGAACTAATTGAGTCATTTCATCAAATAAATGTTTCTTTCATTTCTATTAGTGAGGCATTCGATACTAATACTCCTGCGGGTCGCCTTACGCTTCAAGTCTTAGGGGCCGTAGCGGAATTTGAACGCGAACGAATACGAGAACGCGTTTTTGAAAATATGTATCACGCTGCCAGCCATGGAAAATGGCTTACACAAAGCCCCTACGGTTATCGACTAAAAGATAAAGAACTTGTTATATATGAACCTGAAGCAAAAATTGTTCAGCAAATCTATGACTGGTATCTAGAAGAAGGAAATGGGTATTACACAATTGCTAAAAAGTTAAATGATCAAAACATTCCTTCTAGACAAAATAAGGAGTGGTCTATACGATCTATAAAGTTAATGCTCACTAATCCCGTTTATAAGGGCACTCTTGTCTGGAATCGTTTAGATTCCAGTAAGAAAAAACGATTTGAAAAAGATGAAAAAGATTGGGTTGTTCTCGATGATGCCCTTCCGAATATCATCAATAAAGATGCATGGGATAAGGTTCAAATCAAGGCGAATAAAATGCAGATGGCACCAAGAGCCCAAACAAGCCCCCATCTTCTTGGCGGACTACTTAAATGCGGAAAGTGTGGTTCAGGAATGAGTATTGGTTGGTCTGGTTCAGTAAAAAGAAGATACCGTGTTTATCGCTGTTCGGCGAATAAAAATAAAGGAACTTGTACTAGTAAGCAATACAAAGCCGAAGATGTTGAGACATGGTTCAAAGAAGGTCTTCTTCAACTTTCAAACAGCATCCAAACAACTATGATTCCTCACCTCATTCAAAAAAGCATTACAGAAAATACAAATACAAAGGACCAAAAAATACGATCGGCTAAAAATCGATACAAAAGAAAAGTTGATGCCTACACAGCAGGGTTAATTGAAATAGAGGATTTAGCTGAAGAAAAAAAGCGGTTGGACCAACTTATTGAGGAAGAAAATGACCTAGAGAAAATTCCAGATATTGACATAATATACCTAGAAAAGGTCATTAAGGAAAAAATGAAAAACATTACGGAAGCTATCGATATATTGCCTGTCCCTGAAGCTAAAGCATTAATAAGCACATTGGTAGAAAAGGTCATTTTATTTAACGAAGAGGCACTAGAAATTGAACTAAATATTCTTTAGTGACACTTCATATGAGATACTTACACATCTTCATATATCACTCAATAAGCATCCCTTTACCATACATATACCAGTTCATCTCCAGATGAAAATAATTAAAAAGAGGATAATTAATCCGAATTTCAGATTAATTATCCTCTTTTTTAGCGTCCCACTGTACCTTTTAGCAACAGTTACTTCCACCTAATAAAACCAGTCCTTCACCATCTTGATTTTCTTCTTTATCCAAAGTTAATTCTTCAACTGAAGTAATTTGAGAATCAATGGCCACTTTAATTCCGTTAATATTTTGAATCACGTCTGTTTCTTGTGGGGCATCTAACGACAATGTCATTTGTGGCCCACAACATCCTGCAACCGAGGATAGTCGAATTCCTTCTGCACCATTTTGACTTAAAAAGTTTTCTAATAATTGTTTGGCTCCATCTGTAATTTTCATAATAAATCCTCCTCGTTTATTTCATGTAATCTTTCAGCTTTTCATACCCGATCTTTTCCTCATGCATCCAAGGAATAATGGCACATTTCTCAGATGACTTTTCCTTAACTTGCTGAATCCATTCTTTTTCAGCCATGGCTTTTCCGCTTAATATGGGATCTACCGTATTTGTCGCATATAGACTTTGATTAATTACCCACCATTTTGGGTTGATATTTGCCCTTCTTAAATCATCTTGTAATCGGGATGCTTCTAATACTGGCGTGGCTTCAGCAAGTGTAACGATTACTACCGCGGTTTCTTTTGCATTCCTAATTTGAGGTAGCAATTTTGTTACACTCTCAGGAACATCACCCGTTGACTTGGCAATCTCTTTACTATAAGACTGTGCAGCATCCAACAATAACAACGTATGACCCGTTGGTGCCGTATCAATAACGACTACTTCATTTTCTGATTTAGCCACTACTTCAGCGAAGGCTCGGAATACAGCTATTTCCTCCGTACAAGGTGAATTAAGGTCTTCCTCTAAATAAGCGAGTCCTTCTTCACTTAAGCCTTCGCCTGCATTTTTTAAAACATCTGCTTTATATATTTCAACTTCTTCTTTTGGATTAATGCTGCTAATCGTTAAGTGTTGATTGAATTGATTGTTATCGAATTGGTAATTCAAGTGTCCCGCAGGATCTGTTGTCGTTAAGTGAACACGGTGTCCCTTCTCAACTAGGCCAACGGCAATCGCGGAAGCAACCGTTGTTTTCCCCACTCCACCTTTGCCCATGGTGAATATAAGCTTTGTATTATTTGATGAAAAATCCCTGATCATTTCATTCAATCTTGCAAGATTCGCAGTGTCTTCTTCATATGTCACGATATTGGCTGGAATCGTGTCCTGCTTAAATAAATATCGTAAATTGTCTACCCCTGTTAAGGAAAAAGAAACAAACGGTAACGAATAAACATCAACCTGTTTTAACTGTTCTGGTATGTTCTGTAATGCGTTTCTTTGGCGACGATAAAAGGCGGATGACACACCATCCTCTTCAAGGTGTGTCTGGAGAAGCCCGTTAACGATAAGTATTGGGTTTTTTACACCGATTTCTTTAAGTTCACTGGAAGCACGGTCTGCTTCTAATAAGGATGAGGCATCAGGCCTTGTTATCAGGATTAATGTAGCTTTACTTGGATTGGAAAGGACCTCCACGGTTTTAGAATAAAGATATTTTTTGCCTTCCAATCCCGATAAAGGACCTAAGCATGACGCACCGTGTGTGCTTTCTTCCAGGAATCCACTCCAAGCCGTCGGAAGCTGTAAAAGTCTCAACGTATGCCCTGTTGGAGCCGTGTCAAAAATAATATGGTCATACTGGTTGACTATGTCAACATTTGTTAGCAAGTTTGAAAATTCATCAAATGCGGCAATTTCCACCGTACAGGCTCCTGATAATTGCTCTTCCATGGTGGCAACGACGGAATCAGGTAGCTTCCCTTTATATGGACCCACCACTTTGTCACGATACGCTTTCGCTGAAGCTTCAGGATCTAAATTACTGGCAAATAAATTTTCCACACCAGGTACGGCTATGTGTGTATTGGTTAGACTGATCCCAAATACATCTTGTAAGTTGGAAGCTGGGTCTGTGCTGATGAGCAACACCTTTTTCCCACTATCGGCTAATGCAACAGCAGTGGCACTGGCCGTCGATGTTTTTCCTACCCCACCTTTTCCCGTTAAAAACAAAAAGGGTGTTTGAATGATACTAGGATCAAAAGATTGAAACATGCGTTCCCCTTCTTTCTTATTTGAGTCGATTTAAATCAATGGAAAGACGAGCCTTTGGCTTTTCATTCAACTCTTCAGGTTGTACGTCAAACCATTCACTAAACTCTTCGTTCGTTGGATAACTACCTTGTTTTACAATCTGATTATTGACTAAAACAATTGGTAAGACTTCAGGTCCTTTTTCATGTAAAGCTTTATTAATGTCAGGGTTGTCTGCGAACTTAGCAGGATCGTTGGTTAATTGATATCGTTTGATATCAAACCCTTTCCTTTCTAAGGAATACACAGCAGATGCCACTCTTGTTAATTCAGGATCAATACTTGGTCCACATACACCCGTTGAACAACACATGGCTGGATCATAGATTTCAACTTTCATCACTTGCCCATCTCCTTTTCATATATAACCATCTACTTATACTTTGTATAAAATGAAAGCCGAGAGGTCATTCGCGGCTTTGCAATTATATTTATACGCCCGTTTTGGCGAAACGTTCTATTCTTTCTCCAATTTCATCACGAACACGTTGGAAGGTAGCCCATTTTTCTTCATTAGTTCCTTCCGCTTTTGCTGGATCATCAAAGCCCCAATGTTCACGTCTCACATGCGGTGGTGTCATTGGACATTTATCTGCTGCATCCCCACATAATGTCACTACAAAATCGGCATTATTTAAAATGTCAGGGTCAATGATATCGGAAGTTTGATTGATAATATCCATTCCAACCTCATTCATCGCTTTAACAGCATTCGGATTCAAGCCATGTGCCTCGATTCCCGCACTTAGCACTTCCCATTCGTCTCCTAGATATTTCTTCCCCCACGCTTCAGCCATTTGGCTTCTGCAAGAGTTACCTGTACATAAAAAGTACAGTGTTTTTTTAGCCATGATGTTTTCTCCATTCTGTGTAAAATGATGTATTTAGTGAATAATGAGCAACCATATATATAAGCCAACTAATGTGATGAACAATGTTGGGATGGTTAAGATGATACCCGTTTTAAAATAGGTTCCCCATGAGATTTTCACGCCTTTTAAGGAAAGGACATGCAACCATAATAATGTTGCCAAAGAGCCAATTGGAGTAATCTTCGGACCCAAATCTGAACCGATGACATTGGCATAAATAAGGGCCTCCCTCATTACACCTGTTGTATTCGTATCTGAAATCGCCAGGGCATCAATCATGACGGTTGGCATGTTATTCATCAGTGACGAGAGGATAGCGGCAATGAATCCCATTCCAATCGTGGCTGCAAATAATCCTTGATCAGCGGTGACTTGGATTAAATCCGTTAATACACTTGTTAACCCAACATTACGCAGGCTGTAAACCACTACATACATACCTAATGAGAAAAAGACGATGGCCCATGGGGCGCCTTTGATAACGGTTTTCGTGTTGACAGCCGAACTCCTTCTAGCCATGATTAGGAAGAAAATAGCAACAATTCCTGCAATAATGGATACAGGTACTTTAATGAATTCACTTGCAAAATAACCAATCAGTAAAATTCCTAATACAATCCAGGACAGACGAAACATTCTTATATCTCGAATGGCTTCCACTGGTTTTTTAAGTTGGGAAACATCATAGTTCTTCGGAATACTTTTACGGAAAAACAGATATAGAACCAAGATACTTGCAGCAAGAGCAAAGAGATCTGGTACGATCATTCTTGATGCGAACTCAGCAAAACTGATACTGAAAAAGTCTGCGGATACAATGTTCACAAGATTACTAACCACTAATGGTAAAGAGGTTGTATCGGCTATAAAACCACTCGCAATGATAAATGGGAAAATCATTTTATCATTGAATTTTAATGCTCGAACCATGGCCAAGACAATCGGTGTAAGGATAAGCGCTGCTCCGTCGTTTGCAAAAAAAGCAGCAACAAGGGCACCTAGAATGCTAACATAGACGAACATCCTCACTCCATTCCCCTTAGCCGCTCTAGCCATATGTAAAGCTGCCCATTCAAAGAATCCAATTTCATCTAAAATAAGGGAGATAATTATAATGGCAACGAAGGCGAGCGTTGCGTTCCATACAATGGATGTCACATCTATGACATCCGCAAAGTCTACTACCCCAACGAGTAAGGCTAAGACTGCACCGCCACAAGCTGACCATCCAATCGACAATCCTTTTGGCTGCCAGATAACCAGTATGAGCGTTAATAAAAAGATGACACTTGCTAAAATAACTGATCCCACTGAAATAGTACCTCCTAGTTAGTCACAACAAATTCGTTTTCCTTGTGTAGTTAATTCTTCTAATTTAAATGTTTGACTTGGCAAGTCCTTGATAACAGTTTGTATAAAAGAATGATACGAAGAGGTTGAGTTTAGCGAATAAAAGATCCATGTCCCTTTTCTGGTTTCTTTAACAATTCCGTAATCTTTTAATTTTCGAATATGTTGGCTGATAGCTGGCTGACTCATATCGAATAGGGCCACAAATTCGCAGACACAACACTCATGCTCAGACATAATTTTAACCATCGTCAAACGTGTTTTATCACCCAGAAGTTTCAGAATATTCGCTGTTACTTCGATATCCAACATTTCATTCGTTTTCATATTATCCCTCCTAACCTTTATATATAAGCATATGCTTATGTTTTATCCATCATCATTATATAAGGATATTCTTATATAATCAAGTGATAATAATCTCCTGTGGTTATATTTCCAAATAAAATTTTCAGTGTATTTAATATGGTAATATTTAGTTATGCATAAAAAGAGTAAATTATCACCCAGTACTTTCTAACTCTTAGCAATAATTCTACAAGGAGATTATTATTATGAGATTGCACTTTGAGGAATGGATAAAAGACCAAAGAATAAGTCATAGAACTGAAGAATTAATTAATGAAGCAATAATATGTTATAGAGCTAAAGCCTATAAAGCATCCTTATTATTCTCATATTTATCTTTCCAAAACATAATTAAAGAAAGAATTCTTTCGGCAGATCCTCCCCTTGGGTATGCTTCAAATTTATGGGGAAATATTCAAAGAGAGTTAAGAGATGATGATAAGTGGGAATCTAAAATAATTGAATGCATAGACAGAAATAAACCTGGCAGTATATTTCGATTGTCAGATGATGTTAAAAAACAATATTTTTATTGGAAGGATCGACGAAATGACTGTGCTCATGGAAAAGATAATAAGATTGGCATAAGTCATGTAGAAACGTTCTGGCTTTTTGTTGAATCAAATCTTTCTAAGTTTGGGGTTAATGGAGGAAAAGAATCTCTCTTAGAACGAATTAAAGTGTTTTTTGATACAAACTTAACACCCCCTCATGCAGACCCTTTGCCTATTATAAGGGATATTCCATATGCAATTGAACCGATTGATTATACTGAAGTGCTTGATATAATATTTGACTATACTGAGATTGAACCAATGTTGGATTGGTACGATGACGTTTTTTGGATTAAAATATTGACAATAGAAAGTGAATTTAGAGTCCATGCAGTCAACTATTTAAAAACTAAAAAACATTTAATTTTGCATATCTTAAGCAAGGATCCTAGTAATCTCATTTACTTTTCTGAAGATCCAGTATTTATTCGTTCACTTTGGAAAGAAGAAAGTAATCATAATAAATCTCACATTCTAATATCTATTCTTAGACATAGGTTAATACCTAAAGAACAGTTCAAAGAATTTGTAAGTACTGTTAGTAGTGTTATTGATCGTTTATTGTTAAATCAGAATGATGAGACAGTCCTTAAAACATTGGAAGAATCAGGATTCTGGACAGAATTTAAACTCTTAGCATTTGACGATTATAATATTTCTGATTTTAATTGGTCTGGTGACCATAGAAACTTAATATGCTATTTAATCTTAAAAGATGGGTTTGACGAAGATATAGTAAAATCTCTCAATTATGCATTTTCGGGGAATTTCACCCCTTGGAAATTAGGTAAATCTTTAGATCAGCTATTCACAAATAATCCAACATATAAAATAGAATACAAAAGAATCACTGAAGAAACAGGAGGAACCTTACCAGAACGATTTTTCCCTGAAGAGTTTTGATTTAGAACAAAGTGCGATATGGTTCAGAAAAAAGACCAGCCTAGCTTCAGGCTGGTCTTCTGTCTTATTCGCAACAAGAATTATTTTTTATTACCAATTTCACTGGCACGGGGCTTCCACAACAAGAACTACCCTGTGTTTCCGTTGCGGACATATCCGAATCGCAGGAATTAGAAGTCAGATTCACACTGCAAACCCCTGTTTCAGGAAGTTCCAACTGTACTTCTTTTGCTCCCTCTATATCTCCTGTAAGATAAGCCACCACTGAACGGACTTGTTCGTAGCCTGTCGCCATTAAGAATGTAGGTGCTCTTCCATAACTCTTCATGCCAACGATATAAAAGTTCTTTTCGGGATGACGTAATTCTTGTTCACCATGCGGACGCACTGTTCCACAGCTATGAATATTAGGATCAATTAGCGGCGCAAGTGCTTCTATGCTTTCCACAGCTGAATCAAGGTTAATTCTTAATTCATTTAAAAAGGATGTATCTGGTCTAAACCCTGTACTCACAACAATTTCATCAATATTATCAAGTCTAAATTCTTCTCCGTTCAGTTCTCCCACAAGAGTGATTTTATCCTTTGTGGGGGAAACTCCGTTAATATGAAAAGGAGTGAGAATATTGATTCGTCCAGACTCCACTAATTCCTGAATTCTAATGCCTAGTTCTCCACGAGCCGCCAAGCCGTCATTTTCTTGCCCACCATATACCTCATTGATATGTTTTTTACGAAGCACCCAGTAGATTTTTGTATCCGTATATCGTTGCTGTAAAGTTGCCAAATCCAATAGAGCATTGATGGCAGAATGGCCACTACCGATAACCACAGTCGATTTATTTTGATATCTATTTTCTAATTGTTCGACGTTAGGAATGCCATAGTGGATTTGATTGTGCAGATCCTTCTCGGCATTCGTCCAAATACCATTAGAAAGGATAGGGTTTGGGTTTGTCCAAGTACCTGATGAATCAATTACCGCTTTTGCTTCAATGACCTTTGTATCACTATTCACTTCTACATACAATTGAAAGGGAACATCGTCACGTTTTCCTGTTTTTAGTTTATCATGAGCCTTTTTAGCAACGCCGACCACTTTTGCCTGTAAGATAATATTTTCTTTTATTTCTGGAAGATTACTTAGGGGCATAAGATACTCTTCTACCAATTCACGACCTGTCGGCAATGCTTCTTCGTCAGGTGATGTCCATCCAGCTTGCTCCAGTAATTCCTTTGCTGCTTTATCGATGTTATACTGCCAGGGTGAAAACATCCTTACATGGCCCCATTCCAACATGTTTGAACCAACCGAGTCGCCCGCTTCCAAAACGATAAACTTCTCTCCTTTTTTTAGTAAGTGAGCGGCAGCTGCCAAGCCCACAGGACCTCCACCTATAATTGCTACTGGTAATGTACTTTTCTCCTTTTGAACCATCATTGTTTCCTCCTCTAATCTTCACTGTTTTTATTCATGAATATTTGTTGTATGAAAAGTTGCATTTTGCAACTATTGATAAAATTTAATACTACCCGCCTGGAGTAGTACAGCATACAGAGGACTTCAGCATTCGATCATTTAATAATTTAAGTGACCGTACGACCGAGTCAATTTCAAACTCATTCATCGTCTTGAAGATTTCATTCAAGTAATCATTCATTTGCTGATCGATGATTTGATTAACTTTTTGTCCTTTCTCCGTGAGGGAAAGGATAGAAATTCTACGATCTTCCGCATCTTGTGTTTTAGTGACCAAATTCAATTTTATTAGAGATTGGATTTGCCGACTAAACGTTGTAATATCTGTTCCCAATGTTTCTGCAAGCTGCTGGATGGAAGAGTTATTTCGTCGGTTTATTTCATACAGGATATGGCTTTGAACAAGTGAAACCTCTATTCCTTCAGCGTTGCAACAATTTTTATTCAATAATCCAAAACGTCTAGTTAAGAGTTGGAAGAGATCTCTAAGATCTTCATTTTCCATGACTGTCACCTCACTATCAGTTATACTCCTATTATTTGCATTTTGCAACTAATTGATGCATGTATTTTTTAGTTTTTCTTTAGCTTGTTAAACGCTGATATGAAATTCCGTCGAGTTTGCTCGCCAAAAGAATCTTCCTTTCCTTTAAAGAAATTTGTTTCGATGTATTCTTTTGCCTTTTCCAAATCAGGTTCACGAGATGCTAAAAGCAACTTAAAATAGGATTCAAAATAATCAATCGACAATACACTTGCATGGTTAACAGTCATACCCGCTCCCCCCTTCTTGTTTACATTAATTTCTCCATAGCCATAACATCCACATATTCTCCGTCTAATATTCCCTGATTCTTAAATACACCCACTTTCCGATACCCCTTTTTCTTATACAACCCTTGACCCATCTGGTTAAAAGGGAAAGTAAACAGAACAATTTTGTGGAAGTCATTTTCTTCTGCCAGCTTTTCAATGGAGTCCAACAATAAACCTCCAATCCCTTTCCCACGATGATTCCTAGATATATAAACGGATAAATCGGCAATCCCCTTATAAGCACTGCGATGGCTATATTGATTCAAGGAGGACCATCCAACTATTTCTCCTTCTTCCTCAGCGACGATAACCTTATAACGTCCGATGTGGTTGGCAAACCATTCTTTCATATAAGTTTGGTCCTTCATCTCTGTTTCCAACGTGGCAACTCGATCCTCAATCCCTTGATTGTAGATATTTTTAACGGAGTCTAAATCGGTTTCTATCGCTTCACGGATCCTCATAACTTCCCCTCTTTTTTCACGAGTTTAGATAAAAATCATATATTTAACTTAGCACCCATACTTGCATTATGCAAGTATATTTGTAGTTTGAATCCTACCATGAGCGTTATAAATATACACTTTATCCATATTACCATTTAAAGTAATTAGTTACATTTTATTCATCGTCCATCTATAATTAATACAATCATTATTAAACTACATGTGGACTGATTGAACTAATTAATTCATGAGGTGATAATATGTTCGAAAAATTAAAAACTTTATTTAAAGAATCGAAAAAAATTGCTACTCATCCTATTCCCCCACCAAAATTAGAAGGGAATGAACCTAGAACTTCAACTACAATAAAATTTTCAAATAAGCAAGTGGATTATGTTGAAGAAAGTATTACATTATACGGTAAAGCTAAGGAATTGTTCGATAAAGGTGGAGATTTCAAAGAGGTATGTAATATTTTAGATCGTGCTAACAGATTCCATTATTCTTCATTTGTTCCAGAGTTCGATGACGACCATTTTAAACGGTTTTATAGTTTAAATGTACTGGCGTACAAAGAAGCAAAAAAGCTAAAAATCCCCCTAAAGGGAATAGCTAATGAAGATCTTTCTAAGATTCAACATGAATTAATGTGGTATTCTCTCAATAATAATAAGGCTGACTACATTATAATGGCATTCTTATTGTTTCGGAACTATCATTGGAAAGAGTTTGAGGATGAGCTTAAAGCTACAAAAGAAATTGGAGATAAAAACCTTACAATGCACTATTTTGTAAAGAATGAATCAGGAGAGCAAATTGATTTGATACATTATGAGAAAAAGTTCTATTCGCTATCCCACGATGCCCGAATTTTATTAACAAGTTTCAATGCAATCGGAAGGGAAAGAAAAGTCAAGAACCCAGAAGAAATATTAAAAATCAAGAACTCTCCTGGCTATAATGAAATCCAACAGCATGGCTATATTCAAGAAGTGTCCGAAGAATTAATCATAGAGTTTCCCGTGACAAATTCTAAAAAAGTAATGTATGAAAAAAAGAAGCTTCAATTCTTACTTATACACTTACAAACAATAGTTCATGCCCAGCGCGAATGGTCAGATATTCAAAAAGATTTAATAAAGGCTACTGAAACTAGAAAAGACGAACTAGTTGTTTTGATAAATGGTTTTGGAGGAAGTTCAAAATGTAGAAAAGAATTCTTCTATATGAAAGATTTGAAGAAATCCAATCTTATTCCACATGCAGTTGGATGTAAGTGTTCAATGTCCCAGGCAAACCTTCGCCATTTATCTGATGCAGAACTTAATACATACGGAATAATAAAATAAACATAAAGATTTACCTTAAATCATTAATTTTGATTGAACTAACGGATGCTTTAGTAATGAACGGACATCAAAGTAAAATGAGCTTGGAGATTCATTTTCTTGCTCAATTTTTTTGCATTATTAAATCAATTCCTTAAGATTGCGAGTAACTGTATTATTATATCGTCCAAGCAAAAGGTACAAAAAGAGCAGTGTGATTCGGATTGAATCACACTGCTCTTTTTGTACCTTTTATGGGTGATATATTTTTCGTAACTTCTTAACTTTCTTTATAAAAACTTGCGATGTAGCCCTTTTCCATCATACGAGAAGAGAACTTCTTTCACCTCAACTACCGTCTCTAGGTGAACCGCTCTCCCCCAAAGCTGATAAATATAAGGCAAAACTTTCTCCAGATATTTCATATCTAATTCAATATCTTCATATTCATGCTTTAAATACAGCTCACCATTCCGCATATAATCTCCATCATTCACTGTGAGATATGGGAACCCCCCATTAACACGCATATTTACGAGTTGATCGCGTACTTGCCTCCAATCTTTATCGATGACTTTATAGTCTTTTCCTTGTTTTTGGAATAGGTACATATCTTCCCTTGTGACCAGTTCTTTTGTTAAATAATTTCGTAAAAAGGAAATATCCGATTCCACTTCCCGTACTTCAAATATCTGTTGACGACCTGAATTTGGTTTCACGCCTTGTCTAAGCATTTCTTCTGATGGGTTATTGTACCGTTCTTCAATGTCTTCAAACATTTTCAGACCTAAATAATAGGGATTGATACTAGTGCGGGAAGGTTGTACAACTCCAGCGTTGAGTTTCGCAAACTCAACGGCTTCGCCTGATGTTAAATCCATTTCTCGAAGGATTCGTTGGTGCCAATAGCTTGCCCATCCCTCATTTAAAATCTTCGTTTCAAGTTGCGGCCAGAAATAGAGCATTTCTTCTCGCATCATGGTCAAGATGTCCCGTTGCCAATCTTCTAGTTCCTGACTGTATTGCTGAATGAATAACATCAGGTCCTTTTGTGGCTGTGGAGGGAATTTCCTGTGCTTCTTTACGGGTGATTTTTGTTTCGGTCCTACTTTCTTATCTAACCCCCATAAATCATCATAAGGGGTAATTACTTGTTCGAATTCATCCTTTTCATCTTCAAATGTAATGGTGGACGCTGGTCGGAGAAGAGCAGGATCAATATGCTCCTCTATTGCTAATACCGCATCTAAAAACGTTTCTACCTCATGCTTTCCATATTCAACTTCATATTGGTGAATGCGGTTTGCGGTTGCAGCCATACTTTCCACCATATCTCGATTCGTATTTTGAAAACGAATATTATTTTTGAAGAAATCACAATGTGCCAAGACATGAGCAACAATTAGTTTATTTTGTATTAATGAATTAGAGTCTAATAAGAATGCGTAACAAGGATTGGAGTTAATCACTAATTCATAAATTTTACTTAAGCCAAAATCATATTGAAGTTTCATCTTATGAAATTGTTTTCCAAAGCTCCAATGAGAAAAACGTGTAGGCATTCCGTAAGCTCCAAACGTATAGATGATCTCACTTGGACAAATTTCATATCTCATGGGATAGAAATCCAATCCAACTCCTTTAGCAATCTCCGTTATTTCATCAATTGCCCTACTCAAGTCCTTTTGCTCATCTACTTTCACATAGTTTCCCCCTTAATTCTCTTTTCTTATAGTATGAAAAAACATTGAAGAAAATGACGTAAACCCTTTCAGTGAATCCAAGGACAAAGAGAGACTCACAATAAAGGGTTTCATTCGGAAAGGATGGAGAAATTCATATGAGTACTTCAAGTTCTACTGTTAATTGGTTAGACATAACATTCAGTTTGGTTGGTTAGTTTTTTTAGTTGCAATAGGATTTTTGATCTACAAAATTATCAAAATTAAGAGGCATAATAAGCGTTTAAATAAATAATTTTTAAAATAACTCCATATTAATCTAGAAGTAAAATAGAGGTCTCTCCATAAGAGGTCTCTATTTTTTTCGTTCTTATTGCCAAGGCCGTACCAAAACAACTGTTTCTAAAGTCTTATATGGGGCGAGTTGTGAAAGAAAAAGTAGATAAAATGTTGGCTCTAGACTTGTAAAAGATGCTTGGAGACTATAAAACGTTGCGCAAGAAAAAAGATTAGAACATTATAGAATTAAATCCACTGATGGTAAGTACGTTCTCAAAGGCTTATATCAATGAGCAATTATGTAATATTAAAATTTTTATCCAAATAATTGAAACGAAATGACTTGGGTGTCAGTCTAACTGTTGTCTGAAAGAAAGGAGTGAAAAATATGTTCCATTTTAATACGGTAAAAAAAGCGCAAAAAGGGGACGACCAAGCATTCATAAAGCTAATTCATAAAGAAAAAGAAAAACTTTATCGAACAGCATTCCTGTATGTGAAAAATGAAAGTGACTCTCTAGAAATTGTTCAAGATACGATTTACAAAGCCTACATATCTATTGGAAACCTAAAGGACTCTTCATACTTCTCTACTTGGCTGACGCGGATCTTAATAAACACAGCATTGGATTTTATCAAGAAAAATAATAAAGTGATCCCCATTGATCAAGATTCATTGGAGAGAATTAAATCCTCCGAAATATTAATGCTTGAAGACAAGATGGACCTGTTTATAGCAATTGAAGGGTTAGCTGAGAAGTACAAAACAGTGATTATTCTTAGATACTATCAAGACTTAACTATTAAGCAGATAGCTGAATTTCTAGAATGCCCTGAAGGAACGGTTAAAACGAATTTACATCGAGCCATTAACGAATTGAAGGGTAAGTTAAAGGAGGCGTGTATAAATGAATAATCAAATTCCAGACATAAAAGAAGCTATTGAAAAGATTGAGGTACCTAACGATAAACTTGATAAAACAATAGAGGTTGCAATAAAGAGAGCGAAAACGAAGCATAAGAAACCAAAAAGAAAGTTGTATCCCTTTATTGGTGTAGCTTCTTTAGCAACTTGTGTATTAATTGGCTCTGCCTTTGTCTCCCCAGCAATGGCTAAGGTATTATTATCTATTCCAGTATTGAATTCTGTTTTCGAGTTTGTAGGGGATAGAGGGCTTGAATTAGCTAGTCAAAAGGGGTTATCAGAGAAGATAGAGAAAACCGTTACAGATAAAAATATAAGCTTAACAATGAAGGAAATCTTTTATGATGGTACCCGTTTGTCGATTAGTTATATACAAGAATCCCCTAACAAGTGGGGCGATTTAGGAGAATTAGAACTAAAAGTTAATGGTAAGGAAATAAATTTTGGTGACGGTCGGACGGGAGAATTTTTAGCTGATAATCAATACGCAGGTGTAATTAATGTAAAGCCTGAGGAGGAGCTACCAGATTCATTTGATCTAAGCATAGGGTTGAACAATATAGGCAATATAAAAGGAAATTGGAATTTTGAAATTCCAGTTACCAAGTCTAAGGAAGAAGTGAAAACAATTCAATCTAATCAAGTGATGGCTTATAAAGATACACACATGACTGTGAAAACAGTTAAAGTCGGACCTGCGGGAATTAAACTGTCAGTTGATTTAACTTCATATGATGGAGAAAATCCACAAATGATTGATAATAGACACCTACAATTTAATTTACTAAATGACAAAGGGGAATCGCTTACACAATCTGGTGGATCTGGTTCAGGTAGTGATAAAGGAGGTAAACTTGTTATGAATATGGAATATGGCTTTTCTCCTTTAGAAGAGAGTTCGGAGTTTTTAACTATCAGTCCCTTCCTTATTCCCATTACCAATGAGCAATCTTCAAGGATCGAACAACCTTTACATTTAAATAAATTACCAATTACACTGGACCAAGGTGAAATGGGAAAAATTATTGTAACTGATGTGATGTACCAAAAAGATAAAACGTTGTTATACTTCGAAGTGGTTAGTGATTTTCCTTACGATGGTCATTTCAGCTTCAACAGCCTATGGCTTGAAGATAAGACAGGAAATAATTTAACAAGTGATTCGAAAGGATATGCGGAACGAATCAAACAAAACACGTATGTTCAAGAGTTCAAGCATATAAATAAAAATGAACCAATAAAAGTGGTGACTATTAGCATGCCAAATCTTGAAGTATTAAAGGAAATGGAAATAAAGATACCACTAAAATAGAAATAGGAAGTATATAAAAAAAGTCGATTTCTTAACGTACAGGAAATCGACTATTTAATGTTGGAAATTTACTTGGTGTACAGAATTCCCAAAATGTTGCTGTACGCCATAATGAACTAAGTATTAATCTGCTATTCCTTATAGAATAACGAGTGCTTTAGTAAAAACGGACATCAAATACAATGAGCTTGGAGATACATTTTCCAGCTCATTTTTTTGTGCATTATTTAATCAAACGTTACCTTTAACATAGCCATTTTAATTAAGTAAATAAATTTCCTGTGAAGATGAAAAGATTAAGTGAAATAAAGCTAACATATTCAGGAAATTACAAATATATAATACTTCTAAACAAAGCATCACCATCTCATCAAAAGGAGATATAATCAAATGAAAAAGGTGCATACATTTAATTTGTATATCTTTGGTATTCTGTTGCTTTTGTTGCTTTTATTTATTTGTTTGCAAATCAATGCCTTGACGGAGGGAATAGAGGGCGTAGAAGATAAACTTGCTTCTATATTTAATTCGCTTAATAGATAATCAGAATATTAAATAGATCGGACTACAAGCTATTTTGAGTCTGTATATTTTTAACACGTCTTTAAAGTCACGGATGTTTTGAAATAATTATATAGAATTTATATCTTATGACCACTAAAGAAGATGACAGGGATAATCCTGGTCACCTTCTTTTTTTACTTTTTAATTACTACTTCTTTCATCACTAAATTATGAAATAATAGCCCCTATCGCTACTAAGTCAAGTGTAGGTTATTCATACAATCTTTCTTTTTATAAAGGTTTTTTGTATAACTATTCCGAATATGTAAATAAATCCTAAGATGATGATCATAGAACCTTAGATTTAGCGCTTTTTATGATGGAGGTTGAGAATGAATCTAGAAAATTTAGGTCAACAAATTCGGCAATTAAGAGAAAAAAAAGGAAAAGGGCTTAATGAATTTGCAAAAGAGCTTAATGTATCAGCAGGGTATTTAAGCAATTTAGAAACGGGTAAATCAGATACCATTAAATTAACTATTCTAGAGAAAATTCAAGAATATTTAAAAGTATTGCCAATCGATTCCACGTCTAACGTTTCACAACGTATAAACCGTATTGAGCAGCATATTAAAGATCTTGAAAAAAAAGATCCACTATATGCTGAGTTTTTACTCCAAAATGTTGAGAGTAGCATAGAGTGGTTTAAAAAGCGTACTAAATAACGTACTAAAAATTATATATAAAGTTAGACCACTTAGACGTCAGTAAACAATTGTTTACTCATATGGATAGTGATTGTTTTTTTCTCTATGCAGGAATCTTTATATCCTGAACACCAGCTTACCAGTGGGAGTCAAGTATAGACTGGTAAGCTGCGAGTAACTTCTTCTGCTCCTATTTATATAATCCTTTCTTTAAAGCACTCATCATGTGTATTGGATGTACCTTCGTCTAATGCCTACTCATCGACATCAAGATTCTATGGTACTCCATTTTCCCCATCAGTCACTGTTAAGCTTTCTTTCTCATCATCACCTTCGCCAGAACTCTGCCCACCCCTTGAAGAGTTTGTTTTTTCCATAGCTTCCACGATATCGGGATGAGTTGCAACCAATAGATGTAACCACTGATTCTTTTCTTTCTTAGAAACTGGGCAGATATAAACTGAGGAACCTTTTTCATTATTGAATAACGTTTCTCTCATCTGTCCATTTTCATAATAACAAGTGTAAACAAATTCTAATTGCTTATCAGAATAAAGTTCCAATATCTTTTTACCAGTCTTTTGTCCTTTTAAAATCTTAATAAGGTTTTCATAAGAAAGTTTATGGTATTTGTGTTTATTCCTTGATTCCTTCCTATTCACCTTGCTTTGATCCTGATTAATAGGATTAGCTTTCGACCATTCAGATAACTTTGTTTGAAATGAGGGATGTTCAAAGAGTTCATAAATCCAATTACCTGATGGTTTAATTGGTAACGTTTCATTTATAAAGGCATCATCTTGATCAATCTTTTGATTAGCAATAGGCTGCTCGCTAGCACGCGTATCGGTCGTACCATTTTCATCAAAAATCAGCAAACTAGGTGTCTCTTTTTTTGCCACACCATTCTTTTCTGATAAAAGAATCTGTATGTACTTTTCTGGTTCAGATTTCACATGTAACTGTTCAATGTATTTTTCATATGTGTATATAACCTGTACCATGCCAGGCTTCTCTTCCTCAATAAATTCGTACAAATCCTCTTCACGAATTCGATATCCATTTTTCCTAGTATCCTTCTCTGCTTTTAGTCTTCCACTTCGTATAAATCGAGTTACCATCTGGATCTCATCCGTTATATAGTGTTTCCTTAAAATTTTTAACGCTTCACTGGTATTTAATATCTGCTCATCCATCTACATCTTCCCTCTCCATTTTTACCTATATATATGTAGCGGACAAGCTAAGAATGATACAAGCGTCATAATTATTACTCAAGTATCTTTACCATTGAAAGATTACAAATTGAACTTTACTAAGGTATTAAACAATATAAAATTTAACTACTTTTTTATTAAAGAAGTAAAGAGACTTCCGTAACTTTATTATGTTTATATTGAAAATGTATGTTTTAATTAATATCTTTACCTTAGTAACTTTACCAAGGTAATGTTAGCCTAATAAAGTTACTCGAAGTGCTTCTAGGAGTAAATAAAAATAATTTAAGACCTACATACTTGTCTTCTTTATCCAAGACCTTTTAAGCAATAGAATTATGATGATTTAAATTTACATTTTACAAATATCAACCAGTGTTTGCCAAACACTTCATTCAAGTTAATACCTATTCGTAACCTCAAGCTATCCTATTTGTAGATTTTATTAAGCACCTTAGCGAAACGATGCCCAGCCTTCGTTCATGATTTTCGTTTCGAGCTGCGGCCAGAAATAGAGCATTTCTTCGCGAATCATGGTCATGATGTCCCGTTGCCAATCCGTTAAATCCCGGCTGTACTGTTCAATGAATAGCATGATATCCTTTTCAGGACGTGGCGGGAATTTCTTACGTCTTTTTGTGTTAGGTTTCTTCTTCGCATCTTTGTTTTCAAGGCTCCACAAATCATCATACTCTGTTGCCGCTGGCTTTACTTCCTCCTCTTCTTCCTCATCCTCCATCGTCCAGGCGAGTTTCGGCCTCATCAGTGACGGGTCGATATGTTCCTCGATGGCAAGAAGGGCGTCCAGGAATGTTTCCACTTCCCGCTTTCCATGCAACACTTCATATTCCCGGATTCGCTCTGCCGTGGCCGACATGCTTTCTACCATGTCTCTCTTGGTGTTCCGGAAACGGACATTATTCTTGAAAAAATCGCAGTGAGCCAGAACGTGCGCCACGATCAGTTTGTTTTGCACGAGTGAATTCGAGTCCAGTAAGAACGCGTAACACGGGTCAGAGTTTATGACCAATTCATAGATTTTACTCAAACCAAAATCATATTGCAGCTTCATTTTATGAAATTGCTTCCCGAAGCTCCAATGTGAAAAACGGGTCGGCATTCCATATGCGCCAAATGTATAAATGATTTCCGAAGGACAAATTTCATAACGCATCGGGTAAAAATCCAATCCGAATCCAGTGGCTATTTCCGTAATTTCACTGATGGCATATTCAAGAGCCTTCTGCTCCGATCCATTCATCCGATATCCCCCCAAGTCTTCTGTCTTTAGTCTAATGTATGAAAAAAAGGCGGAAAAATGCTTTGTTCCACCTTAAAGGTCATTCGCACACAGAAAAAAACACCCTCAATAAATGAAGATGTTAGTAAATATAGAAACTTACAACCATACTGTCTATTACTTTGCTATTTCCGCATGCAATGCCTGTTTTTTCGTTTTTGAGCGTACCCATGAAACGATAAGCGCGGCAATGATGATAAAACCTAAATACCCTGTTAACGGATAAACGGTACCAACCAATTTAATGAAACCAACAAAGCTGGCCAAAAATGCGAGAATCCCTACAACAATAACCGAGATTTTAAAGTTTCTTGTTTCAGACGGTACTAGCCTAGCCGTAAATGCATAAAGCATCCCAACTGACGTGTTATAAACCATGCCTAATAGGACTACGGATAAAATATTTCCTAACCAAGGCGAGATTTCATTTGCCAAGTAAAGAGTAGGCATGCTTACTCCTTCAATGCCTTTTAAGTCGGACATCATTCCCATATTAATCAAGAATAATAGGATTCCTAAACCGATTCCACCTAAAATCCCACCAACTCCCGCTTCTTTCTTACTTTTCATCGTGCCACCCATTACGGCTAACATCGCGATTCCAGCCGTAATATTATAGGAAACATACAGCAATGAGCCCATCATCCAATTTCCTGCTGCCGCCGTTTCTTTACTAGATGAAGTCATGATTTCTCTAAAATGAAGATCGGATGTAAAGAATGAATAACCAGCAACAATGATCATGATGATAAATAAAAATGGCGTGACGGCACTGATGATCGACATGATTTTATCAACCTTAAGCAGTAGCGTCCCAATGGTGAGAACCGTCATGATTGCGGCGCCAACGATACTTGGAATGCCAAATTGCTCTTCAAAAATGGAACCTGAACCAGCAATCATGATCACCGTAACACCAAACAGGAAAAAGGTAATGATTACATCGACAACTCTACCTAAATACCGGCCGCATAAGTGATCGATGATGCTTTTATGCGAACGTGTTTGAAGGGTGCATCCCAATTCAGTCACTTGCATCCCGAGGAATGCAAATAATACAGTCGCGACGATGATTCCCGCTACACTGTAAATTCCAAAGCTCGTGAAAAATTGCAACACTTCTTGACCTGAAGCAAATCCTGCCCCAATGATAATTCCGATATATGCACCAGCTAAATTAATACTGTTTTTCATAGGAAGTCCACCTTAATATTATGATTATTCCGACAATTTAATGCACATGGAGATTGACCCATTTTTAGTGTAATGAGCACCCAAGCTTCAGTTTTCGAACACTGAAGCTTGAGTGCCATTCCTTCTTGCTTGCTTATTTTGTGTAGCGTTTACTATATGACGTGAATTCGTCGACAATGGAAGTGTCCACTTCATAACCAATACCAGCCGTCTTCGGTACATGGATGACGCCATCTTCCACGGTCACTTCAGGTTTGATGATGTCTTTATGCCAATAGTTCGCAGAAGCGGCTGTATCACCAGGCATTGTAAAATTATCAAGTGTGGTCAATGCGATATTATGAGCACGTCCGACACCTGATTCCAACATGCCCCCACACCATACCGGCACATTTCTTTCTTTACATAAATCATGGATTTTTTTCGCTTCCGATAGACCGCCCACTCTGCCAATTTTGATATTGATGATTTTGCAGCTACCCAGGTCCAGTGCTTTTCTGGCATCTTCTACGGAATGAATGCTTTCATCCAAGCAAATCGGTGTCGTGATACTTGCTTGTAATGTCGCATGATCGACAATATCATCTGATGACAATGGCTGCTCAATCATCATTAAGTCAAATTGGTCGAGTTGTTTCAGTAACTCGATATCCTTCAAGCGATAAGCCGAGTTCGCGTCCGCCATGATCGGTACATCCGGATAGCGATTGCGTACTTCCCTGATCACATCGACATCCCAGCCTGGCTGAATTTTAATCTTGATCCGTTTATAACCATCTTTCAGTCCCTTTTCGATTTTGTTCAGCAGGTCCGGAACTGTTTTTTGGATACCGATACTAATGCCAACATCAATCTTTTCCAGTTCCCCACCTAGAGCTGTACTCAATGGGATATTCTTTTCTTTAGCATAAAGATCCCATATAGCTCCCTCGATAGCCGATTTGGCCATATTATTTTTTCGGATATGGGCAAAAAGTTCAGCCACTTCACCTGGATGTTCTATTTCTTTATCCAACACAAGCGGAATCAGAAAATCCTCCAGCATCGTCCAGTTCGTTTTAATGGTTTCCTCGTTATACCAGGGAGCGGCAAACGCCACGGATTCGGCCCATCCTGATAATCCCGCTTCATTTTTCACTTCCACTAAAATAAATTCTTTATCTACAAACGTCCCGAAGCTCGTTGTGAATGGAGCAATTAAATCCATATTCAAATGACGTAAACGCACTTCTTTTATTTTCATGTATATTCCCCACTCATTTCTGTTTTTTTAAGATGTAATGTTGGATGTTATCCTCTTTTTTCCGTTCAATCCCGACTACAACATATCCCTTGGCAAAAAGAGCCTGGAATATCTTACGTGTTTTGGAACGCCAATCAATTGCCAACGAAAGATTTTCTTTTTTGATTTTTTGTATCTCTGTTGGTATAGGGATGGCTATCACCTCTTCATATGTATCCAGCCTATAGTCTTTGATGAATGGTAAACCATGTTCATCCTTTTCAATTGTTACGAGGTGCGTCGCCTGACTAGGGAGCTCCTGATCCATTTGATTATCTTGATTGATGTACCATTCCACCATAAAACGGTCAGTCGAAAGTCCCTCATTAAGAGAGCCTTCAAGCTTGCCGTAGCAATCTTCCATATAGGTGCGGCAAATCGCATTGAGTTTTCCAATATTCAAATGGGCATTCACGCTTTCCAACGGATCATATGTCCAGGAAATTAAATCGTAGCCTTTTTTACGTGCTTCTTCTCTTTGGGCCAGCTTCAATAACTTTCCGTATCCCTTCTTCTGATGTTCCGGGTGGATAGCCAACAAATGCGAGCAAAGAAAGACCTTTCCATCCTTAAATCCCGGGAAGCTGTATTGAAAGCCCACTAACTGATCGTTGATATAACCGCCTAAAACGATTCCTCCGTTCTTGACTGCCGTCAGCGTCTGGTGGGTGGGGATACTATCCATGCCCCATACAAGCGTTTCTAGTTGCTGCACTTCTTGTAATTCTTCCAATGTCGATAACGATTTGATGAATAGTTCATTACTCATGGCGTTCCCCTTCTCCATGTTTATCAAAAGTAAGAAGGATGGCTTTCGTCAAAATTTCGATTCCAGAAAGCAATGCTTCTTTATTAAAGGTCATAAGCGGATGATGTAGACCTGGTGTTAAACCACAACCCAATCCGAGCATCGTCGCTTTTATTTTGGGTTTCCTCAACGTATAAAAGTGAAAATCCTCTCCTCCCGTCGTAATGACAGGGGGAACCAGGTTTTCTTTGCCTAATGTATCCGAAATGGCCTCTGCCATGATTGCTTGGGCTTGTTCGTTGACATGCGCAGCCACAACATATGAGCTCGACTCAAGGTTGATTTCAACACCATGGGCATGGGCCAATGCTTCTGCAATTTTTTTCACTCTCGACGTTAAGTCCTTCATGATTTCATTTTTCTGAGCGCGTAAGTCCAGTGAAAAAGTAGCTTTGCCTGGAATGATGTTCGAGCTTTCTCCACCTGCAGAAAATTGCGTCATTTTTACGGAATAGGGGATGGAAGGATTAAGATGGATATTGTTGAGCATTGTGACGAAAGAAGCTCCTATTTCGATCGCGTTTTGACCTTGATGAGGTCTTGCTCCATGTGCATCCGTTCCGATAATTTCTCCTTTTATGAACTGGGCTGCACCGTGAACGATGGCAGGTGATGCCTGGCCATCACTCACTTCTTCAGCTGGCCTTAGATGCACGCCATATAGATAATCCATATCATCGACAACTTTTTCTTCAATCATCTTTAAGGCACCCGTTCCTTTTTCTTCAGCAGGCTGAAAAATGAATTTCAATTTCCCATTTGGTTGAAAATTCATTTCCTTCAAAACCAGGAAAACGCCAAGTGCCAAAGCCATATGCCCATCGTGACCACAGGAATGATTGGCCTGAAAGGTATCATGCACTTCTTGCCACAGCGCATCAATATCCGATCGTAACCCAACCGTAAAACGTCCTTCCCCCATCTCACCAATTACGCCAGTACAATCGGCAAAGGTTGTCACGGTGCATTGATTCTCTGTTAAAATGTCAGTAATGAAAGAAGTCGTATTCACTTCATTCCAGCTCGTTTCAGGATGAGCATGCAAATGGTCAAATATCTCGATGATGCGTGGTCTTAATTTAACAAGCGATTGTGTAATATCCATTTCCCTCTCCCCTTCAAAAGAAAAAATCATCCTGATTATATGCGTCATATCTGGTATTTCTTTCTTTAATTTTCTTTTCATTCTTAATTGTGACACCTGCCACTATACTGTTCAGTAAAGAAAACAATACAGGTGCCGTATCGATGGTCGACGTCCTAGGCGTTGAAACCGGTAATAATACATCCGCATATTCAGCAAGTGGTGCCAATTCGGAATCCGTAATGCCAATTACAAATGCCCCGGCCTGTTTTGCCATTTCCGTAATTTTCACCGTTTCTTTCACATAGCGATGAAAGGATATTGCAATAAATACGGAATTTTCCGTCATTTTATTCAGTTGTAAAAAAATATCATCTGTATCCGATCTATATAATTGAACATCATCCTTCACAAGCCTAAGCGTGAAGGTTAACCAATGCGCCGCTGAAAAGGATAAACGGTGTCCTGATACTAGAACATTATCGGCTGCCACAATTTTATCCACCGCTTTTGTAAAATTATCATTCGAAAGATTATTTATGGTCTTTTTTATGCTCACGATATCTTGTTCCATCACCTGTGCCATGAAGTTGGGCTGGTTGGCGACTTCCAGTTTAGAAGAATGATATTCATTCAAGCTACTACTCTCGAATATGAGCTGATTTCGGATTAGTTTTTGAAGTTCAGCAAATCCGCTCAACCCCAATGAGTAACAAAAGCGTATGATCGTCGTCTCACTCACGCCTATTTCCTTACCTAACGTTTGAGCTGAGCTGACCGCAAAGATATGTGAATGGCTCAATAAATATTTTGCCACTTTTTTTTGCCCCGACGATAATGATGGGAACATCTCTTTAGCTTTTAGCTGAACATTCATAAAACCCTTCCCTTCATTGGCAAAAAATGAATGATATACTTTTTTTAATTAATTATGAAGTATTGCCTTCACTGATAATAGAGAACATTCTAACACGTACATTTCCATAAAACAATAATTTTCAGAATAATTAATAAAATAAAACCCCACGAAGTATATCGTGGGGTTCACTCACCATTTTCATTTTTTGTGGCGTTTTGCATAACCACATCGTTTACAAAGCTCTTCAACCGCACATCTTCTCGAAAAGCCGTCATACATGTTCTTCGCCCGTTCACCATCAAGGATTTCTTCTAAGGATGAATCGAATATATTTCCAAGTGGAATCTTCCCTTCACTATCCAGGCAACAAGGAACCACCGTACCATCCACTAAAATGCCGAGCTGGTCTCTCAATGCATAGCAGAATATATTTTCATCGATGATATCGCGGTCGAGTTCCGGCCACTCAAATTTTTCTGCCATATTGATATAAACACGATCTTTGAGTTTGATATTATTCTTTTCTTGAAGGGCTTCACTTAAACGAATATCCAATGACAACTTCTCTTCCAACATCGAGAGAATATCATCATTCAATCCATTACTGGCTTTTAATTCGTCCGAATCCATATTCCATAGTCGGATTGCACAGATCACTTCGCTGGTGGCATTTGCCTCATTAATGAAATCGGTTATATTGCTGACATACGTGTCTAGGCTATTATTCGTATCATTCGCTTCAAAGCTATGAAGGGAGATATTCACCTGACGAAGAGCTTTTTTGGCCAAAAGCTTATCCTTCACCTTTTGTATCAATGTGCCATTTGTCGTGATATTTACCTTCAGGTCATTTTCGGCGCTAATATCCAGGAACGTACCCAAATCTTTATTTAAAAATGGTTCACCCATCAGATGGAAATATATATGGTCAGTATGTGGTTTAATCTTCTCGATTACATGGGTAAAACCTTCTGGATCCATAAATTTCAAGGTTCTCTGCAAACTAGAACTCGGACAAAAATTACACTTCAAATTACATATGTTCGTTATTTCAACGTACACTTTTTTAAACTTTCTCATTATCGAATTCCCCTAAAATCTTGCTGTATTTAACCTGTTATTAACTATACTTGTTCCTTCCTCATAAATGCAATGAAAAGTTCATGGCAGCCATGAACGGCTTGTGAATTTCAATTCCATTCTTTCCTATGCTCAGAAATGAAAGTGATATCGTTTATATAATGTTCAAGGTGCCCTTCATCCACCATCTTTTGAAATGCAGGATCACCTTCACTGGCTCTTCTTGTAATGGTTTTACATAATCCTTCTAAGCGCAGCAAAACCATTTCGATATAATTTGCGGCAACATCCTCACCGTATAAGTCGAAAAACAAAGCAACCCTTTTTTTAATCCGGTGAGCGTCTTGATAGGACTGATAATACTTTTTCTCGCCTGTTTCACTAAGATAAAATCGACTTAATGGAACACAAGTGTAAAGCGTATAAGCGATGTCCCAAATACGCGGACCAGGTCCGGCTTCATCAAAATCTATGATGCCCATTGATCTTTCGTTATGAAAAATGATGTTATACATCGCAAAGTCATTATGACACAATACCTCCCTATGTTGTGGGGTAAGGTCTATTGGTCGCCAACCATCGTCAAAGGGAAAGTCGCTGACAGAATCATGATAGAGACGAAGCATTTTCGCAATCCCTTGTAGGTTTTCATCTGACCACATATATTCTTTTAAGGGATAATGACCGGCTTCTCCTTCGATGAATGACAGAATTTCTCTTCCGTTTTCATCGATACCATGGAACTTAGGTGCGTAGTGGTATCCTTTCTTATCAAGGTGTTTCAATAAACCATGAATTCTTTTGCTGTTTGGCTTTAAATCCCGTCTTACGGTATGACCTGATTGATAAACCTTCGAAACATTACCACCCGTTAACAATCCCTCATGAGAATGGTCAGTCATCATATCCCTCCACCATATAGAAATTTTCGTTAATTATAAGGTAACATAGGCTTAAGAAGTTGTGAACAAACTCCTTTCCATCGCTTTGCTTACAGTCTTCACATTCTCTCCGTGACAATTACGATAAAAAAGCACCCCCGAAAAACGGAGATGCTTGGCTTGTACTCGTGTCTATTTTTTCTTTTGTTCGGTTACCTTCATGCTCAATAATTTATTATTTTTCAGGTTATGTTGAATGGTAACCGTGACATTAAATTCCTTTCCATTTTCCACAACGAGGAATACAAAGTCATCTTCCACTTGATTATTGGCCAATTTTTTACGGCCTTTGTATTCATAGTCGGTTACATTATCCCCTGGATAATCAGCCTGAACGACAGTGATGGCAATCTTTCCATATTTCTCATAATCCGGGCTGGCGGCAAGTGGAGTATCTGGGGCAAGTTGCATGATCATCATGAATCCCATAATCAGCGTTAATAATTTCCTCATCAATTTATCCTCCTTGATTATCACTAGTTAGTCTTATTATGTATAACCGCACCATAGTTATTCAGCTGATTTGCTTCTTTAACAAGCATGATTCCAACTTGCCGATTTCTATCCCACTCCTCGGGGAATACGGATAAGGGTGGGCTCGTTTCCTCAACTAAATAACTTAGCTCAATGGTCAGTGCTGGTCGTCCAAACTCAGTGATGAACCAATCCGTAAAGCCACTGCCAATCGCTTCTTTATCCGGAATGGCCAGTTCATACTCTGTTATCTCCGCCACTTTCTTGGCAATGCCATAATCCCTTGCCATATTCTTATGCTTATTATGATAATGCCAGAATATCTCCCGACCAGACGTATGGTAGGAAACCGCAATGAGGGGATCGACTTTTCTCGTGAAGGTCGAGAGGGCTTTCACTTCCGCTGCCATGAGTGGCCGTTTTCCTTTATAAAATTGATACATCGGTTTTTTCGCTTCATTGACTAAGTCATCCCACCCACTTGGATATTGCCTGTTTAAATCAATGCCCTTCGCATTGGCTTTCCACCGGGACCAATCGGTGCTAAAGTCGTTCATTTTCCAGACCGCCGCTCTCTCCTTTATACTCAAGTCGGAAAAATCCCCCTGCTGGATGCGGACTCCATCAGAATTCAACATCGGGATGAACCAGATACTAACTTCATCTAATAAATTAGATGGAAATTCCCCAATTGGTTGACCCGATTGATAGGCGGAGGCATAGTCTTTTAGCATCGCCATCAGGATTAGGGAACTTAACCATTCCCGGCCGTGATGGGCACCGACCATTAGAATCGACTTTTTCCCTTTTCCAAGCTTAACCGCCTTTATTGGTTTTCCTTTTTCAGTTCTACCGATTGTTTCAACCTCTAAGTGATACTTTTTCTGTATCTTCAAAAGGTCACTCTCCATTGTTTCTGGTGAATATCGCTGTTTAGAAAGCGTGACCGTAGGTAAAAGTAGAAAACAGATCAACCCCATCAAAATGATTTTTTTCATGTACTCACCTTTATTTATTATTCAGGTAAAAAACAACAAACACCGGTTTTTCTATATCGCCACTTATTGTAAGGAAAGCTTCTGCTCATTCTGTACAAAATACAAATAGCTCCTTATTAAGGAGGAGAATGACATGAGGATAGCGGATTATGATCAGGCTTTGTTTCACACACACCGTTCGGATTGGGACAGCCTGTTAGTATTGATGGTTCGTACGAAAGATCATATTCTTTCGAAGAAAATTGAACATTTTTTACATGCTTATCAGTTTGAGCATGATTATCAAGTCGTTCAATCTCAGCTGTATGCCCTATTTCGTTATCTCGATCATGCTGCTGAACAGACGAGTGAATATGAAAATGAAGTTCTTTACTGAAATCAACATTAGTTTGTACAAAAAGGGAAATATTATACAAGTTGCGTTTTACGGGGATTAAACTATGGCTGGTGGACCCTATTAGGAAACAAGGAAGGGTCAGGCATCTGCCTGACCCTTTTTCATTATTTTTTTATGGTTGCATATGCAGTTGCATACATTTTCAACTCATCCATTAAAGCCTCTACAAGCAATGCTGAATCTTCATTCAGTCCGTCATTGTCATAATCGAAGCAATGAGGATCAAGTACTAATTGCTTTGGTATCACATTTGCATATAGGCTGCGTCCAACTGTTCTCATGGAGTTCAACGCATTGATTCCACCTTTTCCTCCACCTGAAACGGCAAGAAGCGCAACGGGTTTGTGAGTGAATTGGTCGCTGCTAAGGAAGTCCAATGCATTTTTCAAAGCGCCACTCATAGAACCGTGATACTCAGGAGTCGTCAAGATGACACCATCCGCTTCTTCAATGCTTGTACGAAGATCTTGAATCACTTTCAATTGGTATTGCTCGCCTTCTCCGGAATACAAAGGAATTTCACTGTTGCTTAAATCGATTAATTCTGCTCCATATTGTTTAGTGATGAAGCGTGAAGCTATCCCTGTACGTCCTTGTTTACGTGGTGAACCGTTAATGATAACTAATTTCATGAAGATACCCCTCCGTGGATGTTTTATATGGTTTGAAATGAAAAATCGCATTTTTCATCTAATTCCTGATGTCTATTTCAGTATACCAAAATTACCGTAGGATTTCTTGATTTTAAGGCATTCCATTCTACACATAGAAGAACGAAGAACCATGAAGGCCCTTCGCGTTACCTACCTTTTTTATACATTACACCAATGCTTCAATTTCACTCATGAAATCAGTAACGACAGCTGAAAGCTTATTTTCTGATTCCTGCATGGAAGCACCTTGGACCCCGAAATAAAATTTGATTTTCGGTTCAGTACCTGAGGGACGAAGACATACCCACGTGCCGTCATCCAGGAAGTACTTTAATACGTTAGATTTCGGAAGTTGAATATCTTCCACATCATTGGTCTTTAGCACTTGCTTTTTGCCATTCTGATAATCTTCAGCCACAGCTACCGGGATACCGGCAATCTGTGTGGGAGGGCTCTGCCTGAATCGATCCAATATGTCCTGAATCTGTTTCGCTCCTTCAATTCCTTTCAAGGTTAATGAACGGAGTCCTTCCAAATAGAATCCATATTTTTCAAAGACATTCATCAATCCTTGGTAAAGGGTCAGACCCTGTTTCTTGTAATAGGCACACACTTCCACTGCTAGTATGGCGGCTTGGATGGCATCTTTATCGCGGGCAAAGTCCTTGATGAGATAGCCATAACTTTCTTCATATCCGAAGACGAAGCTTTGTTCCCCGCTTTCGTGGTATTCATTTATCCTCTCAGCAATGAACTTGAATCCAGTCAATACATCGACAGTCTCCAACCCATAGGATTTGGCAATCGTCCTTCCGATTTCCGAGGTCACGATTGTTTTCAAGACCACTCCATTCTGAGGTAGCGTCCCTTTTTCTTTCTGCTGACTCAATAAATAATCCAAGAACAAGGCACCCGTTTGATTGCCGGTCAAGACGACATATTGGCCCGCTTCGCTTTTCACGGCAATTCCAAGTCGATCGGCATCAGGATCTGTCGCGATCAACAGATCTGCTTCTACCTTATTTCCGAGTTCGATGGCCATTTCAAAGGCAGCCGGCTCCTCCGGATTCGGGGACTTCACTGTCGAAAAGTCAGGATCAGGCAATTCTTGTTCCTTGACGATATGGACATTTTGATAGCCTAAATCGGTAAGTGCACGCCTCACTGATTTATTGGCCGTCCCATGAAGGGGCGTGAAAACAAGTGACACATCTATTTCCTCTGCCAACTGAGGATTCTCTGGAACGGTTAACAGCTGTTGATTATAAGCGTCATCCAGTTCCTCGCCAATGACCTCAATAAGTTCTTTATCTTTAAGTGCTTCGACTTCTTTAATTTGTATATCCAGTTCATTTTCGATTGCATTCACATAATGGATGACTTGGTCTGCCGCATCGGGAGGGAGCTGGGCCCCATCCGGTCCGTATACCTTGTATCCATTGTATTCTGGAGGGTTGTGGCTTGCTGTAATCACGATTCCCGCAAAGGCATTCAGTTCCCGAACAGCAAAGGATAATTCAGGCGTAGGACGCAGCTCATCGAATAAATAGGCCTTCACACCGAATGTGGCCAAAGTTCTAGCCGCTTCCAGTGCGAATTCTGGTGACTTGTGCCTCGAATCATAGGCAATGACCGTCCCTCTATTTTTCGCCTCTTCTCCGAATGAAGAAATATACTGAGCCAGTCCAAGCGTTGCCTTTCGAACCGTATATACGTTCATTCGATTTGTTCCAACCCCAATTTCCCCACGCATGCCGCCTGTTCCGAATTCTAAGTTCTTATAAAAGGCATCTTCGAGTTTAGCTTCATCTCGTTGCATTTCCTCGAGCAGGATCCGTAATTCCCCATTCAAATTCTGGTATTCTGCCCAAGTGGTGTATAAAGATTTCCATTCCATCTCCAACATCTCCTCTCAACGCCCTTATGTAAACTTATGTATCTAACTCTATTACCAAATTAACATATTTTTGCCAATAAATGAAGTAAAGGCTCGTGAAGGGAAAAGCAACAAGCGTTGTTTTCCCTCACGAGCCTAGATATATTCTTATTTATCCCCATTTTTATAATGCAACTTGTAAATGTCATGGCGACGATCTTTTAACTGTCTTACAGTACCAGACTGTCGCTCCCGTCGTAAGATTTCCAAATCGACATCACCGATAAGCACCATTTCAAGGTTGGGACTTGTTTCCCCGACAATGCCATCACGAGCAAATTCGAAATCTGATGGAGCAAAAATTCCTGACTGTGCATATTGGATATCCATGTTTTCCGTCTGTGGCAGGTTTCCGACGGTTCCTGAGATGACCGTGTAAATCTGATTTTCCACAGCACGTGCCTGGGCACAATAGCGGACGCGCAGATAGCCTTGGCGATCTTCCGTACAGAAAGGTGTGAACAGGATTTTGGCACCCATATCCGTCGCAATCCGAGCAAGTTCCGGAAATTCGATGTCATAACAGATTTGAATGGCAATTTTTCCGCAATCCGTATCAAAGACGCGCACACGGTCCCCTGCATTAATTCCCCACCATTTCCTTTCATTGGGAGTGATGTGGATTTTATACTGCTTTTCAATGGTCCCATCGCGGCGGAATAAATAGGCAATATTATAGATATTGTCATCTTCCTCTTTAACGAAATGTGATCCACCAATAATATTGACGTTATATCTTACAGCAAGCTTCGTGAACAATTCAATGTACTGTTCCGTGAATTCCGAAAGTTTCCTGACTGCCAGACTTGGGGACCGTTCATTTAAGAACGACATCAGCTGGGTCGTGAACAGTTCCGGGAATACAGCGAAATCTGCGCTCGCATCGGAAGCAACATCCGTGAAATATTCCACTTGGTTGGCGAAATCCTCAAATGATTCGATACGGCGGAGCATATATTGTACAACACATATCCGAACTGGTTCGGATGTCTTGTAATAACGTTTCGTTTTCGGCTGATAATCCCAATTATTCCACTCCATGAGCGTCGCGTACTTATTGGAAGCCAAATCATCAGGCAAATAATTGGGGTTGATCCTCATCAAAGTGAATCCATTTAAAAGCTGGAATGAAAGGACAGGATCATAAATCTTATGTAATTGCACTTCCTTTACGTATTCTCTCGGTAACAATTCATCCGCATATTTATGGTAATTTGGAATCCTGCCTCCGATGATGATACTTTTCAGGTTCATTTGTGCTGCCAGTTCTTTTCTTGAATCATATAGTCTTTGTCCGATTTTCATCCTGCGGAATTTAGGATGAACCATGACCTCGATCCCGTATAAATTATAACCGTCAGGATTGTGATTCGTGATGTAGCCATTATCCGTCACATCATCCCAAGTATGGCGATCATCATATTCGTCAAAATTGATAATGAGGCTGGAACAGGAACCAATCACTTTGCCATCATACTCAGCTACAAATTGGCCCTCCGGAAAGATTTCCAAATGGCTTTCGAGCTGGTCTCGTTTCCATGGATCCATTCCTGGAAAACAAGACGCTTGCATAGCAATAATTTCGTCTATGTCACCTGGCTTCATATTTCGTATTTCCATGATTTTCTCAAATTTATGCAGGTCTAAATTAGGCATTTTTCTCAGGCTCCTTTATACTCTTCATCGAAGATTATACCCCTATTTTTAAAAATAAAACACTCGGGATTCCTTATTTCTTCGTTAAATACCTTAAAGAAACCCCATATAAAGCATTTTTTAAGAACATATATTTTACAGACGCCATCGATACAGACTATACTTTTATTAAAGAAAAAAAAGGTGGAGTAATAAGCGATGGACAAGACAAAAGACAGTAAGGAAAACTGGCTATTTATTGCATGGGCTGCTTCTATCATTGCCATGTTAGGAAGTTTATACTTTTCTGAAATTAAGCAATACGAACCTTGTGCCCTTTGTTGGTACCAACGGATTCTCATGTATCCTCTTACGGTCATTCTAGGTATAGCCATCATTCGTAAAGACCATTGGATCAGCTTTTATACCATGATATTATCCGGGATTGGCGCACTCATTTCAACGTACCATTATTTGATTCAGAAGGTTTCTTTTTTTTCCGACCATTCACTAGCATGCGGAAGGGTCCCATGTACAGGTCAATATATTAACTGGTTTGGATTCATTACGATCCCTGCCTTAGCTCTCATAGCATTCATCATTATATTCCTATGCAGTTACATCGTATGGGCAAGATCCAAGGAGGCTTCCGCTTAATGAAAAAAATAGTTGTATTTTTAGTGATTATCGTCGCTCTATTCATCGTACTGGGCGTTGTGACAAATATGAAAAAAGAAGAAAAAGCGAAAGGGAATCCATACGGCAAGGATGATTTAAAATCCGCCACTGTCGATCAGTTGGATGATCCCAATTATCAAAATTTGATTCTTCCGGCAGAGTTGGAGAATGACCTGCAGAAAAAAGAAGAAATGACCGTGTACTTTTATAGTCCTGAATGCGTGCATTGCCAAAAAACCACACCTGTAGTTGCACCCCTCGCTGAAGAGATGGGCATTGACCTTGTACAGTACAATCTATTGGAATTCGAGCAAGGATGGAGCGACTATGGCATAAAGAGTACGCCAACCATCGTCTACTATAATAATGGACAAGAAAAAGCCCGATTAGTCGGCTACCATGAAAAAGCAGAATTCAAGAAATGGTTTGAGGATAACGACATCAATTAAGAAAAAGAGCCGGCTATGACGGAAAGGCATTTCCCGTTATAGCCGGCTCTTTTTTTTTCCCTTATACTAAGTATGAATTCGCTACTTGAACATTGTACATAGGCAAGCCTCCAACACCCGATTGTTCATTCATCTCAATAAAATGATCATAACCAAACGGGAAGAAGATTCCATATTCATTCAAAAGTGTAACGTTCCTCATGAACAATTCTACGGAATTACTTTCTGGTGCTTTGGAATTCAGCTTCTCTCTTTTGTCCATAATGGTTAGGAGAACTTGAAGACATGTCATCACCTGATAGGCGTCTCTAAGCGTGCCGGTGTAGGTGAATGTACTTTTATTCGGCTGTAATACGCCTAGTTCTTTAAAATGAAGGATTTCATCTTCTGTGAAGTAATTTGGAAATACAGATTCGTAGAAACGTCCAACAAGATTAGCAATTTCTTGCTCTTGTTCTTCCGTTGATGAAGAGACAACCTTCACGAATAAAACCACCTTTTTCAAATACTTTAGTCCTATTAAATCTTGTTTAATATTAGAGAATCAACCTTTTTTTAATAGAATAACATAATTTTTGTAAATGTTATGTGGTAATTTTACCCACTGTATTATTTTCAATAGGTCTAATGATTCTTTTTTCCTTATTGTACTGTAATAAGTATATGTTTTTCTGATAAAAACACAAAATAAATCCAACGAAAGTAGGAATAAATTTGAAGCATTTCATGGTAAAAGACCAAACCTTATTGATTCATGCTCCTGGAAACTGGGATGAATTCACTTTAGAAGGACTTTTCAGAGATCATTGGAAAGCACCCAAGAAACTTGTACATGAATGGAGAATGAGTAAAGAAGTAAAAGTGAATGACATGTTAATTCCGTGGACCAGCAAGATTTCCGAAGGAGACAAGATAAGCATCCCCTTGCTTAACGGTGTAATTGATTCCGTACCCGCTACAGATTTGGGCATAAGCATCATTTATGAAGATGATGTATTATTAATCGCGAATAAACCGGCTGGCATGGATACTCATCCCTCCCATCCCGGTGATAGGAATTCATTGATTAATGGAGTCGCATACCACCTGCGAGAAACCGGGCAGAACTGTATGATTAAGCATATTCATAGACTTGATAAAGATACCACCGGTGCCGTCCTTTTTGCTAAAGACCGACTAACTGGCTCCATGCTCGATAGAATGCTGGAAGAACGGAACATTAAGAGGACCTATTTCGCTATAGTGGAAGGAAACCTACAAAAAAACTCAGGAAAAATCGATGAAAAAATCGGACGGGACCGACATCATGCGACGAGACGAAGAGTTTCCCCCACCGGACAGACGGCCATCACCCATTATCAAGTGATGAAACGATACCCTAATGAAAATAGGACCCTCGTCAGCTGTACATTGGAAAGTGGAAGAACACATCAAATCCGGGTGCATTTCAGCCACTTGAATCATCCCTTGGCTGGAGATACGCTTTATGGGGGAAAGAAGACCTTTTTGCGTCAGGCCCTACATGCTCGAAAAATGGAATTCACTCATCCCATTTCCGAAGAAAAAATTGTCATTGAGGCGCCTTTCCTGGATAATCCCAGTATCTTTGAGACGTTATAACCACGTAACAAAAAGCTGGCTCGAGGAATAAAATGTACCCTATCAGATAGACACTTTGAAAAAAGTCCAATCAGATGGGGTACATTTGTTTATAATTGAGAAAAAAGATGTCGGAGCGAATTG
>NZ_JBNNSK010000010.1:0-210514 GCF_050277655.1 Peribacillus sp. NPDC097675 | reverse complement strand
TTTTACAAGAAAAGACGGTTTTTTTGTATGCTTTTTTCAATAGAAAAAGGGCTGCCCTCAAAAGTCATTTTCCTGACTTTTGGGACAGCCCCTTTTTCTTATAAAGAAGTTTGCTGTTCACGCAGCAGCATTTCTTCTTTCGTATAGATTACCTGCATCGGATTCCCGCCGACAAAAGCGCCCTCAGGAACATCCTTATGGACCAGCGTCCCCGCTGAAACAATCGCCCCATCACCGATGGTAAGTCCCGGAAGAATTGTTGAATTGGCTCCGATCAGCACTTCATCTCCAATGACGACTTCCCCCAAGCGATATTCATTAATCAAATATTCATGAGCGAGTATCGTCGTATTATAGCCAATTACGGTATTCCGCCCCACCGAGATCTTTTCCGGAAACATGACATCCGGCATGACCATCAAGGCGAATGAGGTATGCTTCCCCACTTTCATCTGCAAAAAGGTCCGGTACAGCCAATTTTTCATGCCTAAAAACGGTGTATATCTTGCTAGCTGAATCACAATAAAATTCTTTACGACTTTCCAGAAAGGAACGGTTTTATACACATGCCAAAGTGAATTGGCCCCATCTACTGGAAAGCGGGTCGTCCGTCTCATTTCTTAACCTCTTCAAGCTCTTCAACCTCTATGATATCCAATAAATCGGACATGTTATCAAGCATATAATCCGGATGAAAGCCCTCCAAGAACTCACGACCCTTAATGGACCATGCGACACCGGCCGTTTTGGTGCCGGTATTTTTCCCGCCAAGTATATCATGATGGCTATCACCGATCATGATTGCCTCCTCAGGAACCGAATGGAGTTGCTTTAATGCTTTTAGCAACGGCTCTGGATCCGGTTTCGCATGTTTCACTTCATCTAGAGTGACAACGACATCAAAGAACTGATCAAGTTTGCATAAACGCAAACCCTTTTCGACAATATCACGTTTTTTCGTCGTCACGACCGCCAGTTTATAACCGCTTCGTTTCAACGTTTGAACCGTTTCGAATACCCCATCAAACTGGGTAACGAGTGTATCATGATTTTTCCAATTATGTTCTCGATAGCGGGCGATCATGTCATCCGCACGGTCCGGGTCGATTGAAGTAAACGTATCAACCAATGTCGGACCAATGAATGGAATGATATCCTCCCGCTTGAATTGTCCCGGACAATAATGGTTCAATGTTTCGGTAAAGGAACCGATTATCAATTCATTCGTATTGATCAACGTCCCATCCAGGTCAAATAATAGTGTAGTTATTTTACTGTTCATATGCGGCATCCTTCCTCTGTACACTGTCATATCGATTCCAAATATAAGAGACTATCATCGTCAAGCCAATGGCTGTGACTAGCCTAATCAGTAATAACGGTAAAACTGGAATCCCCAGTGGTATAAAGATTAATGTATCTTCGATCACGGCATGGCAAGCTACTAAGAAAATGAACGCGAGGGTCATATCCTTCTTCGACACATTGTCTTCTTTAGCGGCCTGAATCATCACACCTGCACCATAGGCAAGGCCGAGTGTAAGCCCTGCTACAAATGGCATCGACGTATTGGGCTTCATCCCCAGTATTTTCATAAAAGGAGCAAGAGACTTGGAGAAGACCTCCAGCCATTTCAAGTCTTTCATAATCTGAACAACAACCATAAGGGGTATCACGATGAGCGCCAGCTGTCCAATTCCGTATAGAGCCTGGATGACCCCATGTAAAAGAATCGCACCCGTCCCGGTAATCTCGACTGTCTCCGGGACAGCAAAACCATGTGCCGTTTCCGCTCCACCCTGCCAAACGAGATTGATGAGGACAGCAGACAATAAGGCAAGACCGACTCGGACGGTCAAAATGACCCAAAGCTTCACGCCTGTCTTCATGGCTACCCCTGATTCGATAAATAAATTATGTGAAAAGGATAACATCATGGCAATGATAAAGACTTCTTTTACAGTGAGATCCAGCGTCAAGATTCCTGCAATCGCTGCATACAAGTTCAAGAAGTTTCCTAGGACAAGCGGAATCGCTGCATCCCCTGGAAGGCCAATTAGATTCATCAGGGGGGCTATCAGGTTAATCATCCAAGGTAATACGGGTGTATATTGAAGTACCGTCACAATTAATGTAACCGGAAAAATCACTTTCCCCAATGTCCAAGTTGTATTTAAACCAGAAAGAAGCCCCTTTTTAACGGAATCTACTATCACTACACCCTCTCCTTTTACACATATTCTCTATGCATCTAAATATCGTTTATCAGCCTGACCACTAAATCTCCTATAAAGGATCAAAGCGACAGCCACAATCACTAAAACTATGGATATCACTTGGGCCATCCGAAGGGATTCCGTCAGCATCAAGCTATCTGTCCGTAGCCGTTCCACGAAAAATCGACCGATGGAATACCATAGAACGTAGGTTAAGAATAGCTCCCCCCTGCGCATGTTCACTTTACGTAATAACAGAAGAATAATCACGCCGACAATGTTCCATACCGATTCGTATAAAAAAGTTGGATGATAATACGTGCCATTTATGTACATTTGATTAACAATGAACTCAGGAAGATGTAAGTTTTCCAAGAAGGCTCTCGTTACTTCCCCACCGTGCGCTTCCTGATTCATGAAATTACCCCAACGGCCAATGGCCTGACCTAATAACAAACTTGGCGCAGCAATATCCACTAGCTTCCAAAATGAAACATTCTTTATTCTGGCAAAGATAATGGCCGTCAATACGGAACCGATTAACGCTCCGTGGATGGCAATTCCACCATTCCATATCTTAATGATATCCCCAGGATTTTGTGAATAATAATCCCATTGGAAGATGACATAATAAATACGTGCACAGATGATTGCGATTGGCACTGCAAACAGAATCAAATCCGTAAATATTTCCTTATCAAGTCCCCGGCGTTCTGATTCCCTTAAGGCAATGATAAGACCCAATAATACGCCGAAGCCGATAATCAGCCCATACCAATGGATCTGGATGGACCCGATTTCTATTGCAATCGGGTTTAATGGTTGTATTCCTTGCTCCATTTTGTCTCCTCTTTTCCTATAACTTTACTTAAAATTCATCATTGTCCGAATCGGCAATAGCATTATTCAGACGATCCGAAAACTGTTCCGCAGCGTTTACACCCATGCGTTTTAATCGATAATTCATGGCCGCCACTTCAATGATGACAGCTAAGTTTCGTCCCGGGCGAACTGGAACGGTGATTTTCGTAACCTCTGTATCAATGATTTTCATTGTCTCTTCATCCAGGCCGACTCGGTCATATTGCTTATTCTTTTCCCAAAGTTCAAGATTGATAACGATGGAAATTTTCTTGTTACTCCGAACCGCACCGGCCCCGAATAATGTCATGACATTGATGATGCCGAGGCCCCTTATTTCAAGCAGGTGCTCGATTAAATCCGGGGCATTCCCGACAAGCGTATCCTGATCTTCCTGGCGGATTTCGACACAATCATCAGCGACAAGGCGATGTCCACGTTTAACGAGTTCAAGTGCTGTCTCGCTTTTACCGACCCCGCTTTTTCCAGTAATCAGCACGCCCAACCCATATATATCCACCAACACACCATGAATTGCTGTAGTGGGCGCTAATTTGCTTTCGAGAAAGTTAGTCAGACGGCTAAATAGCCTTGTTGTTTTCATGGAAGACCTCATCACAGGAACCGACTCTCGCTCAGATGCTTCAATTAACTCGATAGGCACTTCCTGACCACGGGTAACGATGATCCCCGGTGTATAGTCTCTACAAAGTTCTTCCATTCGCTGGATACGGTCTGCCTCATTCAGACGGTTAAAAAAGGACATTTCCGTCATACCCAGAAGTTGTACACGATCTGCTGGATAATAATCAAAAAATCCGGCTATTTCTAACCCCGGTCGAGATAAATCACTCGTAACGATTGGCCGGTTAATGCCTTCCTCACCACTGATAAGTTCAAGGTCGAATGCTTCGACTACATCCTTAGTACGTACTTTTGCCATATATCTTTCCTCCTTTTTGGAGCGATGCTTATTTTTAGAGATACTTTTTCATTTTAGCATTATTCTGTAAATAACCAAACAACGCGTATTCAATTAATTCTTTTTTCCAATCAATAAGCTACTTTCTTCCTCTCTCACTTGATTATAATAATAAAGTATTTTTCGAAAGGAAGGGAAGATCCATGAAAATCGTCATTGATGCCGGCCATGGTTATAAAACCCCCGGCAAACAATCGCCTGATGGCATGAAGGAATATGATTTCAATCGGGAAACGGCTGCCTTCACTAGACAATACTTAGAAAGGACGGATGCCCTCACCGTCCATTTCGTCCATGAAGACGGCAGGGACGTTCCTCTTAGTGAACGAGTCCATAAAGCCCATGCCCTTGGAGCTGACCTATATGTATCCATCCATGCAAACACCGCCGGTACTGGTAATTGGCATGAGGCACATGGAATCGAAACATACGTTTATGTCTCTAAACCAAGTGATGCTCTTTCCCTCGCTGAAAAGGTCCAAGAAAACCTTGTGAAAGCCACACGGTTAAAAAATAGAGGGGTGAAGACGCCAATTTTCAAGTTTTACGCGAAACAAAATGTACGGCCATATTAATCGAGTGTGGCTTTATGACCAATCAAGATGAAGCCGCACTATTAAAGACGAAAACCTATCGGAAAATATGCGGGGAGTCCATTGCCAAAAGCATACTCGCCCATTATAAGCTTCAAAAGGAGCTGCCCTCCTCCACACTCTATAAAGTACAAATGGGAGCTTTCTCGGAAAAGAAAAATGCCGAAGCCCTTGTCAATAAATTGGCCAAAGATGGTTACCAAGCCTTCATTACCACATAACCATAAATAAAGCCCGTCAGTCTAACTGGCGGGCTTCCACTTTCTATTTACCTTAAGAAACCGTAATTGCCGCCGTTTTCGTATCGGCAAATACGTGTAGTACCGGGTCTTCCAGTTTAGTCGTTTTAAATTTAAGCACCTTTTGGACCACATCACTTTTTTCTTCGACGATGGTCATGCCTTCTAAACTTACGTTAAAGCTTCCCAAATTAGACTTCAACTCACCTTCGATTGCCTTTCCTGGAGGCAAGACAAGTTGGACTTTCCCGGTAATCGATTTGGCATGAATGGCTTCGCAATCCTGCGACACATTCTTGCAGACAATTTCCCCGTTAAAAGACTGAACATCCATCTTCTTGAAGTTTCCTTCCGCATTGATTGCGCCGTTTAACGTTTCAGCTTCTAGTTCATCATAATCCGTATCGGAAATGGTAATCGTCCCGTTACCCGTTTCAAGTTCACATGTTTCACCTTTCCCATGCAGAATTTGAATCACACCGTTTGCCGTTTTTGCCTTAAGTTTTTCTACTGTCAGGGATTCTGTTGTTATCGCACCGTTAAACAACCTAACCTGAATGTCCTCATACTCCTTGCGGGGAATATAAAGCACCGTATCAACCTTCATCGTCTTTTCACGGACCTTGAACTTCATCTTCCCGGCTTCGATTCCAAAGTGAACTTCTTCTAAAAAGGTTTCCCTCGCTTTATCTATATCTTCCACTCGATAGACTTTGGCCTGACATTCCACTCGAACTTCCTGCTGATCCCAGGTAGCGATTTTCACTTTTCCATTTGCGACATCAATATCGATTTCGTCCAGGATCTCATAATCATGTTGAAAAATGTGGCTAACCTCAATCGATTTTCCAAAATTAAAATCCAAATCCGTTTCTTTGATTTTTTTATATGCACTTTCTACGAAACCTAGAATTTTTTCCTTAGAGGATTGTACATTCTTCTTAAATGAATCCTGGGCATTTTCTTCGCTTGTCTGATGGACCACTACGGTGGATAGTTCATTTTGCAATTTTTGCTCTTTTGCATCGCTTTCCATGCTAGCTTTTTCTAAATCGTTTAAAAGATTCAATGCTTCTTCCGCTGTCAGCTTTCCATCTTGGACCATTTCTAAGATTCTATGTTTTTCTGCTTGCATCATTAACCATCCCCACTTTCTTAGTGTACTTACACATACATACGCCTAGTCAGGTAAAAAGTTTCATAAATATTCCAATTCCATTTCTCGACACTGTATGGCGACAATTTTTGAAAAGGGGAATGGTTACATTTCCCCGGAAATAACGGACTTCTCTTGCTACTAATCAAATGATTGATTAAAAGAAACCTTCCATATTTCTACAAAAAGCAAGCCGATTGGCTTGCTTTAAACATGTTCATGTTCTTTTTCTTCTATCCATTTCTCCATCCGGTTTTGATCCCGAGTCAACACAGGCTTTAAGTATTTTCCTGTATACGATTCTGTGACTTCACAGATTTTCTCAGGTGTTCCGTACGTTACAATCGTCCCACCTTTATCTCCACCTTCAGGACCCAAGTCAATGATATGGTCAGAAGCCTTGATGACATCGAGGTTATGCTCGATAACGAGAACGGTATCCCCATTGTCCACGAGCCGTTGCAAGACTTCAAGCAACCTGGCTATATCATGAACGTGAAGCCCGGTAGTCGGTTCATCCAAGATATAAAATGAACGTCCAGTTGAACGACGATGCAATTCAGAAGCAAGTTTTACCCTTTGCGCCTCACCGCCTGAAAGGGTCGTAGCCGGTTGGCCAAGCTTGATATATCCAAGGCCCACATCAAATAACGTTTGGATTTTCCGTTTGATTTTCGGTATATTTTCGAAGAAACTGACACCTTCCTCGACCGTCATATCCAGAATATCAGAAATCGTTTTCCCTTTATATTTCACTTCAAGCGTTTCTCGGTTATACCGCTTTCCATGGCAGACTTCACATGGGACATATACATCAGGAAGGAAATGCATTTCAATTTTAATGATTCCGTCACCACGGCATGCTTCACAGCGACCACCTTTCACATTAAAGCTGAACCGTCCTTTTTTATATCCACGGATTTTCGCTTCATTCGTTGAAGCAAAAACGTCTCGAATATCATCGAATACGCCTGTATAGGTAGCTGGGTTAGAACGTGGCGTTCTTCCAATAGGCGATTGATCAATATCAATGACTTTATCTAAATGCTCAATCCCTTTAATCTCGCGGTATTCGCCAGGTCTAGCCTTGGCACGATTAAGCTTTTGCGCAAGAGATTTATGAAGGATTTCATTCACTAATGTACTTTTACCAGAGCCTGAAACCCCCGTGACGGCGATGAATACTCCAAGCGGGAATTTAACATTGACGTTTTTCAGGTTGTTTTGCTTAGCCCCTTTTACTTCAATGACTCGACCGTCATTTTTCCGGCGTTCTAACGGAAGCGGGATGAATTTCTTCCCTGATAAGTATTGGCCAGTTAATGATTCCGTATTGTTCATGACCTCTTCAGGGGTACCGGCAGCCACGATTTCTCCACCATGAGCACCCGCTCCTGGTCCGACATCAATTAGGTAATCGGCCGCAAGCATTGTATCTTCATCATGTTCAACCACTATGAGCGTGTTTCCGATTTCTCTCATGTTTTTTAACGTTTCGATCAATCGGTCGTTATCGCGCTGATGTAAACCGATGGATGGCTCATCCAAAATATACAGCACGCCCGTCAGGCGGGAACCAATCTGGGTGGCAAGCCGAATACGTTGTGCTTCACCACCTGATAATGTTCCTGCTGCTCGGCTCAACGTCAAATAATCCAATCCTACGTTATCAAGGAAACCAAGGCGTTCCCTAATCTCCCGTAAAATCAACTTCGCAATCGCGGCTTCTTTTTCCGTCAAATCCAGCTTATCGAAAAATAATAAGGACTCTTCTACAGATAATGCCGTTGTTTCGCTTATATTAGCACCTTGAATGAGTACGGAAAGACTTTCTTTTTTCAAACGTTGTCCCTTGCATGTAGGGCAAGGGTTCTCCGACATGTATTTCTGCATTTGCTCTCGAATATAATCGGAGTTCGTTTCCTTAAAGCGCCGTTCGACATTTCGTAAAACCCCTTCGAACGGGATATGCCCTTCCTGCACTCTTCCAAAATCGTTTTTATAGCGGAAATAGATTTTATCCTTACCAGAGCCCAATAAGATTTTCTCCATCTTCTCTTCCGGAAGGTCTTTGACCGGTACATCCATATCGATGTCATAATGATTCGCTACAGCTTCAAGGAGCTGTGGGTAATATTGAGAGCTCGTCGGTTCCCAAGGAGCGATGGCATGCTGACGAAGACTTAAATCTTTATTCGGGATGATCAAATCACGGTCCACTTCAAGCCTTGCACCTAAACCATCACAATCGGGGCAAGCACCGAATGGACTATTGAAGGAGAACATCCTTGGCTCCAGCTCACCGATGGAAAATCCACAGAGTGGGCAAGCATGGTCCTCACTGAAGAGCAGTTCTTCTTCACCCATCACATCGATAATGACCTTGCCATCTCCAAGTTTCAAAGCACTTTCCAGGGAGTCTGCAAGTCTTGCCCGAATTCCCTCTTTAATGACAATCCGGTCGATGATGACTTCTATCGAATGCTTTTTATTCTTTTCAAGAGTGATATCGTCACTGAGGTCAAACATCTCCCCATCCACGCGAATGCGCACATACCCTTGTTTTTTCACTTCTTCCAGCACTTTTACATGTGTACCTTTTCTTCCCGAAACGAGCGGTGCCAATACTTGAAGCTTTGTCCGTTCCGGATAGTCCAGTATACGATCCACCATTTGTTCAATCGTTTGGGAACTAATCTCGATATGATGGATTGGACAGGTTGGCCTTCCAACCCTTGCATATAACAACCTTAAATAATCATAAATTTCGGTTACGGTCCCAACAGTCGAACGGGGGTTTTTACTCGTTGTTTTCTGATCGATTGAAATCGCCGGAGATAACCCCTCGATCATGTCGACATCCGGTTTGTCCACTTGTCCTAAAAATTGGCGGGCATAAGCCGAAAGGGATTCCACATACCGTCTTTGCCCTTCCGCATATATCGTATCAAAAGCCAAGGACGACTTCCCAGAACCAGATAATCCCGTCAGTACCACAAGTTTATCTCTAGGTATCGTGACGTCGACATTCTTTAGATTGTTAGTCCTGGCTCCCTTAATCACAATTTTATCCATTGCCATGTTTCGTCACCCTTCCGCTTTTAACTCTAGTACTAAATCACGCAGCTCGGCAGCCCGTTCGAAGTCTAATGCCTTTGCTGCTTCCTTCATTTCTTTCTCCATGCTCTTTATTACTTTTTCACGCTCTTTTTTCGGAAGCTTAGACAATTTTATAGCAGGATCTTCCTTATACGCCTCTCCTTCTTCAGCAACTTGCGTAGCGCGGATGGCGTCTCTGATATCTTTTTGAATCGTTTGGGGTGTAATTCCATGCTTTTTGTTGAAGCTTTCCTGTATTTCCCGACGACGGGTCGTTTCACTTATGGCCAGTTCCATCGAATTCGTGATGCGATCGGCATACATGATAACGTGCCCGTTAGCATTCCGAGCAGCACGCCCCATCGTTTGAATGAGGGAACGCTCCGAGCGGAGGAACCCTTCTTTATCCGCATCGAGAATCGTCACCAGGGACACCTCGGGAATGTCTAAACCTTCCCGTAGAAGGTTGATACCGACAAGCACATCATATTTACCCATCCTCAATTCCCGGATGATTTCGATTCTTTCTAGTGTTTTTACCTCCGAATGGAGATATTGAACCTTAATACCAATATCCTTCAGGTAATCCGTTAAATCTTCGGACATTTTTTTCGTCAACGTTGTAATTAAAACGCGCTCATCCTTCTTAACCCGTTCCTGGATTTCACCTATAAGATCATCAATCTGCCCTTCAATCGGTCGTACTTCAATCGTAGGGTCAAGCAATCCTGTAGGTCGAATAATCTGCTCGACCATTTCCGGTGTATGTTCCAGTTCATATGGGCCAGGAGTTGCCGAAACGAAAATCGATTGATGAACCTTCTTCTCGAATTCATCGAATCTTAGTGGCCGGTTATCCTTGGCAGAAGGCAGGCGGAATCCATGGTCCACCAGAACCTGCTTACGTGCCTGATCCCCATTGAACATGCCACGGATTTGCGAAAGCGATACGTGTGATTCATCAACGACTAATAGGAAGTCTTCCGGGAAGTAGTCAATTAAGGTATAAGGTGTCGCTCCTGCGGGGCGTAGTGTCAAATGACGGGAATAGTTCTCGATGCCCGAACAGAAACCCATCTCCCGCATCATTTCTAAATCGTAACGTGTCCTTTGTTCCAAGCGCTGTGCTTCAAGGAGCTTTTCATCCTCCCGAAGTTCTGCCAATCGTTCTTCGAGTTCTTCTTCGATATTTTGAATGGCTACCCTCATTTTCTCTTCACGTGTCACGAAATGGGAAGCTGGAAAAATGGCGATATGTTCCCGTTCACCAGTAATCTCACCAGTCAGGGCATCCACTTCACGAATCCGGTCGATTTCATCTCCGAAAAACTCGACCCGTACACAGTGTTCATCCCTAGAGGCCGGGAAGATTTCAACTACGTCGCCACGAACCCTGAACGTTCCACGTTGAAACGCAATATCATTTCTCTCATATTGAATATCAACAAGTTTGTGCAGCAATGCATTCCGTTCGATTTCCATACCTGTACGCAGTGATACAACCATCTCCCGGTATTCTTCCGGGGAACCTAACCCATAAATGCAGGATACACTGGCAATGATGATCACATCTTTCCGCTCAAACAAAGAAGATGTTGCCGAGTGACGCAATTTATCGATTTCATCATTGATACTGGCATCTTTCTCAATGAACGTATCGGTGGAAGGCACATAGGCTTCTGGTTGATAGTAATCGTAATAGCTGACAAAGTACTCAACAGCGTTATTAGGGAAAAACTCTTTGAACTCACTGTAAAGTTGCCCTGCCAGTGTTTTATTATGGGCAATGACAAGAGTTGGTTTATTGATTTGTTGGATGACATTGGAGACCGTGAATGTTTTCCCCGTTCCCGTTGCTCCAAGTAATGTCTGCATTTTCTTTCCTTCTTTTAGGCCAGTTACAAGCTCTTCAATTGCCGCTGGCTGATCTCCCTGAGGAGTATATTTTGAGACTAACTCAAACGTTTCCTTCACCAAGCATAGCCTCCTAATGAATTAGTTTTATATAAAAAAGGGATAAGTTTTATTCCTTCTATTTATTCCGTTTAAAGAACTATATATACACATTCTACCACAATATCCTCAAAACAAACCACCAAAAAGCGAACAAACATTCTGCTTTTATGTTTTAATAACCTAGCAAGCTATATGAACACTTTTCTATAGAAATTTAAACAAAAAAGCACCTTTATAAATTAGGCGCTCTTGGCTGTTCGTTTCATCATTCTTTTTGATAACCAAAGACCCACCGTCAGTGATAGTGCGTCAACGATAATCAATAAGTTCGTGTGTGTATAACCTTTATATGCCGAAGCAGCAATCAATGCAACGGTTAAAATTAGACCTACAATATAGTTATAGGTGACTCTTGAAAATAGCATGACAAGAAGACCTGGAAATAGAAGGGCTGATAGAAATTTGATCATTTTTTCATCTCCTTTATAAGAGAAAAATAGAGTAGTTACAGTTTAAATGATTACATAGTTTTTTGCCAATCTATTCCTGCAAGGCGATTTCTTTTCACTTTCAAAAGCACCCACCTTTATGGAAGAGAATTCACTTTGTTTAAACCTATGAATAAGGATCAGCAATGCTTGTATGCGTAAATCCTAGAACTCGCCGCATGTCTCCCCTGCTTGTTTCACGTTGCCTTGGAGATCTATCATTTTACTAACCAATTTGCCTTCCACAAAAGGAGTATGCTCTTACACCGTTTGCTCGGCTTCTTTCTGCCCGCCTACAGTGAATGGTTCTTTGTTGATATGAGGACAATATCATTCAGTTTTACCTCTAAACTTCCCTATTTTATCAAAATGTGTAAATTGAGTTCTAATTACCTACAAAAAATGCCATAAAACCACTACTAATTAACGTGAGTATATTGTACTATTATTAGTAAATTCTCTTCATATTACCCATTTGCTACCGATAAAAATCATGGAGAACACTCATTTTTACGACATCTCCACAATAATTGTACATTCATATGATATTATTCCACCCAACCTCTGGATGAGCTATAACCATTTAAAGGAGCGAGCTTTATGAAAAAAAGAATAATCACTTTATTTGTAGCAACTTTGGTTTTTTTGACGATTTTCCCTTTTCCTCACGCCACCGATCAAGTACAGGCTGCTTCAAAGACAGCCAAAGTTACAGCTAGTTCCCTCCATATAAGAGAAAAGCCTAAAACAACAGCAAAATCTCTAGGATTAATTAATAAAGGTAAGGAAGTCACCGTCTCCTCCCAACAGTCTGGATGGTCGAAAATCAAATATGGTAAATTGACTGGTTGGGTTTCTAGCACGTATTTAGACGAGTTAGGATATGTTACAGCTTCCTCATTAATATTGAGAAAATTAAATAATACAAGCAGCAACTCGCTGGCCACTTTGTCTAAAGGAACAGTTGTCGAAATAAAATCGACTAAGGGCAATTGGCTACAAGTCTATGTATCTTCCAAAAAGAAAACCGGTTGGGTATCCAAAACGTACATATCAAGTTCCAAGCCGACTGCTACAGCTAAACCAGCAGTCGTTACAACCACCATGTATTATGTGACAGCCAGTTCATTATATGTCCGCAAATCTGCCAATACTACATCAGAAAAACTGGCGACTATCAAAAAGGACGAGGCCGTTACCTATATGAAGAAATCTGGTGACTGGGCATACGTGAAAACAGCTTCCGGCATTAACGGATGGGCTTCATTATCCTATTTATCAAAGAAAAAACCTGCAGCAACAACGGTAGCCGACAAAGGAACGACCTATTATGTAACCGCTGGCGAGTTGTATGTCAGGAAATCAGGTAACTCCAATGCGGAAAAAGTCACCACCTTAAAAAAGGGGGAGGCTGTCACACTCTATGAAGAAAAAGACAAATGGGGAAGAATTAAAACGGCTTCTGGAAAAACAGGTTGGGCTTCCCTTACCTATTTATCTAAGACCAAGCCAAAAGAAACGAAACCAGTAGCAATCACACCACCTAAAGAAGAGACACCAAAAAAAGAAGAACCCATCAAAGTCGAACCAACCACATACTATGTCATTTCAGATAGTTTGAACATTCGTAATGGCCCTTCGGCTACGTACAAAATACTTGGGGCCATTGATAGAAGTGCTAGTGTACTAGTATCCGAAAAACAAGGAGAATGGGGAAAAGTCAAAACCGAATCTGGTTTAGAAGGCTGGGCCTCTCTCACGTATCTGTCGACGACCAAACCAAGTGATGGCTTTAAAGGCAAGGTATTCGTCCTTGATCCGGGTCATGGAGGGACTGACCCGGGGGCATCCGGGAAATATAATCGGGAAAAAGATTTAACTCTGTCTACCGCTAATAAGCTGAAAGCAAAATTAGAAGCGGCGGGGGCAAAAGTCGTCATGACGCGAACCGGCGATACGTACCCCTCTTTAAGTAAGCGAGTGGAAATCAGCCAAGCTAACAAACCCGATGTTTTTATCAGCATTCATTATAATGCTGGTCCTAGCACAGCCAACGGCATTGAAACATTTTATTTAGCATCGAATGTTAATGAAAAAGAGCTGGCGCAAACGGTACAAGCAGAAATCATCAAAGAAACAAAATTGAGAGACCGTGGCACAAAAACGGGTAACTTCCAGGTCATCCGGGATAATAAACAAGCTGCTATTTTACTAGAATTAGGGTTCATCTCCAATCTAGAAGAAGAAAAGCTTATCGCCACAAGCGCTTATCAAGATACTGCTGTTACAGGAATCTTTAATGGATTGAAAAAATATTTCAACTTATTTTAAAGTGGCAAAAGGCTTCGGATGGAATTTCTCCTCCGAAGCCTTTTTTCACCCAAAGTCGAAAAATTTGCATACCCAATTTTGCATATATGAATCGTTCCCCTTTATAATTGAGAGTGGGATTATAATAAAAAATTAAAAAGTGAGGTGCCTTCATTGGATATATTAGGAAAACTAGGTAAAATAATGACTGGAAAAGTCAGCCGCTGGGTAGTCATCGCCATCTGGGTTATTGCGACAGTACTACTGACCTTCATGTTACCGGCAGTGAATGATAAAACGGAAAATGTCCCTACTGATTTACCTGCAGACTCTGATTCCGTAGTAGCTGATAAACTGATAAAAAAAGAATTCCCTAATTCTTCAGGGATCCCTGCCTTGCTTACATGGCATCGGGAGGGCGGACTGACTGATGCTGATTTAGCAGAGATTCAAAACCTTTCCAAGGAGCTTACAGAGAGTCCCTTAAAACAGCAATCCTTCTTACCTCCTCTTCATAATGCTCCACTGCCTGCACTAAAGGGCTCTGTTTCTGAAGATGGTACGACTTTCGTACAGCCCCTTTTCTTTGAGGAAACTGCTGAGACAGCTGTCTTAGAGAAAAATATTGAAAGCATCAATAAATTGGTAACCGAACGGGTCGGTACTGATCCTTCAAAAGTTAAAATTGACTCTGAAGATTTATCTCTTCGTGTAACTGGTCCTGTCGGGATTTCGGTTGATGCGACTGGATTATTTGCGGGTGCCGACATTCAATTACTTCTGGCGACCGTAATACTCGTCCTTGTCGTCTTATTACTGATTTACCGCTCGCCACTTTTAGCCATCATTCCATTAATCGGAGTCGGTTTCGCTTACCTTGTCACAAGTCCAATCCTTGGATTCATGGCAGATCATGGCTGGATTACGGTCGATGCGCAAGCCATTTCGATTATGACCGTACTGCTATTCGGAGCAGGAACCGATTATTGTTTATTCTTGATTTCCCACTACAGAAGTGAATTGAGAAGAAACGAAAGCAAGAGAAAAGCCATGATGGCTGCGTTTAAAGATTCTTCAGGCGCCATTGCGATGAGCGGTCTGACGATCGTCGTTTCGCTATTAACATTGCTTGTTGCTCAATATGGTTCTTATCATCGTTTCGCTGTACCTTTTAGCTTATCTATATTAATCATGATGATTGCTGCCTTGACTCTCGTACCTGCCCTACTTTCCGTTTTCGGCCGTGCCTCTTTCTTCCCAATCGTTCCACGGACACCGGAAATGGAAGAAGCACGTGCAAAGAAAAAAGGCAAGCCTGTCAAGAAACACAAAGAAGGCGGACGCATTGGAAAATGGATTGGGAATACCGTTACAACCAAGCCATGGACCGTCATCCTTACTTGCCTGATTCTTTTCGGCCTTTTGGCTGGGTATTCATCACAGATAAAATACTCCTATGATATTTTATCTTCGTTCCCAGAAGACATTAACTCGCGTGAAGGGTATACCGTCATTTCCGATGCCTACTCACCTGGTGAACTCGCACCGGCTACAGTCGTCGTTGATACAGACGGCAAAGATATTGATTTAACGGATTCCTTGAAGGATATGAGACTGATTGGAAGTGTCTCTGAACCTGTAAGGAGTGAGACCAATAAGGATTTACAATCCTATGAAGTTAAATTCAACATCAACCCATATGATACGAAAGCAATCGACTCCATTACAGATATACGCAGCACTGTTGAAAAAGAATTGAAAGATGCGAACATCTCATCCGTTGATGAAAAAGTGTGGATTGGTGGCCAGACAGCCGAGCAACACGATAAACGTGAAACGGTCAAGGCAGATGAGTTCTTAGTCTTCCCAATCATCATTGTCTTGATTTCATTGCTACTGTTAGCCTACCTTCGTTCCGTAACAGCCATGGCTTATTTAATGGGAACGGTTATCCTTTCCTTCTTTGCCGCTATGGGCTTAGGCTGGATCATCCTTCACCACTTCATGGGTGTGGATGCCATTGAAGGTACGATTCCGTTGTATTCATTTGTATTCCTTGTCGCTCTAGGCGAAGACTACAACATCTTTATGGTATCTAGCATATGGCGCAAGAAGAAGACGATGCCAATCAAACAGGCCATAAGAGAAGGGGTCACCGAAACAAGTGGCGTCATCACTTCAGCCGGTATCATCTTGGCAGCTACGTTCTCTGTCCTAGCTACATTGCCGATTCAAGTACTTGTCCAATTCGGGCTTATTACCGCACTCGGTGTATTGATGGACACATTCATCGTTCGTCCATTCCTAGTGCCAGCGATTACCGCTCTGCTTGGTCGCCATGCTTTCTGGCCAAGTAAAGCACCGATTCACAAAGAAAAAGAACGAGCTAACTAAGAGCTTTCATTTTAAAACCCTGTGCCTGTTCATAATCAGCACAGGGTTTTTTATTTTCCAAAATATAGAAGAAAATCATTGACTCTCAAACCACAAGCTCATATAATTACATTATGTTAAATTATCTCAAATTAAAGATATATACTTTCAAGATTTAGTAGGAGGAATGAAAAATGACCAAAACAAAATGGACCGTCGACCCTACACACAGTGCTATTGAATTTTCTGTTAAGCATATGATGATTGCAAAAGTGAAAGGAAGTTTCAACAAGTTTGACGCCAACATTTCTGCTGATCCTGCAGATCTAACTACAGCTGAAATTGATTTTACCGTAGATTTGGCCAGCATCGACACACGCAATACGGACCGTGATAACCACCTGCGTTCTGCTGACTTCTTTGATGTTGAAAAGAACCCAACCTTAACGTTTAAAGCTACGAATATCCAAAAAACGAATGAAGACACGTATGCCATAACAGGTGACGTCACACTTAATGGCGTAACAAAACAAGAAACTTTCGACATCACATTCGAGGGCCAAGGCAAAGATCCGTGGGGCGCGGAAAAAGCAGGCTTTAGTGGTAAAGGAAAAGTGAAACGCAGTGACTATGGCTTAACCTATAATGCAGCCTTGGAAACAGGTGGGGTGCTGATTGGAGATCAAATCACACTTTCCATTGATATTGAAGCTGCCAAGGAAGCCTAAAAAAATTCAGAACCCCCAAAAAAGCAGATCCACCTGCCAATTTGGGGGTTAATTTTTGTAAATCATCCGTACGAAGTCATATCGTTTATCCATAAAAGAAACCACCTAGACCTATTCATCTAAGTGGTTTCTTTTACTTTATAATACTCCTGTGTCCTATCCTGCTTGACCGCTCTCTTTCAATTGGTCGTCCACAAAGAGGATGCCCAATTCGTAATGTTCCCCTTCGAATAAGGCTCGTTGCACAAAACGCATTTGCTCATTGTTACCGATGACCTCGAGTTTGCAATAGGCCCGGTTCTTTTGCAGTGCCCGGTACAACTCTTCTTCTTCCCTTACGACTACACCATTAATTTTTGAGATGACATCACCCTTCACCAACCCCATTTTGTCTGCCGGGGATTCAGGGATCACGCCAAGAACCTGCACACCAAGCTTACTTTTTGAAAAATAAAACGGCTGATTTTCATCCGAATTCTTTTGCGTATAATGGATGAATTCACGACCAAGAATCGCTAGAACGGCTGTTATGATCCCCAATATTGGATACCAATAACTGATGACCGCCAACACTGTAATGAAAACTCCCAAAGCCCCTACCTGCTTACCTTGGGCCTTTATGGCTTGTTCAGGAAGCGATCCATGCACCTTCTGCCTAAAGCCAATTAAAAATGGCAGAACGATTGGAGATAGGTACACTCCTCCGATCGAAAAGATTGGGTACCATTCAAATGGAACAGGCAGTTCGCCTCCAGGAATCAGTACGAACATCGGAATCAGCCAAACACGCTGCGAGACGTATGTGCCGATCGGTTGCCCCCGCTTGGAAACCTCTAGCTGTGGCGATGCCTTTTCACTGCCCTTTTTCGCGATGAGAAAGCCTTCCGCAATCAATAAAAGTCCGATCAATATCACCAGTGTAGGATATACTGATTGGTTCAGCTGGTCAAAAGCGTCCTGGAAAAATGGCAGTTGTACATCCTTCCCATTTAAAAAGAAAAGGATAAAGAAAGTGACGCCCATCGTATATGCCGGTGATATCAGTCTGCGCTTCATCGTCAAAATGGCAAGAAGCGTAACTGCCGTCATGATGACCATCGCGGCCATCGGTATGGCAAGGCCTGATACTAACGCAATGATTGAAAGAATCAATCCGGTGATAATTCCCTGTAAAAGCAGAGCGCGTAGCTCCATCGTTTTTCTGTAAATCTTGGTATTGAAATCATGGCGTTCCCGCTTGACCCGTAGATAGCCGATAAATAAGCAATAAGCAATAGAAACGTAAAGCAATGGATGAAGAAAGAGTTTTCCCAATCCTATTAAGCATGCAAGAAGCCAATCCGTTGTCAATTTCTCTCCACCATCCCTAAAATGTAATAAAAATATGTATAATTCGTTCTGGTCAGTTACTTCCATTCTATCAAATATGTCAGCTTCCTGCCTATTAAGATACAGAAAAAACTCTATTAGTTCTAATGACAGGGAAGGATGGCTCTCCATTTCTGCAAAGGAAAAGGCAACGCTCCAGTGAACGATGCCTTTTGTTCCTATTTGACTAAGTAATTCAATGCCGTGCGTAGCTGAATATCATTCTCTTCATCTTGAATCTTCTCAAGGATAACAGTTTCTAGGCGTGCAGCGGTTTTAGCGTCCAATGTACCGGTTGCTTTCATCCCATACTGCTTTTGGAAGGCCTTAACCGCGATTTCGGTATTCCAATCATAATAGCCATCATCACGCCCCGTTTCGAAGCCAATTCCTTTTAGGATCGTTTGTGCATATTGAATTTGATCATCCGTCATATCCCGCTTCAATACCTTTTCAATCGTTAGCTGATGTGCATTAAAGTAGACCGGTTGCTTCACTTCTATAGTCGGCTCAATCCCCTTTTTATGAATCCAGTTGCCAGACGGTGTCAACCACTTGTACAGCGTAAGCTTAATATTGCTGCCGTCTCCCATCGGGACTGCCTGTTGCACTGTCCCTTTGCCGAATGTCTTCTCGCCGATCAGAGGGTATTTCCCAGCCTCCTCCATGGCACCGGCAAGGATTTCTGAAGCAGAGGCACTGCCTTTATCCGTCAAGACGGCAATTGGATAGTCCTTCTTCTTCTTTAAATCGGTAAAAAAGGATTGCGTCTCGCCCGTTCTTTCGGCAATTTTCAAATATGGCTTGTCTTTTGTAATGAACTCTCCTAGAATCGTTTCCACACTTGAAAGGAGCCCCCCTGGATTGCCTCGCACATCAATCACAAGCCCTTCAATCCCTTTCTTTTCAAGTTCTTTCAGCTGCTTTTTAAAATCGGCTGCGGTATTTTCCGAGAAGGTTGTTAACTCAATGTAACCGATATCTTCTCCAGCCACTTCCTTGGTCGAAGAAAAAACCGTGTCCAAGGGAATTTCTGCACGTACCATATTGAATTTGATTGGATTAGAAACACCAGCACGCTTTATTTCCATCTTGACGGCAGAACCCTTTTTCCCCCGTATCTTTAATCGTGTCTCATACAAATCCAACCCTTCGACGCTTTCACCATTCACCTTAAGGATTTGATCCTTTGGCTTCAATCCAGCCTTCTCAGCTGGGGAATCCTTGTAGGGAGAGACAATGATGACCTTTCCGTCCTCCATCCCGATTTCCGTACCGATTCCCTCAAAAGTTGAATCCAGGGTTTCATTGAATTGCTTAGCAGTCTCCTTGTCCATATAGACCGAGTATGGGTCCTTCAATGTTGCCAGCATACCTTGAATGGCGCCTTCTATTAACTTTGAGCCATCCACCTGTTCGACATACTGATTCACGATTAATCCATAAGCTTGTTCGACTTTTGCCCATTGCTCATCTTCTATGACCGCTTGTTTTTCCGGTTTCGTCCCGCTCTTACCCTGGGAGCTTGTCCAATATATGCCCCCTGCCGCCCCAATTACTAATGACATAATGATTGCTAGAGGAACTACCCATTTTTTGACCATATTTATCCCCTTTTCTACCTCGATATGTATTTCACTATATGAGCCACCCCGGATAAATATGCTTTTGAACATAGCAAAAAAACAGACTAGAATATGATTCTAGTCTGTTTTACTGTTCATCTATTGGGTATTAATTAGGTATGTAGTTTAATGGATTGACTGCATTTGACTTGGCGTAATTCCATTCGCCTTTGTGAAGCTCAAAGTGTAAATGCTGTCCAAAGGAATGTCCAGTATTACCCATGATACCAATTTGTTGACCTTTGGCAACGACTGCACCATTGCTAGCTTGTCTAGAGCTTAAATGTGCATAAACCGTTGTCCACGTTTGGCCATTAATATTATGAGTAACAAAAACGACATTACCGTATGAAGATGATAAATATGAACGGCTTACGATTCCGTCTGCTGCCGCTACAACAGGTACCGTCCCACCAGCGGCAATATCAACGCCAGCATGTTTTTTATTCCAACGTTCACCCATTGTCGAAGATACATAACCTGAACTTGGTCTAGTAAATGTCCCCGATGATACAGCTGGTGCTGAGCTTACACTAGCCGGAGCTTGTGATGATGACGTTGCTGATGAAGAACTGTGACTTGAACTAGAGTTAGAATTGGACGACGACTGCTGTTTTTTCGCTTGTGCTGCCTGAGCCGCTTGTGCTGCTGCTTCTTGTGCTGCACGTTGTTTTGCTTCAGCTGCTGCTTTTTTACGAGCTGCTTCTAACTCAGCCAAACGGTTTTTCTCTAAGTTGATAGCTGACTTGATCGCTTTTTCTTGAGCAGCAAGGTTCGCTTTTTCTTCCTCTAAGCCCATTTTGCTATCTTCTTCTTTTTTAGTCTGTTTCTTTAATTTCTTAACTAACGCAGCTTTTTGTTGCTTCTGCTGTTTTTGCTGTTTTTGGATTTGTAACAATTCCGCTTTAGCCACTTCTAAACTAGCAAGCTTCTTTTCAACGGATTTACGCTTTTCTTCAAGCTCTTTTTTATCCAGTTCATGCTGTTTTAAAATCTCGCGATCGGCTTCGGCAATGGCTGCCACAGCACCTACACGGTCAATTAAATCGCTGAAACTAGAAGAACCGAACAATACTTCAACATAATTCAAATCCCCGCCGGACTCCTGGAAGGAAAGAGCACGTTCCTTCAGAACATCGTTACGCTTAGCGATACGATCTTGCAATACTTTAATCTCTGCTTTCAATCCTTCAATATCCTCTTTTGTTTGAGTAATTTCAGCATTTTTCGCGTCGATTTTCTTTGTAGACGCAGCAATTTCCGCTTCGATGGCAGCGATTTGTTCCTCTGCCGAAAGTTGTTTATTCTGCAGCTTATTGATTTTTTCTGAAGTAGTGGAAATGTCCGCTTCAACGCCCGAACGTTTCTCCTGAATAGAAGCCTTCTTTTGTTCTAAGTCCGAAATGGATTCAGCATAAGCTGAAGGAGCAGCTAAAATGCTCCCCAAACCAATCATGATCGTCGCGTTCATCGCGATAATATTTTTTTTCAACGTTCTATTTCCCCTTTCAATCCCGTCACAACTCGTGCTTTGTAACGTCTCTCTATTTTGAATAAACATCTTCTATTTCGAGTGTAAAAGAATTGTCAGTTTGTACGTTTATGCTTTTAGGAATTTTCTGACGGACATTAAGCTTCCCCAGATTCCGATTATGGCACCCATGATGATAAGAATCGCCGACACTTGGTAAATGAATGGGCTTGCCGGTAAAAAGTCAACGAATTTAAACGTGATTTGTGGTGATATATAATTGAACAGATTGTAGTAGAGTACAGAAATCAGAACGATTGGTACAACAGAACCAAGGATTCCTAACCAGAGACCCTCTAAGAAGAAAGGCCAACGAATGAAGTTGTTTGTTGCTCCTACCAATCTCATGATCTCAATTTCTTTTTTCCTAGCTACAATTGTAATTTTAATAGTATTTGAAATGAGGAACATGGCTGTGAAAAGCAAGCCTACGATAAGTACAATCCCTATATTCCTAGCAATTTCGACAAAACTGAATAGGTTTTCAACATAGCCTTGTCCATATTTAACGCTTTGAATATAATTGATGTCTTCAATTTCCTTAGCTACCTTGATCACATCTTGTGGTGTTTTCGTTTTAATGATATAGACATCCCGTAAAGGGTTGTCTTGTTCAAATGGTTTAAAAGCATCTCCATTATCACCTAGATCATCAATTAAATTGGTGAGCTCTTCATCCTTAGGGGAGAAGACAACACTATCAATTCCACCTATACTCGTTATCTGCTTGCTGATTGCTTGTATATCTTCTTTACTCGCTGCATTATCAATATGCGCACGAATTTCGACATCGTTTTCGACATTACCCGCGATATGATTCAAATTCATCATAATCACTAAAAAAACGCCAACCAATGTTAGAGTGACTGTTACAGCACTTACTGATGCAAACGTCATCCATCCATTACGTCCAATGTTTTTAAAGCTTTCACGGAAGTGACGGACGAGTGTTCTAAATTTCATATCCGTATTCACCTCTATGTTCATCGCGAACGATTTTTCCACCTTCAATGGCAATGACACGACGTTTAAAGTTATTAACAATATCTTTATTGTGTGTAGCCATGATAAGTGTCGTTCCGCGCTTGTTTATTTCTTCAAATATGCTCATGATTTCCCATGATGTTTCAGGATCCAGATTCCCTGTAGGTTCATCGGCAATGACCACTTTGGGATCATTGACGATTGAACGGGCAATCGCAACCCTTTGTTGTTCTCCACCTGATAACTCTGCAGGACGCATTCTAGCTTTATGCTTAATTCCCACTAGATCGAGAACTTCCATGACTCTCTTTTTAATGACTTCAGGTTCTTTTTCGATGACTTCCATTGCAAAGGCAACATTTTCATAGACTGTGAAAGTTTGAAGGAGTTTAAAATCCTGGAAGACCATCCCGATATTACGGCGAAATAGAGGAACTTTCGAATTGCGGATTTTTGGTAGGCTGACACCATTAACCAAGATATTTCCACTTGTCGGCTTTTCTTCCCGATACATCATTTTGATGAAGGTCGATTTGCCGGCACCACTGGGACCCACTACATAAACAAACTCGCCTGGTTGTATTTTTACATTTAACCCATTAATGGCTATGACGCCATTAGAATAGGTCTTTTTGACATCTATCATCTCTATCATTCTAAAACCACCTAATTTGCTTGTTAACTTATCTATTAAAAGCATGTTTTTCGACAGCATTTTTTAAATATTGACAGGAATCATTTCGTTTTGAGCACAGGAACATTATAACATCAAAGTTTGTCAAATTAAGAATAAAAATATTACAGTTTCATTTCATTGAGTTGTATCTAGACTTTCTATCCAGGAACAAGGGATTTTATGGAGATAACTGAGGATATTAGGAGGAGTATGGTTGAAACGCCCAGCCTTAAGATGGACGTTTCAGTGGTTTTTTCACTTGTGTTCTGAAAGCCAATCTGCAACTTTAGACGCTTCATCGCCAACGATGAGTTCTTTTGGCATTCCACCTTGGCCATTCAAGATAACATGTTCGATTTCATCTTTCGACAAACGCGAACCAACTTCCGTTAAATTCGGCCCTACGCCGCCTTCAAGATTCACCGCATGACAGCTTGAACATTTGTTTTCATAAATCTTTGCCGCATCGCCTGCACCAGCAGTGGTCGTTTCCTTATTCTCTGCCGGCTCTTTACCTGCGTTATCATCGTCATTGCTCCCGCAAGCTGTAAGGGCAAGAGACGTACCTAATAGTAAAGCTAGCCATTTCTTTTTCATTGAACAAGCCCCCTTTCTTAAGTCTACCAGTACAGAAATATTATACCAATTTCAATCGAGTTTAAAACCCTCACCGAGTACTTCTGATGCCACCATGACAATCACGAATGCTTTGGGGTCAACGAGTTTGACCAATTGTTTCAATTTGGTGAATTCCGACTGATCGATGACACACATTAAAATCGGACGGGAATCATCCGTATAGCCGCCATGTCCGGAAATCCGGGTTACACCTCGGTCCAGCTCATGTATAATAGCATCCCTAACCTCGGGTTCATTATTCGTGATAATTAATGCCATCTTGGAACGGTTCAACCCAACTTGGACAAGGTCAATTGTCTTGCTGGTCACGTATAAACCAATCAAGGCATAAAGCCCTTTTTCAATATCGAAGACAATGGCTGCACTTAGCACGATTAATCCATCCATGACCGCAACACACGTCCCCAAGGACAAATGGGTATACTTATGTATAATTTGAGCCGCTAGATCGGTTCCCCCAGTGGATGCCTTCCCGCGAAATACAATGCCTAATCCAAGACCGACCATGATACCTCCGCATAGCGATCCAAGTAACGCATCGTTGGTCCATGCTTCCCAATCCTTTGTCAGGTAAACGACAAAAGGCAGAAACAATGTTCCGATAAACGTTTTGGCGCCAAAATTCCTTCCAAGCACAATAAGCCCGGCAATAAATAAAGGAATATTAAATGCCCACTGAACATATGCCGGTTCCCATCCTAACGTCGCATCCAGAATCGTACTGATTCCGCTGACACCGCCTGAAGCGACCTGGTTTGGTAGTAGAAACACATTAAATCCAAGCGCAATGATGGCTGAACCTACCAACACCAGACCATACTCCATCAAAATTTGTATCAAAGGGTGCTTTGGCTCCCGATATCTCTTTCTCATTCTGGTTGTCTCCTCATAATCCTTCTTTTTAATTAGTCTTAACCGAAAGTAGTATAGCATCCCTATTCATTCCCTGTAAATAACAGCCAGATGACGTGTTAAAGGACTAATGAAAGAAAAGGGTGCAAAAAAATCGAACCGAATAAAATCCGGTTCGATTGATACATCTTATAATTTAGAACGTAAGTAAGCATCGATGAACATATCGATGTCCCCGTCCATCACTGAACCAAGGTTTCCGGTCTCCGCACTTGTACGGTGATCCTTCACCATCGAATAGGGATGGAAGACGTACGAACGGATTTGGCTGCCCCAGCCAATTTCCTTTTGTTCTCCACGGATTTCATCCAAATCGGCCTGCTGTTGTTCGATTTCACGTTGATATAATTTAGCTTTCAGCATATTCATCGCTTGGGCCTTATTTTTGATTTGCGATCTCTCATTTTGACACGTTACGACCGTATTCGTAGGTAAATGGGTAATACGAACAGCTGAGTCAGTCGTGTTAATATGCTGACCGCCGGCTCCACTTGCCCGGTACGTATCGATTTTCAAATCTTCCGTACGGATTTCTATATTGATCGTTTCATCGAATTCCGGCATGACTTCACATGATACGAACGAAGTATGACGGCGACCTGATGAATCGAAAGGAGAAATCCGGACAAGACGATGAACGCCTTTTTCCGCTTTCAAATAGCCATACGCGTTATGACCTTTGAATAGTAGCGTAACACTCTTGATTCCCGCTTCATCACCCGGAAGATAATCCAGGGTTTCTACCTTGAATCCTCTTTTTTCGCCCCATCTTGTGTACATGCGAAGCAACATGGAACCCCAATCTTGAGATTCCGTTCCGCCTGCACCAGGATGCAGTTCCAGAATCGCATTTTTCGAATCATACTCTTCACTTAGTAAGAGTTGTAGTTCAAAATCATTCATCTTTTGTGAAAGAACCGTGATTTCTTCCACCAACTCTGCCATAAGATCTTCGTCATTTTCTTCTTTGACTAACTCATACGTCAAATCCAGATTTTCATACGAAGCATTCAACTCAGACAATTGATCAACTTGTTCTTTTAATGCATTCGTTTCATTGATGACCCCTTGAGCCTTTTGTTGATCATTCCAAAAGTCAGGATGCGTCATCTCATTTTCCAGTTGTGCTATGCGTGCCTCTTTTTCATCTAAGTCAAAGAGACCCCCTAAAGTCCGTTAATCGTTGCGCTGTTCTTTCAAGTTCGTTTCTAATTTCTGCCATTTCCATTTTCTATTCACCTCATTAGTATGTTAAAAAAATCCCGTATCGGGATATGCTTCACTGCCGTTATCCTTCTTCAAAACAATATGCCCCCAACTTTACGTAAACGGAACATGAAAAGAGGCGGTAAGTTCTTATAACTTATCCGTCTCTCCTCCATTATACACCTATTTTCATCCCAAGTTGCCATGACAATTCTTATATTTTTTTCCGCTGCCACATGGACATAATGCATTTCGCCCGACATCTTCCGACTTACGAGCCGGCGCCTTCTTCACTTTGCCGCCTTCATTTTCTTTCGGATTGACCGCTTGTCCTTTTATAACTTCCTTCCGCTCCAAGTTGTTGCGGATTTCAGCTTTCATAATATACTTAGTGACTTCATCTTCCATCGAAGCAATCATGCTTTCAAACATCGCAAATCCTTCAGATTGGTATTCACGAAGCGGATCGATTTGACCATATGCACGTAGGTGAATCCCTTGACGCAATTGCTCCATCGCATCGATATGATCCATCCACTTGCTATCCACGGCACGAAGTACGATGACTTTTTCGAACTCACGCATTTGGTCTTCAGCAAGCTCAGCTTCTTTTTGATCATAATTCTCTTTTACTTTTCCTAAAACGAACTCGACTAATTCCGATTCATCTTTACCTTCCACATCGGCGACAGTAATCTCGCCATCTTGGAACAGGTTACCGTTCAAGTAATCGACAAGTCCTTGTAAGTTCCAGTCCTCTTCATCGCCCATAGGAGCAAAAGCTGCGACATTACGCTGGATGGATGCCGTAATCATCGTTTCGACAATTTCACGTAAGTTTTCGCTTTCCATTACATCGAAACGCTGTTTGTAGATGATTTCACGTTGCTGACGAAGAACATCATCATACTGCAGCAATTGTTTACGAGAATCAAAGTTATTACCTTCCACCCGTTTCTGAGCGGATTCAACGGCTCTTGACACCATTTTGCTTTGAATGGGTTGGGAATCATCCATGCCAAGACGCGCCATCATACTCTTCATATTATCCGAACCAAAGCGACGCATCAATTCATCTTCCATGGAAAGATAGAACTGAGTAACCCCTGGATCTCCCTGACGACCGGAACGACCACGAAGCTGGTTATCAATACGGCGACTTTCATGACGCTCCGTACCGATGACAGCTAGTCCGCCCACTTCTTTGACACCTTCGCCTAGCTTGATATCCGTACCACGTCCCGCCATATTCGTAGCGATTGTAACCGAGCCTTTATTTCCCGCATTCAAGATAATTTCGGCTTCACGCTCATGGTTTTTCGCATTCAATACATTATGGGGAATTCCCTTTTTCGTTAAATAAGTGGAAATGATTTCAGAAGTCTCAATAGCGACCGTACCGACAAGAACTGGCTGCCCTTTTTCATGGCGCTCCGCAATATCTTCCACAACCGCTCTGAATTTCCCGTCCATTGACGCATAGATAAGATCTGGACGGTCATCCCGGACGATTTCCCGGTTAGTCGGAATCGCAATAACATTCATATTATAGATGTTACGGAATTCCTCTTCCTCCGTCTTAGCCGTCCCCGTCATACCAGACAGCTTTTCATACATCCTGAAATAGTTCTGGAAGGTAATCGTCGCAAGGGTCATGCTTTCATTCTGAATCTCAAGCCCTTCTTTTGCTTCAATGGCCTGATGAAGACCTTCACTGTAACGGCGACCTTTCATCAAACGACCCGTAAACTGATCAACGATAACAATCTCACCGTCTTGGACCACATAATCCACATCCAGGTGCATGGCAACATGTGCTTTTAACGCCTGATTGATATGATGGTTCAAGGTCACATGAGTAATATCGAATAAATTATCAATATTGAACGCTCTTTCCGCCCTGTTCATGCCTTCTTCAGTCAACTGAACGCCTTTTGTTTTCTCATCATACGTGTAATCTGTATCTTTCTTCAAGGTACGTACAAACGCATTGGCCTGGATATAGAGCTGGGCTGATTTCTGTGCCGCACCTGATATGATCAATGGCGTTCTTGCTTCATCCACCAAGATGGAATCGACTTCATCGATGACCGCATAATGCAAAGGCCGCTGTACCATTTGTTCTTTATATAACACCATATTGTCACGCAAGTAATCGAAACCTAATTCATTATTCGTGCTATACGTAATATCCGCATTGTACGCTTCCTGTTTCTCTTCTTTAGAATGACTGTTCAAATTCAAGCCGACCGACAATCCGAGGAAATTGTATAAAACACCCATCTCATTCGCATCACGCTGCGCTAGGTATTCATTGACGGTTACGACATGTACGCCTTTACCAGTAAGCGCATTTAAATAAACAGGAAGAGTTGAAGTCAACGTTTTCCCTTCACCTGTTTTCATTTCAGATATATTCCCATCATGAAGGGACGCACCACCCATGATTTGGACGCGGAATGGAAACATGCCAAGGGCTCGTTTTGCTCCTTCACGTACAACCGCAAAAGCCTCAACCAACAAATCATCCACGGTCTCCCCGTTTTGATAACGTGTCTTGAACTCTTCCGTTTTGGCTCTCAACTTCTCGTCCGATAACGCGGCCATTTCATCCGCCAGCGCTTCGACCTGATCAGCCACTTTCTCTAACCGCTTAAGTTCTCGCTTATTCGGATCAAAAACTTTAGTTAATATATTAAGCATTCATTAACGCTCCTCTATTGGGAAAATGATCATTCATTATCGTTCATTATATAAGTAAGAAGGAACACACCTTCTGCCGATGATAGTCTAGTGTTAATTTTACCACTTCTATACTCGAGGTACAACTTCATGTCACCCGATACCTTATGGGTCAGAAATCACTTCTTGCGAAAAACAATGGATAAAATAGGGCAAAAACTGTTAAAATAGAAGGAAGATTTAAAATACATAGTGCAAGAACCCATGTTTACACAGCTAGTCTTTAATAGACATGATGCCTTTAGCTAATAAACCTGGTAATAGAAAGTATTGTAAGTGGGTTAGAAAAGCTCATTCTGCGGGATAAATAGAACTAGTTTCGAGGTGGTAATGATGATCGGTGAGCGTGTTAAAAAGCTGAGGGAAGAAAAGAAAATGTCGATGACTGAACTAGCCGAAAAAGCCGGTGTAGCCAAGTCTTACTTAAGTTCGCTCGAACGGAACTTACAAACGAATCCTTCCATTCAATTTTTAGAAAAGATCTCTGCAGTGCTTCATGTTCCTGTTGATGCCCTTCTGTACGATGCCCCCAACAAGGAAATCCTTGATACCGACTGGATAAAAATCGTTGAAGATGCCATGCATTCAGGCGTTTCAAAACAACAATTTCGAGAATTCATTGAATTTAACAAATGGAAAAAGAACAACGAATAGCATAATAGATATGAACCTATCAACCTATTTAAGCAGAACAAAAGCATCCCTATAAACAGCGAGCATCATTTACTGTTTATAGGGATGCTTTCCACATCTGTCTCATTTTTCGTGATTCTCCTTCAATGATTCCTTCGCAAAATATTCACGAATCTCCTCTTTCGTCAACCCTAAGCTCTTTGCTTCTACTATCAATGTCATCCACTCTTGATCCAATTCAGCAGTAATCATTTCATTAACCTCCTAAAATACTACCTTGTATTTCAGGCAGACCAGCCATCCTAGCCATTTATAGCCTTAGACCTGTGCCTTTGCGCCCCCAGCTTTCGATGAGTTTGCCTTTGTCGGGATAAATATAACTAAATACATGGTTTATAATTTCATTATAGGGAATACACACTACATATGTTGCTAGTTTATGTCGCCACCTAACCAAAATAAAGAAGTATTTATCGACAAATTGCAACAATATTTAGAAAATTCAATTCATTATTCAAGCATTCACGCTCGCTTATTTATAAAATAAAACACCTTGCTCTTTTCATTCAACCGGTGAGACATATTGATTCTCTCCACCGATAGTGCATCAAAGGCTTTTTGCACGGTCAAATCCTCGCCGCATGTCGGACAAAACCAGTTACCCATTTCCGTACTACTAAACGAAGCCCTATTACATGTTTGGCAATTTTTCCGAAACAACTTCCCATCCCCTCTGCACCTTAATTATTAAATATATATTTACGAATTTGTTCGTTTTAAAGAACCTATTAACCAATTATATTACAAATTAAGGGATTTTAGGAATGGGACTTATACACTATTTTTCTTGAAAAAGAACAGATAATGTTCATTATTAAGAATGGATATAAATATTTCCTTTATCTTCTATTTTATTAAGAACGCCTAGATGACAAAGAATAGGTTAGATGAATACGTTGATATGGTTTGTATTCTAGGATTCAACTATATTACCTTATACCTATAATGATCATGGAAAATGATAGATAATAAAAAGCACCGCCCAGAGTGTGGACGGTGCTTGGTTTCATTCTATTATTCTCTTAACTTGGTTCGATTAATCCGTATCGTCCATCTTTACGGCGATACACCACGTTAGTTGTATTCGTATCCGCATTCGTGTAAACGAAGAAACTGTGACCAAGCATATTCATTTGCAGAATCGCTTCTTCACTGTCCATTGGTTTCAGATCAAAGCGCTTGTTACGAACCACTTCGATATCGTTATCATCTTCGAATTCATCCGCCACTTCATCGATCTCCGTAGCAAAGGCGAATGCCTCAGGAGTATTAGATAAGTTATTGCGGAATTTACGATTGACCTTCGTTTTATGTTTACGAATTTGGCGTTCAAGCTTGTCATTGATCAAATCAATTGCGGCATACATGTCCGCATTTTCCTCTTCAGCGCGAAGAACCAAATTCTGCATGGGAATCGTCACTTCGACCTTAGACGTATTATTATTCACTTTCAAATTTACTAGCACATTTGCATCTGGCGTATTGTTAAAGTATCTTTCTAACTTGCCAATTTTCTTTTCGACGTATTCTCGAATTGCTGGAGTTACCTCAATGTTTTCACCGCGTACGTTGTAATTCATAAAGTGAGTCCTCCTTAAATTAAGACTATACAGTTAGATTCTACAATACCCCTCCGGTTTCCTTTGCAAACACATCATGAAATATATCGAAATTATGAAATAATTGTCGGAAGGTTTGAAAAAGGTTGATGTCTACCTTAGGTCTATTATAACAAACACTGCTCAATAATGAAAAAATTAGCCACTATAATTTACAGAAATTTTAAAAAACAAATACAAAAAAACCGTTTGATATCCAAACGGTTTGGGTAGTGTTCAATTTTTTTTGTCATAGAACATGCCATCCGTGGCAAGGGTCTCGTAAGGATTGGTATACTTATTCGAAGTTTTCTTCTTCTGAATCAGTTCCTTTATATCCCGCTGAATCTCTTGCTTTTGGAGCAACAACAATTGATTGACCTGTTGATTCAGAAGCATGGATTGACGCCCCAATTGTAGCTCTTCGGCAGAAAAAGGCGGTTTGATTTGCAATAAAAATTCTTCACGTTGGTCAAGCAACTCTTTTATTCGATCGATTCGGTCATCACGTTCGATAATCGTCTGGTCTTGCAATACAGTTACTAATTCAGTGGTAACATTATGGAACTGTTGAAGCATCATCACACTAGACCACTTTGGACGAATTGTTTTTGACGATTCAATTGAATGGCTTCCTTCCATGTGTTACGGAACTCAGTAACAAGACCCTCCACCTCTTCTAGAGCAGCAATATCATTCTTCAAATTAGCGTCAATCAGGCGGCGGTTCATATAATCATAGAGGCTCATCAACTCTTTCGAAACGGCAACATCCATATTCAACGTTACCATCAGTTCATGAACGATGTTTTGCGCCTTTATGATATTCGTATTCTTTTCTTCGATTTTACCCGCTTCCATGGCTTTTTTACCAAGTAGAATGAACTTCAGACACCCGTTGTAAAGCATGAGGGTAAGCTCTCCCGGGGACGCTGTGTTCACTGAATTTTGTTGATAAGATTGGTATGGATTGTTAATGGCCATTTCTTTTAATTCTTCCTTTCTTACTTAGCTAAAATATTGCGATAAACTAGAACTTTGACTATTCGCTTTCGATATCGCTTTTTCCATGGCTGTAAACTGACTATAATAACGGCTTTCCAGTTTGGTTAATTTTGCCTCGAATGCTGAAATTCTTGTATCTAGCCCATTGACCGATTTCCCGATGGTGAAATTGTTATTTACATAACCGGCCTTACCTGCTTTTTCTGTAATCACCTTCATGGATGATTGGATATCAGCACGTAAACGACGTGCTAGGCCTTGTGTACTTTTATCGGTACTACTTCCCTCATTCATGAATAACTTATAAATCGCATTCGGATCTTCCGAAATGGCCGCACGCAGTTTATCCTCATCAATGGTGAGCTTACCACCTTCTAAGTAATTCTTTGTTGTGGTAATTCCCAAACTACTGAGCGTGTTATTCCCTGTCATACCACTTACCGAAGTATACAGAGAAGACCTCATCGTTGTCAGAAGACTTTTTAATGTAGAATCATTTTTTAACGTCCCACTCTTCGCCTTCTCTTCCCACAACTTCACTTCATCTTCAGTCATGGCCTTTTTTTGCTCTGTTGTAAGAGGAGTGTACGAACGATACTTCGATTCACTAGTTTTGTCCTGGATCTTTTTAATGATTTCATTGTATTTATTCACGAACTGAGTGACCGTGTCTAAAATGGTGTCCACATCAGCTTTTGAGGAAAAGGTGACGGGTCCAGTTTCTTCAGTTGTTTGCTTTATTGTTATTTCCGCTCCGTTGATTTGGAAGGTGTTCGATGGTCGGGAGATTTTTAGACCATTGTATTCTACTGTTGCATTTGAACCTATTGTCCCTCTTCTATTCTCCGGTTTAGCAGCTATATCATTTGTTTTATCCATTTCTAATAAATCAGTAAAAAATTCCCCACCCAATTCAATCTCTGCTGCACCCTCCACATCACCTGTATTCTTAGCAGTAATAGAAAACTGTTGAGAGTTCTGATCAAAGAAGACTGTTACCCCAGAGTTAGCATTAATTTTATTTATAACACTATCTAATGTATCAGTTGTTTCAATGGTAAGTGTATAAGGTTTCGTCACCTTACTCTCATCCAAATCAAAAACGCCATCTTTATTAATCGCTAATATCGAAATTTCATGCTTTACCAACCCATATTTAGATAACGGCTCTTTTGAATCAATCTGCGTCAGTAACCCTGTTTCTGTATTTTTCACATTTGTTGGTTTGCTCGTCATAGTCGCCGCCGTGGCAAGGTTCTTTACACTTATCTTCCCCGTAAAATCACTTGTTGAATTAATATTTCTCACAGAAATTGCATCAGGGTTAGAAACGGAAACTGTCTTTTTAATAAATGAAGACTGTTTTCCAACTCCATCTGAGATTAGTTTATCCAATTCTGAGAGCGCTGTATTTACTGAACGGTAATCATCCCGTTGCCACTCAGAATATTGCTTCTTCTGCGTTAATTTATCCAAAGGCACTCGTTCTGCCTGCATCATACTTTTCACTATTTCATCTATATCCATCCCACTTGCTAATCCACTGACACGTACCATCATTGATCACCTACTTATATTTTTTTGTCGACCATTATCCCGACAAATTCTGTCATTGCCGCATAAAAGTCTAGAAGCTTTTTTGGAGGAATTTCTCTAATTGTTTCATTGGTTATGTCATCAACGACCTTAACAAAATACTCGTCCAGTTTTTCATGATATTCAAAGCGTACCGCTGTATGTGTTGGATTTAGAAAGGTATTTAAACTTTCAGTTACCTCCTGAACCTTTTCTTTTGTTGGTTTGTCATTCGATTCTACACTTTGTTCTGAATATGCTACTGTATTAATCTCTCTCTGATAATACGTACTGATTCCCTCTGAAATTGCTGTTCTAAGTTGCGAGGAAAGAATATTCGTTGATAGATTCTCCAACATCTCTTTTGCCCCCAATATGATATCTTTACTTTTTATATCGGTTTCATAATAGAACTTTACAGTGCTAAAACAAAGGAAAAATAATTAAATAAGGACCATACATTCTAACTTTAGGGGATAACCTGTTGAGGAATGATACAATAAAACTAATCTTTACACCTGTATAAAGTAGCAAACATACAATCATTAGATGTTCCTTATACCATACAAATGAGAAGCGGGATGGTACTGGACCATCCTTCAATGTCTCATGAAAATATGATTGGAACCCTTTCACATCATTCACATATGACTCGATTGTTTTATCTGCTTTCTCCTCTGTAAAGAGCCAATGTTTGTACCCTGCTATTTCCAAGAATGATTCACCTCCATAATGAAAAAAGGCTATTGATGTACGCATCCTTACGCCAACACCCTTTATGTTTTATTTGTATTCATTTTTCCAGTTCGTTTCCTACCTAGCTCCCGACAGTTATATAATAATGTCGACAGTTTTTCCATACGAAATGCATACCATTTCTTTGTCGCTCATCTATTCTGTAAATAACGGTACATATCCCATTAGTTTTGTCGTAAGTTTACTAAATGTAATGTCGTAAATTCAGCTGGCATGGTTCAAGTGATTTTTTTAGTCGAAATAAATCTCATAAGCAATCTGTTTCCCATTCTTCATCCATACTTCGTACAGTTTCTTCCTTGTTTCGTCATCCAGAACATAACCAGCAATCCATTCAAACCCTTTATCGTCCACATACGAAATTGTTTCAATGAGCAATGGGTTTTGCTTTTCTAAGTGTTCAGCTAGGATAAGAAGGTCATCTATTTCTTCATGATAGAAATGGCTTCGTGGCCTACATCCTCTCTTTTCATTTCAATACCAAATGTCTTTTTCATTGTTCCTACAAACCAGTCTAAATACATTCTCTATTCTCCTCCTAATAATAGAAATAAAGCGATTCCGAAACCATTTCTAAATAGGTGATGTAATTTTGAACCATCTCTCGCTGAATGGTACTCATTATGCCTCTCACTGCACAATTGATTGCTTCTTGATCCACCTCGATGCTTGACTCTACCGCCTGATCCATTAGTATCTCGATTAGTTCTTGTTCTGTTATCATCTCCAGTTCGTAGTGGCCCCTCGCTGAATCGAATTCCCGATATAAGACTCTTCCATTCATTACAATCTTGTGATATATTGGCATTTTACTTTTCCTCCTTCTTCTTGTGCAGAATTGACTTGACCTGTTCTCGTTCTTTATCCAAACCTCGTAAAGTAGCTCCTTTGTTGCCTCGTCAACGACCACTCCTGCCACCCATTCGAACCTTTCCTCACCTACGTACATGAGCGTTTCAAAGAGAAGCAGGTTCGGCAGTACAGAAAGATGCTCATTCGGAATGAGTAGGTCATCCAAGTCCTCATGATAGAAATCGAATGCTTCAAAGCTGACTTCCTCTGGATCAACGGTTAGACTGAACTGCTACTTCATCCGATTCACGAATTATTCAACATATATCACTTGTATTCTTCCCGATTTATACTAATAGAATTAGTCTATTACTCTTTCAAATAACCCTTTTCTTTTAGAGAAACGAATCTGCCATCCCCGATGACCAGATGATCCAACAAATCAATGCCAACGATATTCCCGGCTTCACTGAGTCTTTTCGTGACCTCAATGTTCTCTCCCGATGACTCAGGTTGCCCCGAAGGGTCGTTGTGGCACACTAAAATCGACGACGAGTTAAACTGAGGATTGCAAGCCTGCATCACCTCCCTAGTGTGCACTAATTAGCATTCATGCTGCCTATGTGACAGATGTTGATATTCGTCGACTTCTGCGTGTCTAGGCGAATTACAACAAAGTATTCTCTATCAAGCTCTCCAAGAAACTACTTGAACAACTTGTAGCCATCTTCTGGGATTCTGACGGTACGATTGTGATATAGTAAGCTTGATTCCTTTACCATCTTTAATATTTACATGCTTAGCTGAAATCCTTTTCGCATCCATTTCTGATTCCTCTAGCCATTCCAATTGATCCGATACCTTCGTTTCGTATATTCTCATTTATTATTCCTCCTCAATTAGAAATAGCCCTAACTCCACAAAAGGAATTAAGGCTACCGGATAATAATATATCAATTTAATAATATATACTTATTTTTCCGTGTAATTCAGATTATTAACAAAAGAAAATTCCTCCACTAATGGAGAACAGGATATAACTGTTTTTCCAGAGATCTGAATTCATTCTTCAATGCATTCAGTTCACCATTCAATCCCTCAATTTCAATTGCTGAAAGCTTATGTTCTAAAGCATATTCAGCTATCCTTTTCATTTCATGAAGCTTCACGTCCATCTCATCCAAGATACGAATTTGTTCCTCAGTCCATTGAAGCTCGAGGAGTATCCTCTGTTCTTGTAGGACTTGCCCCATCTCCATTCCTCCTAGTTAACACAGTATCTTTATACATGTACTTAGACAAAAGAACTCTGACAAATTTGGAAAATAAAAGACCTCGCAAAATGCGAGGTCTTTCTACTAGCGTATCGATTAACGAAGTAATTGAAGTACGCCTTGTGGTTGTTGGTTAGCTTGAGCCAACATTGCTTGTGCTGCTTGAGAAAGAATTGAGTTCTTAGTTTGAGTCATCATTTCCTTCGCCATATCTACATCACGGATACGAGATTCCGCAGCAGTTAGGTTTTCAGAAGATGTACCTAAGTTATTTATTGTGTGTTCTAAACGGTTTTGGTTTGCACCAAGTTTTGAACGTTCAGCTGAAACTGTTTCAATTGCCTTATTAATTGTAGTAACTGCTTTTGCCGCATTTGAATGTGTAGAAACATCTACCGCAGATTCAACAGCTGTTGAGTTTGTTCCGTTTGTAACATCTTTTATAGCAGTGAATTCAGCTCCTGTTCCTGTAAGTCCAAGTGCAGCTGCACGCATGTCATTGATACCAACTGACATAGATTGATTTTGATTCGCACCAATTTGGAATGAAGCAGATCTATCTTCAACTACCGCTGGTGTAGTTATTGAAGTAGCAGTCGTCGTTTCTTTGGATTCAGATTCTAATTTGAATGTACCGGACGCTGTAGCATCAGTCGAAGTAGAAGCAGTTCCTGCTGTAAATTTGAATGAAACGCCATCAGCGTCAAAGTTTACTGCAGCACCAGCATCTACAGAAAACTCATATTTAGATAAAGTTTTAGTATTTGTACTATCGTTAAGTAGAACTGTTAATTTTTTTGTGCTCTCATCATAATCTACTTTTACTTCATTTAAACCTTCTAATTGAGAACCAGCAACAGTAATATTTGTCATTACAGAATCTGTAGCAGGTCCTGGAGTTCCAGCTGCAGTATTTGTAAATTGTTGTTTGTCTGCTACTGACGTATGAGTTCCCGTACCATTAGTTCCAGCTGCAGCCACAGTATTTAAATCTATAGTTACAGACTCACCAACTGCCCAGTCCGCTAAATCCTCTTGTTTGAATGAGAAAGAAACTCCTTGGCTATCGTAAGAATAAGTGTTATTTGCTGGGTCAAAAGCAACTGCTTCTGCATCAACTGTAAGAGTGTTCGCTGAACCATCTGTTGCCCTAACATCTACCGTAAATGAGTTTGCAGCATCACGTGTAACCTTGATATCATTAGGTTTACTCGTATCTAAAGCATTCCAAGCTAAGCCATTATCTGCTGCACCAGCAACATTGAAATCGAATTTTGCTGAAGCACCATTTGTCCATGTAATAGGATCAACACCCACTTTTACAGTGCTGTCTTTTGCTAACACTTGTGTTACCTTTGTTGGTGTTGTTGTTACTGCAGGAGATACTTCAAATTTAGAAGAAAGGTCACCATTCACTAGTTTTTTAGTGTTAAACTCAGTAGTATTACCGATACGGTTAACTTCAGAAGTCAACTGGTTGATTTCTTTTTGAATTTCATTTCGGTCAGTGTCAACATTTGTATCGTTACCTGCTTGAACAGCAAGCTCACGCATACGTTGAAGAATGTCATGCGTTTCGTTTAAAGCTCCTTCAGCAGTTGCTATTAAAGATATACCATCTTGTGCATTTTTAGAAGCCATATCTAAACCACGGATTTGTCCGCGCATTTTTTCAGAGATTGCTAAACCAGCTGCATCGTCCCCAGCTTTGTTGATACGCATACCTGAAGCTAATTTCTCCATTGATTTAGATTGTGCTGAAGTTGCACTTGATAACTGACGATGTGTGTTAAGAGCTGCGATATTGTGATTGATAATCATTTTTGTTTCCTCCTTGAGTTTTCTGTTCCCACATCCATGTGGTTTTTTACGAAGAGTAGTGAATAAGTCGGCCGCCTATTTCACTAACCATCGTTCTATATATAATATCGACATGCTTAGAAACATATTTAGTAGATTTTAAGATTTTTTCTTAAAAAATGCATTTAAACTTTCCAGTAGATTGGTTTCTATTTTGGAAGCCTTGTTATTTTCCTCTTGTATGGAGAGGTAGACTTCTTTTCGGTGTATATCCACATTTTTTGGTGCATTGATACCAAGCTTAATCTGTTCCCCTTCTATCGCAAGCACTGTAATTTCAATATCATTTCCTATTACGATCGATTCATTTGGTTTCCTTGTTAAGACAAGCATTAGTCTTCCCCCTGTTCTACTTCTAGAGGTTCAATAAGCAAATGCTTATTCATATAATTACTACCATTCATGATAAACTGTTTTCCAGTTTTTTTATGACTATTTAAAATAATAGGAGCTTGAAGATTGGCAGTTGTTTGATTGAAAGGATCATGAATGGTTAAAATGACAAGCGTTATGACATCTTTTTCTGTTTCGATTTGTAAAGTAGAAAGTACTTCATCAGTCAGCTTCACTTCATAGTCACGAAAAGTATCAAAAGGATTCGTTACGATGAAGGCCACTTCTTTTGTTTCAATAGATTGAAGAACAAAGAATGGTGTTTCTTCTAATGGTAATAAACAAAACTGCTTTTCCTCCAGAAACCCTGGTATTCCGCTTTCAAATCTATAAATATCTTCCTCTGCTATTTCTAATTCACCTTGAAATTTTGTTGATTTAATCATATATGTCTTCACTCACCTATCTCATCTGGAAATAAATTAATGAAATCTATATCCAGAGAATTTTTTTGTAGAACTTCTACATCCGTATTACCTGGCATATATTCATGGGTTGGTCTATTAATTTGCACATTAATATTTGGCTTTTGCGGAGTTACTTCAATATCAACTTGGGCCGGTTGATAGTCTAGCTTCACACTGAAATGGGAGGGAATCCACCCGAGATTGAATTGCTTCTCTGGACCTTTGCTATTTTGTTTTGCCAGTGAAGCAATTGTATTCCCACCGTTTTCAATATGCCTTAGCTCTGTCCCCTGTTGAGATCTTCTTGCCATACCAGCCAGCCAATCTTGGTACCCTTGCTGGGCAAATTCCTCCACCCGTTTGGATAGGCTTTTCAAATCCATATCTTCTCTGGCCTTTGACTGATCGATCGTCAGTTTCCCCTGTGTTGTTTGAATTTCTAAAATGGCTTTCGGCTGTTCAATTGATAGATCTGCTGCTTTTTGTTCCAGTTGCTGTACCGGTTGTTCGATGTTCAATCCAATTTGCATCGATGTAGATTGCATCCGAATTTGCGGCATTTGCATCTTCATCACTCCTCTCTTTATAGAAAAAAACTATCCGGTTACGAATAGCTTAGCGAAGAAAGTCTAATAAACTCGGTTGCATGATTTTGGCACCAATACTCAATGAAGCACTGTGAACACTTTCTTGTGTCGTTAAATTCATGATGGCTTTTTCGATATCGACATCCTCGTTTTTTGAAAGAATCTCTGTTGCGAAAACCTCTTGCTGGCCTAGGCGGTCCGTCATCAACTCGATTCGATTCTGCCTCGCACCCACTTGGGCCTGCGTAGCTAAAAAGCTATCAATCGTTTTATCAAGTTCTGCCAACATCGCACCAACATCACCATTGCCTTCGAGCGCATCAATTGTTTGTTGAATACTACCATCCTTGGCAAGAGCATCTCCAAAAACCTTTGATCCATCTGTATTAATTTGAATTGAAATTCCAGAGAACACTTCAAGATTAATAGGTTCCGTACCGTATGAGATTTTCCCAGTAGTAGCATCAGTCACAGATGAGGGTTTCACATTCGTATTCTGTCCATTAAAAATATACTTACCGCCAATCTGTGTATCACCGATACTGACTAGATGTTCTTTCAATTGCTTAATTTCTTCAGAAATATTACTCTTCTGGTTTTCTTCATACGTCCCATTACTTCCCTGCACTGTTAACTCACGAATTCTTTGAAGTGCAGATATCGATTCGGTAATCGCATCATCCGTACTATCAATCCAGTTCGTTGCTTCCGAGATGTTACTCTTATATTGCTGGATTTGATTGAGGTTCGTCCGATACCCCATCCCCATCATCGCTGCAACAGGATCATCGGAAGGCTTCGAGAATTTCTTTTGCGATGAAACTTGTTCCTGCAGTTTGCCCAATTTCTCATAGCTACTGCTTAGGTTGGTTAACATATTATTGGTTAGCATCGATTGTGTTACGCGCATCTATATCACTCCTATTATCGACCTACAGTTCCCATTCCATTAATGATTCTATCGAGCATTTCGTCGACCATCGTCACCATTCTTGCCGATGCATTGTAAGCCTGCTGGAATTTAATCATGTCAGTCATTTCCTCATCTAATGACACAGAACTAACAGATGCTCTATTTTGGTCCACAGATTCTGCCAGCGCTGCTGAGTTAGAGAGGTTCTTTTGAGAACTTTGAGAATCAACACCCAAGTTCCCAATAATTCCAGAATAATAGGTGTCGAAGCTGCCTGTTAGGTTCATTTTCTTTAATTCTTCTATTCCAGCTGAGGTTTTGAGAGTTTCATAATCACTAAAAGCTTTCTTTTTCAAATCAGCCAAGAGCTTAGCATTCTCATTATCCCCTGAAGCTCCGCTTGTTTTCCCTGCAGCAATCAGTGAAGAATCTTTTAAAATAACACTATTCACCTTAATACTTTGAGCAGCACTTCCATCAGCACTGATTTCGAAAAAGTTGAGACCTGATTTATCATTAGCTCCTAAAGCAAACCCATCTTGATGAATCTTATTAAATTCATTCACAAAAGCCTTCGTCATATTATCAAGCTTTTGCAGCATATCAGGATAAGAGCCCCCTGTTGTGCCATCAGTTTTTTTATATCCGAAGTTTTCAATCAAACCAGCTAGTTCTCCAGAAAACTTGAAGTCTTTCAAGGTTTTCGAGCCGAACTTTACTCCGTCTACCACACCTGACTCATCATAGCTCACTTCCACTTTCGCTGTCCCGAGCATCCCCGTCTTGTTCACGCTGATTAGATTGACTGGAGGTGCATAAGAGGAACCGTCTTCTTTCATTAGCTCGATGTTGTATAACCCAGTTGCCACATCGCTTGCTTTGCCGTAGTCGGTTGGAATGACGTTTTTCACGTTGACGCTGACAAGCTGCGATAGGTTGTCAACGAGCACGTCCCGTTTATCATAGAGTTCGTTCGGAACCAAACCGTGTGGTTCCACTTTACTGATCTGCTGATTAAGCTGATCGATTGAGCTGATGATTATGTTAATTTCGTTCGCTTTGACGTTGATTTGATTGCCAATGTCCGTTTTCACGCTTGTAAGCGAGTTGTAGTAGTAATTCAGTGTATCAGCGACCATCACACCTGTTGAGGCCACAACTTCACGAGCACCAGAATTTTCGGCGTTGGCTGTTAACCCTTGGATTGAATTCCAGAACTTCTCCATCGTGGCTGCCAAGCCGCTATCGGTAGGCTCGTTCATGATGCCTTCCATTTTTGATAGTGATTCGCTCATGGCACCGTAATAGCCGAGTTTATTACTTTGCGTTCTGTATTGGGCATCCAAAAAACTATCACGGATTCGTTGTACAGTTTCTGCTTCAACACCCGTCCCAATTTGACCGGCTATACGCGGGCTATTCATCCCGACGGTAGGAAAACCGGATGTTTGTTCCAGGTTGACCCGTTGCCTTGAGTAGCCTACCGTGTTGGCATTGGAAACGTTATTTCCTGTCGTATACAAGGCACCTTGCGAGGTAGTCATTCCACGCTTTGCTGTTTCGAGCCCCATAAAGCTTGAAATCATATGTTCAAACCTCCATCTATTTTCTCTATCTTACGCTTTTGAATCAAACATGCCTAAGCCGCTTTTCGCAGACTTTTGGGCCGTCTTGCCATAGTTCATATTCTGATTTTGTGGTCGTAGCATATTTAGGGAGACATTTATGAATTGAAGAGATTGATAGATCAATTGCTGGTTTAAGCTGTTTTGCTCTTTCAGCTTGGCCACTTCTTGTATCAATTCCGTTTTAAGGTTTTCAAGCGCAATCGTTTCACTCGTATTAGTGAATTCCCTTACAGTGGTAATGGAAAATTCCTGATTTGCCGCACCATTTGCTGTGAGAAATTTCTCGACGGCGGCTTCCCTTTCTTGATCCGTTTGACTGATGGCTTTAATATGCTTTTGTTCATCAATTAGCAGGGCGGAGATAGCCTCCGTGTCGCCGGCTTTCAAGATGTTTGTTTTACTTTGCGCTAATTGGTTGAAGCTTTTATGAAGGGTAACCAATTTTTCAAGCGAGTCGATGATCTGTCGTGCAGACATGTTCGCTGCCTCCTCTGCTCATAGATGATGGACGGAATACGGTTCCGTCCATTTTAATCAAACGTTTGATTAAGGGTTATTTTCGGTAAAAATCAATAAGTCCCTTGGCTGTTTCTTGTGCATTCATTTTATATGTGCCATTTTCCACTTGGATTTTCAGTTCATCCACCTTCGCCTGTCTTGCAGCTGGTATTGGAGATAGATGTTGCATCTCTTTTGCTGCCGAAGAGATTTCCACTTTGTCTGAAGGGTTGACCTTGGATTCTTTGACACTCCCCACTTTATGGATAGAAGTATTATATGGGTTCACACCCGTTACACCGACGTTATTGATTTTCATATTCCAGATCCTCTCCTTCGGTCGATTTCGTTTATCTAATCTTATAAATAACCACATATTTTATGATTCCTTTAACAGACGATGATCCGCTCATGACTGCGTTTATTCTCTATACTAGTATTATCGACAAGGAATAGATTTATTTTATAATTCCTGGGAATCTTTCCTTCGACAACCTTTGTCGAATTCCGTTCTCAATACAGAATATTCTAACAAAGTATCAGCAGAGAAGCTAAGATTTACACTTTATTGTTTTTCATAAAGTATGTATTCTTTTTATCACGTTCTTGAATTTCAATACGGCGCTTTTCTTCATTTTCATACGTCTCCAGCCCGGAACGAAGGGAGTCGCTACAAGTGCCACATAATCTGCCGCTTCGGATGAATGTTCCACATTTTTCACAGGGAACGCCCAGATTCGGAAATTGGGCGATTCTCAGTTTCCCCGTTTTCACGAATTTAATGATCAATTCTTCCTCAACACCAGTCGCTTCAACGACCTGTACCATGGACGCCGTTCGGTTACTTTTCTTACGGATGTATTCATACACCATATCGAATTGCTCTTCTTCTTCTTTATAGCAAGCATCACAAACATCACGGAATTTTGTTTTAACGAATAGCGAATTGCAGTTTGGACAGTTATATAAATCCATTTGGGTCTCCCCCTCGCCTATATTCTTGTACTTTATATATCGAGTATTACGAGCGATACTTTAGAAGGTTTTTAAAAATACTTACTTTTACCTAGCTAGCGTGATGGATGATACTTCTCTTGCACCAGCTATTTTCAAGATTTTAGCAGCATGCCTAAGCGTTGATCCAGTCGTGTAAATATCATCCACAATCAAAACCGATTTGTTCTGTATCACGTCCGTTTGGGTAACTTGAAAAACCTGGGGCAATGAAATTCGCTCTTTTCGGGACTTTTTCGATTGCTTTTCGGTATGAACGCGCGTTAGCAATTGCAACGCTTCAAGGCATAATAAATCTGTAAAAGCTTGTGCCTGGTTGAATCCTCGCTCCTTCAAACGCTCTTCGCTAAGCGGGATGACCGTTATGATTTCAAAGTCCATCTCCTTCATTTTCTCTCTTAAGAAGGGGACAAAAGCTTCGGCCAGTGCATAATCTCCACGGTATTTATATTTCGCAATGATGTCTTTCAAGTAGTCATTATAATGAAAGATCGATACGTTCTTCGTTAAACATCCCTTCCACTTCTCATCTTTTTCCCACCTCACACAATCTAAACATCGATCTCCCATCCGGAACTTCTCATCCAGCTCCCGTGAGCATACTGTGCAGGTCTCACCACTTATCTTTGCAAGTCTTGATTCACATCCTTCACAGATTACTTTCGCATTAAGCCTCAGCAATAAACTTCTCCAAGTCAGGACTTCTTCCATCTCTTCGTCGCAAAACAAGCACCTACGCATCTAGTAGCCCCCTTTTCCTGGCCTCTTGATTCATCATGGAAATGTGATGAATGCTCTCTAGCATCGCCCTGCTTTTTCCGTAATGGAAAAATGTAACCGTGCCTCTCGGGTATGCAAAGCTTCTACCGACGCGTCCCGCAATTTGGACGAGGGCACTCTCGGAAAAGACCTCATGTTCAGAACCAATCACCGCAACTTCGAGCCGTTCGATCGTAACGCCTCTTTCTAAGATGGTCGTCGTCAATAACCCCGGCACCTCGCCATTCCGTAATGCTTGCACCCTTTCTTTTCGCTTTGGATGCTGCGAGTGGACGGCTTCTAATTTTGGTTCCAACTCTTGAAAAAGGGGAAGCACCTGCTCCATCACTTGGATGCTCGGGAAAAATAATAAAAGCGGTGTCTTTTTCTCTAGGCGATCCCTTACCCATTTCTGGATTTCTGAAGGAATCTTTTTTTGGAGGAATTGCTTTTGCCAATTGCCGCTCCATTTCATTTCGGGTAAAGGGATGGGTTGCCGGTGATATCGTGCTGGAATGGTCACCGCTTGCAGTTTTCCGGTTCGGTAGGATCGTTGCATGTGTTTGGAGGGAGTCGCCGTTAGGTAAATGGTGATAGCGGTAGGTTTTTTTGATGTAAGGACTGCATAATGCAGCGATTGATCCATAGAGTAGGGAAAGGCATCGATCTCATCAATGATGATGACATCAAAGGCTTCTGAAAAGCGAAAAAGTTGATGGGTGGTGGATACGGTAAGGGGGGTTGCTTTATGCCGGTCTTCACTGCCGCCATAGAGGGCGGATACTTCGACCGCCGGGAAAGCTTGTTTTAACCGAGGCGCCAGTTCAAGTACGACATCGGTACGTGGCGTTGCGATGCAAATACGCTTCCCAGCAAGCAGTCCCGCTTCGATGCCTGCAAACAGAACCTCAGTCTTCCCGGCTCCGCATACAGCCCATACGAGGAATTCCCCTTTCTCTCTGATTGCTTTAACGACCAGGTCCGAGGCCGTTTGCTGACCAGCAGAAAGTGTACCCTCCCATTCCATGACTTTATCGGGTATGGAGAAACTGAGGGGAGGACCTGTCCAACCGTATAATGGGGTACATTCACTGACCCGTCCCATCATGATGCAGGACCGGCAATAGGTACAATCCAGATTGCATATTTTACATGGAAACGTATAAAACAAAGTGGAATCCTTGTTTCCACACCTTATACATGCGAAGCGTCCATTCTCGCGCTGCACTCCACGTATTTCCGAGACATGACCCAGCTTGATTTGTTCAGTAAGGAGTCCTGGAGAAAAGGGGATTTCCGCTGCCAGCAGCAGCCGTCCTGCGAGGTGATTTTGAAGTTCTTTTGAATAGGGGGGAGTATTCACATTTCAACCTTCTTTCATAAGATGATACACTCCTGATTAAAATTCGCTCTCTCCATGATAATCCCTTTTTTTTTCGCAAAAAAACGCCTCTCCATTTGGAAAGACGCTCTTTATTTATAGTTTGTACCAGCCCATCCCCATCGAACCTTCGCCCAGGTGCGTGCCGATTACCGGACCAAAGTAGCTAAGATCGAACTCAACATTCGGGAATCTCTTTTCCAGTTCTGCTTGCCATTCCTTCGCTTCCTTTTCACGCTTGGCATGAATGATGACCGCTCTATACGGGAGACCGCTTGCTGCGTCTTCCCCGAGTAGATCCGCAATCCGTTTCATCGCTTTTTTTCTCGTGCGGATTTTCTCAAACGGGACTATGACCTTGTCAACGAAGTGAAGAACAGGTTTCACTTGAAGCAGGCTGCCAATCAATGCTTGCGCACTACTTAGGCGTCCACCACGTTGCAGATGAGATAGATCGTCTGCCATGAAATAGGCCCGGATGGACTGTTTCATTTCCTGAAGTCTCGCCATGATTTCCTCTACCGATTTTCCTTCAAGCGCCATCTGTGCTGCTTCAAGAACATAAAACCCTTGAACCCGGCAACTGATTTCGGAGTCAAAGGCATGAACGCGTATCCCTTCGACCATATCACCGGCAGATATTGCTCCTTGGTACGTTCCACTTATTCCACTCGACAAATGGATCGAGATGACATCATCATATTCTTTTTTCAGTTCTTCAAACTTCTCGACAAACAAACCAACAGGAGGCTGCGAGGTGGTCGGAAGCTTGTCCTGCTTTTTTACTTCCTCATAAAACTCATCCGCTGTAATATCCACTTCTTCTCGGTAGGCTTCGTTCGAGAAAATCACATTAAGCGGCATCATATGTATATGTAATCGTTCGCGCGTCTCTTTAGGTAGATATACAGTGCTGTCTGTTACGACTGCCGTTTTCATAGTGAAGTACCATCCTTATACATATTTACTCTATACACTTATTCAACATTCTATAGGAAAATGCCTTCATTTGCATTAATACCTTTCTTGTGTAAAAATAAGGAAATAAAAAACCGGTCCTTCCTTACGCAATGCGTAATCTGAAGAACCGGATAGTCTATTCAAACATTTATTTCACTTCGACCCAGCCGTTTTTAATAGCCATGACAACAGCTTGCGTGCGGTCATTCACATTCATTTTCTGAAGAATGTTACTTACATGGTTCTTGACGGTTTTTTCGCTGATATAAAGCGTTTCACCGATTGCACGGTTGCTTTTTCCGTCAGCTAAAAGTTGAAGGACTTCACACTCGCGTCGAGTCAATAAGTGAAGGGGTCTTCTGATTTCCACAGCATGTAGAGAGTCGCGATCAGCGCCTTCTTCAGCGGCTAAACGACGATATTCCTTGACCAGGTTGTGTGTCACTTTCGGATGCAGGTATGAACCGCCTTCTGCAACAACACGAACCGCATCGATCAACGCATCTGCGTCCATTTCTTTCAACAGATAGCCTTGTGCTCCTGTCTTCAATGCATGCTGCACATAGTTTTCATCATCATGAATTGATAAAATGATGACCTTCGTATCAGGATAACGTTGTACAAGCATCTTCGTTGCTTCTACCCCGTTCATATTCGGCATGTTGATATCCATGATGACAACATCTGGTTTGTGCTCTTCGACGAGGTCCATAGCCTCGCTTCCGTCATCGCCCTCGGCGACAACGTCAAAGGATGATTCAAAATCTAAAATACGCTTAACGCCTTCGCGGAAAAGCTGATGGTCATCGATAATGATGATACTAGTCTTCAACGGCTTCTTCCTCCTAATTTCTATTTAAATGCTTCTGCATTTGGTTGTCTATTTTAATTCATAAGGGACTTGGATCAATACCATCGTTCCTGCCCCTGGTTGCGAGTCTATCGTCATGCTTCCCTCAAGGAGCTCGACTCTTTCCCTCATTCCAACCAAGCCGAAAGAGCCCTCTTTTTGGATGGCCGCATCAAATCCTTTTCCGTCATCTTTAATGACGACGGTCACCAACTCTTTGGAAATGGAAAGTTTGACCTGGATTTGTTGGGGTTGAGCATGCTTTAGTGAATTTTGCACGGCCTCTTGGACCAGTCGGAACAAAGCGACTTCCATATCGGAGGGTAATCTTATGACCTGGCCGATATTCACAAAATTCAACCGAACGCCACTATTGGTATTATAATCTTCGGTCGTTTGCAGATATTTCCTGAGAGTAGGAACGAGTCCCAAATCATCTAGTGCCATAGGACGAAGATCATAGATGATTCGGCGCACCTCATACAATGCATTCCGTACCATGACTTTTAAACTGCGAATTTCCACAAGCGCTTCTTCAGGGCCTCTCTCCCGTTGTACACGTTCAATTAAATCCGAACGCATCATCACATTGGCCAGCATTTGCGCTGGACCGTCATGAATTTCCCGTGAGAGTTTTTTACGTTCCTGCTCCTGGGCTTCGATGATTTTCAAGCCGAAGTCTTGCTTACGCTTGGCTTCTTGAAGGGCTTCCCCAACAAACTTCAAGTCTTGTGTTAAATAGTTCTGTACAACGGAAATCTGCGAGACAAGATGTGCGGCTTTTTCTATTGTCTGTTGCAACCCTTTTAACCTGAGTTCAAGTTCATCCCGTCTATTACGTAGTTCTTTTTCCAGCTGCCTGTTCATTTGTAAATCGACTTGTAACTTATGAGCCCTTTCATAAGCATCGCGAACCTGTTCCTCAGAAAACTGGTTGAAGTGCATACTGACTTCTGAAAGCCTTTTTCGAGCAAATCTTGCTTTGGAATCCAGTGAATCGCTGTCGTTTATCATAATGGCCACTCTAATTTTCACATCTTCAAGCTCTTTTGTTAGTGACTCAAAATCTTTTCGACATTGTTCTTCGATATCAAAGACTTCATCTCGGCTTTCACTAACCGTGCTTACCATTGTTTCTAAGATCATGTCCAATGCTTTAGCATCAACCTTGTGTATGGACATCAAGATCCCTCCACTTAAATCAACACACTTTAACCATGTTGTTGTCATTTAGACTATGTATACGGAAAAAAATCCTTTTCCCCAATTCATGAATGTTTAAATTACAGCAGGAAACTTATAAGAAGAAACCTTCATGAACATATTGTACCAAAAAAAGAAGAAAAATACGTCACATTACAGAATGGAATTTCACAAAATATACATATTTAGCATACTTCGAGCTTATGGGTCTTTACATAAATGAGAATAAACGGCCCAATGCAGAATTATCTTGTTCAACAAAATAAATATTCTACTTCTTTAATTATTATACGAAATAGAACAATTACTAAAATGGCATAATTCCTTATATGCGAGAACTCTATCAGGAATAGTCAAGATTATAGGGTCAAACGCATTGATTTAGCCATAAAGATATTCTTTTAAGCATAAATATACGAATATGAAAGATGGACAGTCAATAAAATTAATTATAACACGTACAAATTTTTCTTATATTAAAGTTTCTTTACACATGTCGAATTTATGTCAATCTTCGTTGCCAGTTTTTATGCTAAGACTTATAATTAATCAATTATATAGAAAGAACGAAGGTGAAATAGCCATGCTCCCTCAATATTTAACGGTAAAAGGACGTGGGGAACATGAAATCGTCATTGATAAATCTCGGTTCATTTCCCATGTCGCCCGAGTCGAAACTGAAGAAGCAGCACAGGACTTTATTCAAGAAATAAAGAAAAGGCATAAAGATGCTACCCATAATTGTTCAGCTTATATGATTGGCGAACAAAATCAAATTCAAAAAGCCCTTGATGATGGAGAACCAAGTGGCACTGCAGGCGTTCCAATCCTTGAAGTGCTTAAGAAAAAAGATTTGAAAGATACAGCCGTCGTAGTGACGCGTTATTTCGGGGGCATCAAGCTTGGAGCCGGAGGACTCATCCGCGCTTATAGCAAAGCCACTTCGGAAGGCATCAACACGACAGGTGTTGTCGTACGTAAATTAATGCGCGTCATCTCCACTAGCATCGAGTATACATGGCTCGGAAAAGTAGAAAATGCTTTACGATCCTCGATTTATCAAATGAAAGATATCCAATATCTAGATCAAGTCGTTCTCCTTGTTTATGTGGAGGAAGGACAAAAAGAAACGTATATAAATTGGATGACTGAGCTGACGAATGGCCAAGGCCGCATAACGGAAGGCGAAATGCTGTACTTGGAAGAGGAGCTCATTTAAGATGCTTCACTACCTTTTTTTACTATATTTCACTTGAAAAAGAAATATTTATTTTACGAATTCGTGAAATCCATGTAAAATTAAGTGTAATGCATGACGATATATATCTGAAGGATTCGAAGAATAGCAATTCATATCTGCTATTTAAAAGGAGAAGAAAAGATGTCTACTACTAGACGTGTTTATAAAATCAAGAAAACGAAGAAGAAAAGACGTAAGAGGCTTTGGTTATTTCTAGTCCCCCTGTTGGTTCTCGCTTTAGGCGCTACTACGTATGCCGCAACGTTATATGTAAAAGCACAGAACGTTTTCGACGGTTCCTACGACCCTGTTGCAGCTTCAGCCAAGCGAGATGAAGCGGTAGACCCGCTCGAAGATAACTTCTCCATCCTGTTCATCGGAATTGATGACAGTGATGAACGTAACTATCAAGGAAATTCCCGCTCAGATGCTTTGATTCTAGCTACATTCAATAAAGATCAGAAATCAATCAAGCTCTTAAGCATTCCACGTGACTCCTATGTGTACGTGCCCGAAAAAGGAGTGACAACGAAAATCAATGCAGCACACGCAGCCGGTGGTCCTAAAGCTACAATGGACACGGTTGAGAGATTGTTTGACATACCAGTTGATTACTATGTCAGAATGAACTTTCATGCGTTCATCGATGTCGTGGATTCTTTAGATGGGATTAAAGTTGACGTTCCTTATGAAATGAACGAAATGGATTCCCATGATAAAAAGAATGCCATTCATCTAGAAGAAGGATTACAGACTGTCGATGGGGAAGAAGCATTGGCCTTTGCCCGGACACGTAAGAAGGATAGCGATATCCAACGCGGTGAACGTCAGCAGGAAGTTCTGAAAGCTATAATGTCCAAAGCAACTACCGTTGGAGCATTAACGAAGTATACCAACGTTATGGAAGCTGTAGGCGACAACATGACAACGAACCTTCAATTTTCACAAATCAAAGGGTTCATCAAATATGTGACGGCAGACAATGGCCTTAATCTTGAAACGGTCAAGCTCGAGGGAACCGATTCTACCATCAATGGTACCTATTACTATCAATTAAACGAAACCTCCGTTGAAAATATTAAGCAGCAGTTAAAATCCCACTTGAATTTGGGACCGACAAAAACTACCAGTCAAGCGGAAGCTGTTGAATCAGAGATGGAATAAGAAAATCCCCACATCAATTGATGTGGGGATTTTCTTATTCCAACAGGTAATTTCCTATCTTACCTTTTAATCGTTGTTTCCAAGATATGTTTCAAGATCCGTTCATTATTGTTCGTATCAATATACGTAAAGATTAGCTCTTTTCGCAAAGCTACGTCATTTCTTTCCTTCAAACCTTGCCTAATGACCTCTTCTAGCTTGGCTAACAGATCTTCCTCCGTATAGACGACATCTCCTAAGAATGTCTCTTCTATCGGCCTTAAAATACCATTCGCGAAGAATACATCCTGATCGAAGTGATAATAAATCACCGGTTTACCCAATAGAGTAAAGTCAAATGAAACGGAAGAGAAATCCGTAATCATGACGCTGTTTTCTTTGAGGAGATCCTGCACTGTCCTCGTTCCTAGTTCCACCAACTGAATTCTCGATGTTTCGAACTTAACATTGTCCGCCATATATTCCTGCATCCGATAATGAGGATAGAAATTAAGCCTTAAATCATGTTCCTCTAGCAACGATTGTAGTTTCGCAGATTGTAAAAATCCAATGTATTTTTCGAAATAAAGCGAGTTCATGAGCTTCTCTTCATTGGTAATCCATTCACGCCAAGTTGGTATCAAAAGAATTTCCCGTTTAGGATGGTGATTTTCCTGCAATTTATCAAAGCGGGAGAGACCTGTTACGATGACTTCATCCTCTAGGTACTCGAATTCTTTTACGACCATTTTCTTTTCATGTTCAGAGGAAACGATAAACAAATCAAACGGATATTTATAAAATTTCTTATGATATTCGACGTTTTTCCTACCTAACACACCATGTTGAAGAAATATCTTATGTGCTTTTTGGTAATTTTTCATTTTGATCCCCTTGAAAGGGAGGAAGTATTCTAGGTCATGCGTCCCAATGAGTTTAGTGGCCCGTAAGCATTTCTCTATATGCTCCCTGCTACCGATATCAAGTACATGATCTAGGTCTTCCAATCGTTCCTTATCCTTTGCCTTAGGATCAATTGCATAATAGACTTCCACTTCAGGATAGTTATCTCTCATGAACCTAAAGAACTGATACCCATTATCTTGAGCAGTATCCGGTCGTTCTCCGACTATCCAGATTTCTTCATCCGTTTCTTTCATTTGGAATTCTTGAATCTCATTATAGATCTCTTTTTCATATAAAAAGCTCTCAAGTTTCAAGTTTCCTTTAGGGGTAGTCGTTAAATGATACTCAACCACATGGTCGGCTTTGTCATGCATCCCTTGGAAGGTCAATAAAACGTGATCCTTAAAATAATCAAATTCCTTTAACCCAAGCTTAACTTTACGATAAAATTGGTCCCCTTTTAACACAATGAATAAATCAGTGATTTCTTTGAATTCCGACACAAGCTTTCCTAATTCCATTACCGGTACCTTACAAACAAAACCATTGTGATCTGGATCGCTTCCACCGACCATTTCTAATGGCAACTCAAAGAACTCTTCGGATTGCCGATTCGTTAAGCAAAGGTTAAACTCGCAGGTTTCCGTACTGTTTGGAATATCGAACAGGGCATTTCCTTCAATGACGAGTTGATTATCTTCCATATAGAAAGTATGGGCATCCCGATGAAATGGCATTTTGGCAAACCTAAAGGAAAGGTTGCCATACATGGTTGGATAAAATTCACCAAAATAGTACTCGTCCAAATAGTGCGTTTTGTATTGGCTTTCTAGATCGAGTGCTGTCTCTTCCTCATCCAGTTTGATTCTAATATTATAAAATAAAGAATCCCCCAGTTTACGACTAATATAGACATCCAGCTTTTTCGACCACTCAAGGGACCCAGCCAGGAACTTTTCCAACTCAATAGAAGTATGTACGTACACGATTTCATCTTTATTGGAAAGTTTAACAGGGACATCAATAAATTCATTTGATTGTCTTTCTCTTAGACGAATATAGAAATCGCTTCCTTTTTCAGCAAAAATCTCATGGAAAATTGGTGGATTAAATTCAAGGGATAAGTCCACTACCGTCTCTTTAAAATCTGCTACTATCTTACTGGCCATAATATTGATAAGAGAGGTCTTTGCTGAAAGTTTCCCATGTTTTGATTCTACTTTAACAAGTATCGCATCTTTGTACCGTGGCACTTGGAATTCACAAAGCTCGTTTTTCTCCTGCAAATCACTCACATAGCATGGATAAAAGAACTCATCGTTTTCATGTACGACCATAATAGATAAATCCCACTTGCCTTTTGGAAACATCGGATACATATCCATATCAATTTTCGCAGTGAAATTGTTTCCTTCAATATTTAAAGGTGCCTTTAGATACATTCCATTCTTCTTCTTGAACGTAAAGAAATAGTCTGATTCCGGGAATTTCTCTTTAAAGAAGTGATGGTGAATTTCCCCTTCTACAAGAATTTCCTGCCCGTTATAATTCACGGCATGAATGACATTCGGGATATCATAGATGGCATTGATTTTATTTTTATACCCCGCCCTGAAAAAGACCTCGTTATCTTTACTGACATTCATGATGAACATGTAGTTTTTCGATTCGAAAAACGAATTCAATTTTTGCTCCTGATAATCATTTTTCAATAGAAGACGCGCTGTCTTCCCTTCTACCCCAATAAACACATCATAATTTCGCTTTTTCTTTTCTAACTTAAGTTCTTCTTTATTTATCGTGAAAGCATATAAATAGTGATCGGAATTTTCTTCTACCAATCTTCCCACTTGTTGATACACCTTTTCTTTCTTTCGATTATGTAGTTCAAGTGATACGGTTGTTTTCTTTGGTTTTGGGACAGACTCGTTAGTTATTTCCACATAAAATTCGACTTCACCCGGATGATCTATGACTTTAGATAGTTGAGATTCCGGTGGATTATTAGGTATATTCAGTCTTGATATTTTCCCCTTGATTTTCTGTATATATGAATTAAGCACAGAAAAGCCCCCTTCGTTTCTTGTATATATCCATAAACTAGCTCTCATCTACGATGCTTTCTTACCGAAAATATAATAAAAGGCCTCCAAACGAACGTATGTGTAGATACGTTATGGAGGCCTTTTATATTCATTCATCAAACTTATACTCCATAATAAGAGGCTATTTATACAGACATTGAAAAGTTATGATTTATTTTTAAAATTAAGCATTTTTAACAACGGTTGATAATCGGAACCGACCAGCCCAATTTTCTCCACTAAAATCTCAATGAGCACGAGGATACCTGCTACAAGAATCAACGCTCCCCAAAGGGTAGCAAAGGAGAAGATGATGGCAGCAAGTCCAAAGCACGCCGCTAACGCATAAATGAGTATAACTGTCTGCTTATGGGTGAATCCTAAGTTTAATAAGCAATGATGCAAATGCGATTTGTCAGCAGCCGAAATCGGTTGTTTATTAACGACCCGGCGAATGATTGCAAAAAATGTATCCGAAATCGGTACACCCAAGATGATGATCGGTACAATCAAGGAAATCATCGTTACGTTTTTGAATCCAAGTAAAGACAGAACCGCAATGATGTAACCAAGGAATAGTGCACCTGTATCACCCATGAAGATTTTTGCGGGGTGAAAATTGTACTTCAGGAATCCAAGTGTACTTCCAATGACGATCAAGGCGATCGTCGCAACAAATAAATCCCCTTTAATAAGGGCCATCGTCGCAATCGTCACTAAGGCGATCGTTGAGACACCGCCTGCAAGCCCATCTAGGCCATCAATCAAATTAATAGCATTAATGATGCTGACGATCCATAATATAGTGATTGGTATACTAAAAATACCAAACTCAAGTGTATCGGTAAAAAATGGCAAATTAATAAATTCCACTTCAAGTCCGCCCCATAACACAATGATGAGAGCGGCTAATATCTGACCTAAAAACTTAGGCGCGGCCCTTAGTTCATATATATCATCCAAAACACCAATCAATATGATGACTATAGCGCCGACTATAAGTGGCAACTGTCCTAACAAATCATCCGTGAAAATGAGTAAGGTAATCAAAAAACTCAAAAATATTGCTAAACCACCCATACGTGGCATAATTTTTACGTGAACTTTTCTCTCATTCGGTTTGTCGGTTGCTCCAAGTTTAAAGGCGAGTTTCCCGACAAATGGAGTCAAAAGAATAGATAAAAAGAATGCTACAAATAAGGCCCCTATTAACATCAAGAACCACCTCTATTCAACTTAAAATCTAATACCCTAATAATCTATAAAACAAACTATATATTTCATTACTTAATTAATATTCATCCTCAAATAAATATTATATATGTTTTTAGGCAAAATCTCTATAGGAAAGTTGTTTTTTGCAAATTTATGTAAAAAATATCCTATCTTTGTCAACTTTCTGTATTTTGCATATCATAGGTTGCAAGAATGTTTTAAATCATATACTTTTTCCAGAATCTCTTTCTCATCCAACGACCTCGCTCGTAAGTGCTGGTAGTCCAGCACTTCCAACTTAACAAAAGGAAAACTCTCGCTTATTGGTGTCAGCAAGGTCATGTCCGCAAGCGAGTATATCTATTTTATATCCTCACTACACCCTAAAAAGAACACATGGCTAGATAATTCCTTATCCAAAACCATGTGTTCTGATACACGCCTTCTGCTACCATCTCCAGCATGCGGGCCAGAAAATGAAACATACCGGTGCCCGTTTCATTTTCTGCGTTACTTTCAAGATCCTCATCCAGTCCACTTCTTATGATTAGGAACGCTGAAGCTTTCTCCTTTTCCGCCTAACCTTGAATACGAACACCGGCAACACGAGCATCCTCTTCCATCTGGAAGGCTCCTGAATCAGCCGGTACAGCCATTCAAGGCGCATCTTTTGCCATAGAAGGGGTGCTCGATTCACCTTTCCTGCAAGCACATCGAAGCTTCCTCCGACTCCCATGAAAAGGCCTTTCTTAAACAATGGATAGTGGAGCGATGTCCACTTTTCCTGCCTTGGAAAGCCCAAGGCCGTCAAGATGATGTCCGGCTCAAGATCCGCTATCGATTGTGCCAAAGTTTCGTCCTCTATATCCACATAACCGTGGTGATATCCGATCAGATTGATACCAGGATACTGCTGATGGACCTTCGAGGCCGCCTTTTCGATCACGGATTCTTCCGCTCCCAATAAATACACCTTTAAGGCTTGTTCGTTGGCAATGGAGAAGAGCTCATTCATTAGATCAAATCCGGTGATTCTCTCCTGTAGCGGTTGGTTCAGCCATTTAGAAGCCATGATAATCCCGATTCCGTCTGGCGTAATGTAGTCCGCTTTCGTAATGATGTCCTTATAATCCTGATGTTCATTTGCATATTCCACAATTTCAGGATTTGCCGTTACGACAAACGTTTTTTCTTGATTTCTTATTCTTGGAAGAATCATCTGATGTATAAATTCATCCATATTCGTATCTATAAAGGGAATCGTTAGGATTTCCACAAGTTTCTCGCTCATAATTTTTCAGCCTTTCATATGTACTATACAACTTGAGGGTCGGGTATTATTCTAGATTTTTTTCATACAGATCATATGAGGGAAATTTTATGCAAGGCGGTTTTAGTAATGATTGCTACCGATCCCGATTGCATGTCTCATCTTCTCATTAGCCGTTCCAAAACCCATTGTAGACTACACCGCGACCTTCTTGCTTGTTACCATTATCGGTGAACGGCATCTAGAAAGAAAGGATATCATTCTTTTTTAGGGTGACCGTCTTTTTTGCGGTTACTCTATATCCCTATTTTGAGGAGCTAAAACAGGCAGACCCAAGGTTTGAGTCTGCCTGTTCCTTATACCGTTGCTTGACTGCGTTTCTCCATTTGTTCTTCGCGGTATTTTTTTTGTTCCTTTTTGGACATCGCTTTATATTCCTTCAAGAACGTTTCATATTGAGGCATGACTTCTTTCATCGTGCCATATGCTTTAACTTCCCCATATTCGAGCCATAACGCCTTCGAACAGAATTTCTTCATCTGACCGATCGAATGGCTGACGAAGAACATCGTCTTGCCTTTTTCTTTGAATTCATTCATCTTTTCCAAACACTTTTCAGCAAAGTTTTTATCTCCGACAGACAAAGCCTCGTCAATGATCAGGATATCCGGATCGATATGAACTGAAATCGAGAATCCAAGTCTGGATTTCATCCCACTTGAATAAGATTTTACCGGTTGGTCGATGAACTTGCCCAGTTCCGAAAACTCGATGATTTCAGGCTCCAGCTCACGGATCTGCTTTTTATCGAATCCGAGCATCAGCATTTTCAATTCGATATTTTCTCTCCCGGTCAATTGATTGTTAAGACCGGATGAAACGGCAATCAATGCCGTTTTACCATTCGTCACGACGTTTCCATCCGTTGGTGGTACAATCCCGGCAATGATATTCGATAACGTGGATTTCCCGGAGCCATTGACCCCGACAAATCCGATGACGTCACCTTTTTCCGCTTCAAAGCTAACGTTTCTCAGCGCATAATATTCTTCTCCATAGCTTTTGGGCAAAAGGAGGTCGAGAATTTTTTCCGAATTTTTATTATATAATTTATATTTCTTCGTTACGTTTTTGACAATTACCGATTTTTCCAATATCTCACTTCCAGTTTACTTAAAGTCAACAAAGCGATCTCTAAATCTAACATGCAGCGAGGAACCTATCAAAAAGAAGACGAGTACGACTGCCCAGAAATAAAGTGTGTATTCCCAATGCCCGATGAAGTACCATGATTCCCCCAATAACGAAGCGCGATACCCTTTCACTATATAGTATAGCGGATTTAGCTTCATAATATTGGCGATTATCGGATACTCGGTTGCATCTAGTATCCAAAGAATGGGTGTTAAATAAAACAAGATTTTCATTAGCGACTGAATCATATTGTGCACGTCACGGATGACAGTTGATAACGTCGAGGTAATCAATCCGAACGAGAACAGCAACGCTACCGTCGCAACGATGTAATATGGCAGTTGAATGATGTAAAACGTCGGGACAAACCCCGTGAACGCTAAAAGGATGATGATGACTGCTAGTAACATAAAGTGCTGATACAACTTAGCAATAATGACATAAGAAGGAATGACACTCATGGGAAAGTTCATCTTGGACACCATATTCAATCTCGAATAGATGGATTTGGACGCCTGAGTCGTGGCTGGGTTCACGAAGAACCAGACAACGATCCCCGCCATCAGCCATGGTAAGAACGGATGGCCATCCACATCTTCACGATTGAAGATCCCAAACCCGAACACGAACCAATAAATCGCAATCTGAATCATCGGATTGATGATTTCCCAAAATATTCCCAAGTAGTTATTGCTGTTGGCACTTTTCATTTCATAGGCTGACAATCGTCTAACCAAATAGAAATTATTGATTTGCTCTTTTAAAACGGTCAAAGCTGAACTCATATATTACACAGACCTTCCTAAAAACACTTTTTCTACGACTCGGCGGGAAGCCTGACCATCCTCTAATGCACAAAACTTCTCATGGAATTGGTCCCACTGCATGGGCTTCTCCAATTCCATCGCCTTGATGCTTGCAATGACGGCATCCGACGACCTTACTAACGGACCTGGTGCCGTTCCTTCAAAATCAAAGTAAAACCCTCGAAGCTTGTCCCTGTACTTTTCTATATCATATACATAGAACAACATCGGTCGCTGTAAACTTGCGTAATCAAAGAAAACTGATGAATAGTCCGTTATTAATAAATCTGAAATAAGATACAAATGACTGATATCTTCATAACTCGAGAAATCATAGGCAAAACCTTGATAAGCTGACAAATCCAAGTTCTCAGATATTAAATAATGAAGGCGAAGTAGAATGACATACTCCTCCCCTATTTCCTGTCTCATTTTATCCAGATCCAGTTTTATTTCAAATTTATATTTCCCTTTGCTATAAAACTCATCGTCTCTCCAAGTGGGGGCATATAAAATGACCTTTTTTTCCACCGGTAATCCTATTTTCTGTTTCAATGAATCGATTGTATCACGATTATTCCCATTATACAGTAAATCATTGCGTGGATAACCGGTTTCCAGAATTGTAGAGGGGTCGACATTAAAAGCCCGAGCAAAAATCTCGCTGGAATAGGTATTCGGAGAAATAAGATAATCCCATTTTCTTGATTCTGCATGGAAATTCTCTTTATAACTCTCCGTCGTCGTCCCAGGCATATGGACTTCCTTCATGTCTGATGCAAGTTTCTTCAATGGCGTACCATGCCATGTTTGCAAATATACGGTATGATTCGGCTTAGGAATCCATAGCGGCATCCTGCTATTTGTCACCCAATAATGGGCACGCGTCATCTTAAGTAACCATCCTACCGAAAATCGTTTGAGATGGGGAATGCCCGCCTCTTCAAATGACGCCGTATACCTTTTATCGACACTCCAATACATTTTATATTCAGGATGATTGCTCTGCAAGTATTCATATATTGCACGTGGATTACAGCTGTATTGTTTTCCTAAAAAGCTTTCAAAGATAACAAGCTTTCGATTGACCGGCAGCACCTTCCCTGCCAGCGTGAAAGCTAATTTATATGCGTTGGTGAGTAACCCCTTCACCTTTCTTACTATCGATGACATACCTTTCTCCTTTCAAAAAAAGAACCAGCTGGTAGACAGCCGGTTTATTCACGATCTTCCTACCATCCGTATCATTTCGTGCCTTTTTCAAACACTTCTTCTACAACACGTTTAGCAGATTGACCGGATTCCAAATAACAGAATTTCTGATAAAACTCTTCAAATCTTTCGCTCAACTTAAAATGGTTGCTCTCCATATGTTTAACCTCTGCGATCAGCTCTTCGGTCGTTTTTGTTAAAAGACCAGGCGCCTTTTCTTCAAAATCAAAATAAAAGCCCCTTAAATTATCGCGGTAATCCTCGATGTCATACGTAAAGAAAACCATCGGCCTTCTTAAATTCGCATAATCGAAAAATACGGAAGAATAATCGGTTACCAGTATATCAGATATCAGATAAAGCTCCCGAATATCTTCTAGATGAGAGAAATCATACGCAAAACCATCAAATTCACTGAGGTCCATATTTTGGGCCACTAAATAATGCATACGCATAATGACGATATATGAGTCACCAAGTTCTTTACGCATTCTTGCCAAATCCAGTTCTAGATTGAATTTGTACTTTCCTTTCTGGAAAAACTGATTGTCTCTCCAAGTCGGTGCATACAGAATAAGTTTCTTACCAAGCGGAAGATTGAATTTCCTTTTCAGTTCCTTGATTGTTTCTTCATCATTACAGGTATGCAGGAAATCATTTCGTGGGTAACCCGACTCGATGATTTCCTTATCGAACTGAAACGCGCGTTTGAATATTTCCGTTGAATAGGCATTCGGAGATACCAAGTAATCCCAATTGCTCGCTTCCTTCAGGAAATTCGCTTTATATTTATTCGTATTCGTTCCAGGCATATGCACTTCATCCATGTCCATCGCGAGTCGTTTAAGTGGCGTACCATGCCAGGTTTGGACGTAAACCGTATGTTTTGGCTTTGGGATCCAAAGCGGAAAACGTACATTATTCACCCAGTATTTCGCCCTGGTCATGATCAAAAGCCAACGCATCGAAAATCGTCTGACATACTCGACGTCTTTTTGAGCAAAATACTTCATAGAAGCACGGTCCACACTCCAGATCATTGTATAATCCGGATAATGTTCCTTCATGTATTCATATATTGCCCTTGGGCTATCGCTATACTGCTTACCATGGTAGCTTTCGAAGACTACCAACTTTTTATTGGCCGGCAGGAGCCGGCTGGCGATTGCAAACGCAGCTTTGTACCATCCTTTAATGCGCTTGCTTCGACGGGTCCTCACCCATTTGTTTCTCAAACCTTGGACGACCTCGGTTTTGAAGTTGTACCGGGAAACGGATAGAGAGAAATATTTCGAAATTTTTGTTGCTTTAATTTTAACTTGAACCTTTTTCCCAGCCTGTGTCAGAATGCTTCTGCTCGGAAGATTTTCAAGCGAGCTACATTTCATCCTTAAACTGGTTAGCTGATCTTGAATGCCGTCGATTTGATAATCAAGCACTACGAAGAAAGAGAAATACTTAGCCTCGTCATAGTCTATTTTATCAAGGAGATTAACGGAGCCTTTAAAACCGATCTTCTTCGGTAGATGACTTCCACTATACTTTTCGACCAAATCCATACGGTACACATTTTGCAAAGGGACCACCGTTTCCTCATCGGTTCTATTATTCCGAACAAGCATGTTAATCTGACCGAACGTGTACTTCTTCAATTGAAATAAAGGTGGATAGTTAAAAAAACCGGAAAACTCCAGGGTACCGTCCTTCTGCAGTTTCAGTGCATCAAACATGGAAAAGAGTTTATAGTCATTCGCATAAAAGGAAAGGTTCCCCTTTTTAGTTGAGAACGGATAAAACATTTTCTTGCGATTCTCAAGAACGATGGAAAGCATATTTAATTGCCGATCTTGAGAACTGATTCTAGATTTAACTGCATCTTCCTCTATCTTCCTTACAATATGAAGATCCCACATTTCACCATCAAGAAATTTATCCGTATGTGAGCTGAACGGCACCGTTACCTCAAATATAAGATACTCATGCGTTTGTTCCTTTTTCACAAATTCCAAGTTGATGATATCATCTTCGTTATACCGATTCGTTAATATAAAAGAGAAATCTTCTATGCCTTCCAAAAAGGTCTGCTCAATGGCCACTTTCATGTAATATACGCCATTTTCCAGGCGTACACTCATCGTCTTTCTATTCTTCAAAACATTACTCTCCATACGGAAGAATTTCCCCTCTCAATTACATGCCAGCATTAAGTAATATTATTATAGGATTTCACTAACGCAAATTCAAACATACATTACACAAGGTCACATTTATCATTCCACAACAAAGAAAATAAAATAATATATAGGAGAAGTATCCATACATGTACCATCATCGATTGATAGCTTCGTGAAATAAATAGTAATCCTTGAATAACAACCGATTTAACTGTAAAATGATATCCAAATTGAACAAAGATATTATAAATTCAACAGGATTGTAAAAATTTTGTGGCCCAATTGTAAATTTAATGCGGTATAATGAATGCGACCATCAAATGGCCCATAGATGATAGGCTAATTTTTCACTATATTCTTAATATCGACATTCAGAGTAAATATATAAATTTTCGTTAAATAGGAGGAACAAACATGAAAAAAGTTATAACATACGGAACCTTTGATTTACTTCATTGGGGACATATTAATCTACTTAAACGCGCTAAAGATTTAGGAGATTATTTAATCGTTGCTATTTCCACGGATGAATTTAATGCATTAAAAGATAAAAAATCATACCATAGCTTTGAAAACAGAAAAATGATTCTTGAATCCATTCGCTATGTGGATGAAGTGATCCCGGAAAACACTTGGGAACAAAAAAGGGAAGATATCATTCGTGAAGATGTAGATGTTTTTGTCATGGGCGATGACTGGAAAGGCAAATTCGATGAACTAGCCGAAGTTTGTGAAGTCGTATACTTGCCAAGAACAATCGGAATATCCACTTCACAAATTAAAGATGATCTTTTAAAAGTTACCAATGGCTAGGGAACTCGCGATAAATATCTACTTGGTATGTTTTAAACTATTTTTCTCTATTTTCAAGCTCTTTCCATTAAAAGATAAAACGACCTTTGTCACTTCTTTCGGAGATAACTGTCAACACATCTCAGAGGAAATGGACGAGCAGGGTCTCACTCTTCAAAAAGTTTTCTTAATAAAATCGAGCAGCCATATACAAGTTAAGGACGATGGGAAAACCATCGTCCTTCCGTTTGAAACCAAACATATCATAGCCATGATCCGCTCCATTTATCATCTGGCCACATCCAAGTGGATCATCATGGATAACTACTTTGGCTTTCTCTCGGCTATAACATTTAAAAAGCCCGTCATCCGTGTACAAGTTTGGCATGCGGCAGGTGCAGTCAAGAAGTTTGGCGCCAAGGACCCTTCCATTCAAGCCCGTTCAGCCAGGGCAAGAAAACGTTTTTTAAATGTCTATCACCAATTTAATTATGTCACGACGGGTTCTGAAAAAATGGCCGAGATTTACCAGGAAAGTTTTCAGTTGCCGGATTCTCGTATACTAAGAACCGGGATACCTCGCACAGACTTCTTTTATAATGAAGAAGCGAAACAGGATGCAAGACAGGCATTATTAACGAAATATCCCGAACTTGAGAATAAGAAAATCATCTTGTATGCCCCGACTTTCCGAAACGCCGACTTAAATTCGGGAAAGATTGCGCTAGATTTAGCAATGCTTTACAAGGAATTACAGAGTGAAAATTACGCCCTATTGCTCAAACTCCATCCAGCGGTTAAAACTGAACATGATGTCGAGCTTAAGTTTCCTGGATTCGTGTATCCCATAACTGAAGATTTTCATGTGAACGAGCTACTCATAAGCACAGATCTTCTCATAACGGATTACTCATCGATTCCGTTTGAGTTTTCCATTTTGCAAAAGCCCATGATTTTCTTTGCTTATGACCTACAAGAATATGAAGAAGAACGTGGCTTTTGGGAAGATTACCCGTCTTCGATGCCAGGGCCCATTGTCACGACAACAGAAGAACTTCTCGAAAAAATTCGCACCGCAGATTATCAAATAGAAAAAGTTCCTCCCTTTAAGCAAAAATGGAATCAGTATTCCGACGGCCATTCTAGCAAGAAGCTAGTCGACTTTCTATTTTCGAAAAAAGTAGATGGATATTGATTTCAATAGGATAGTAGATTCTTTCGCCACCCCGTATGCACACAGGGGTGGTTTTTTATGTTAATTAATGTATTTTCTGGTAGAATAATAGTATCAGAGACTATTTCACTAGGAGGTACCATTTCTTGATACAAATCAAAAAACTATTTCTTACCCTCTCTACCCTTTTTCTCTTAGTTGTCCTTCTACCGCCAAGTTCGACGCACGCCGTTTCCAAAACAGAGGCCACGGTCGCCAATGCGGAAGAGGCAGCTTCCACTTTATATAATTTGAGTTATCTCCCTGGGAAAGCTACCGGGAAAAACCTGCCGGAAAAAGAATATAAAGCGGCAAACAGTACATATACAACAGCTCAAAAGGAAGTAAAAAAGCTATCAAAAAGCAAGGCGAAAACCAAGTATAACGACCGCCTCAAAAAAGTGAAGACAAAAATAGACACCGGTAAAATCTATATCACGGCGGTTAAGGCTGGGAAAGAAATAGACAATAAACGATTGGCACTTGAAAAGGCCTTGAAAACCGGTCCATACACAGAATCAGCACATAATGCCTATCTCTCCCTTACAGCGACCTTTGACAAGCAATCTTCAAAGGTCACTAAGGTAAAAGGATTCAAGACAAAAGAAAAGATGACAGCGATATATATCCAACCAGTCGAAGATTATAAAGTTCAGTTAAAAACGGTTTCGACGGTGAAACAAGCCATAAACGAAACGAAGAATAATATGAATGCTTCTAACGCTAAGATCCTGCCGCACTACAAAAGTGTCATTCTCTATATCGACACGATCCCTAATGCAAAACAGAAAAACCAGCTAAAGAAAGAATTCGCGGCGATTCAAAAGGAGCTTGTAAAAAGGGAGCTCCAAAAAAAAGATAGTCTTGGCGACTGGATTGCCCTTCAGTCAGAGTATGATACCTTGGACAGGTTAATTTCCCCTGGGAATTCTAATGCAAAGGCCCCAGAAATCCATGATTCCATTATGAAGGAAATTAAAACCCTACCTTCAACCGAAAAGAACTTATTGGAGCAAAAATTAACAACAATCATGTCCGACATGTTTCTAAGTACGAAAGAATTAAAAACCTTGCTAACGAAGAAGGCGATTGAAAAGAACATTCCGCCTGAGGTGGTTAAAGCCATCGCCAAAACGGAGAATGGAAAGTGGCGTCAATTCACAGATGACGGCAATGTATTTAAAAGTTTCGATAAGGGGTACGGAATCATGCAAATTACACCCCAATCAGAAGAAGACAAAAGCTATGACTGGGATAAAGTGATGTATGATACGGAGTATAATATTCAGGCTGGTGTAGAGATCCTGTTGAAGAAATGGGACTATGCCAATGCTAAGAAGCCTATACTGCCTAAGGTCAACCAGTACAATACAGAGATGCTAGAAAACTGGTACTTCCCCATCATGGCCTATAATGGTTTATCGAAACGGAACCATCCAGCTGCAAAAGATCCCTATCAGGCGAAAGTCTATCAATTAATGAATGATCAAGCCTATGTCTCTCCATATGTATTCACCAAAAATGATGTAGATATCAAGATTAATGACAACGGTATTCTTATCTTCAATGTTGAGGACATATTAAGTACACCTAAGCAAACATGTTCAACCCAGTTATATAAAAAAGGGAAATCTCTCACATTGGAGAAAGATTCTACTTTCAGAAATGAGCCTTCGACAACCAGCTCCAAAAAGCAAATCTTTAAAAAAGGAACAAGTTTCAAGATTGTAGAAAGTTCGATAGAAGACAACAATGCTGCCAACCTATTCAATTGGTACAAGATCCAAGTAACAGGTTCAAAAACGATCTGGTATGTCGCCTCTTCTAATGTTCAATAACGCCAAAAAGGGTACCCGTCCGGGCACCCTTTTTTGCGTTATTGATAACTTGGCTCATCATACACGATTGTATAACTATTGAGTAGAGAATAAAGCTCTGCATAGTTTCTTGTCTGCTTCACAGCCCAGCCAATGTCACTGGCATATTGATGGGTTGCATATCCCTTCGCCGCTAACTGCTCTGGATTCCACCTCATTTTATAAAGGGTATCCTGACCTGCGTAAATATAGTTTTCAGCAGCAAATTGCGCGCCTTCTACGATAGCCTTACCTGGAGTTGTCCAGCCTTCATTAAACGCCCTTCTCGCACCGCATTCAATGGCACAGCTATCATACGCACCAATCCCATACATATTGTAGACCTTCTCTTCATAGTCCTTTGCAGTATCCGGCAGTATGACAATCTCTTTTTCCTTATTAGCTGCATAGATGATATTGCCCGTACTATCTGTTTTCGTTTTCACCTTAATTCCATTCGCCAATCTGGAACCCCCTCTACCCGTTTCAAGATTAGCGTGGGAAATAAGGTAAATTTCGTTCACGCCATACTTGAAACCAGCCTGTAGGAAGGAATTTGCTTGATCTTTCAGGATTCCCCGATTATAAAGGATTTTTTGGTTGATTTCATTTTCACTTAAAGCTGAAAAAGTTGATAGTTTAGCAAATTGATAATAAGATTCATCCGTACTTAAGAAGTTCTCCGGATTCATATAATACTTCGTATCGCTTTGGGAGGCACTGACCCATCCCGTCGCAATCTTATAGTATTTCTTTTTATTAATCGTTTTATCATCTTGAATTGTTACCTTCGAATCCTTTGATAACGTGCCTAACTTCCTGGAATCCGTAGTAATGATATTTACCTTTTCCTTCGTTGTCCCGCTCGTCTTGGTAGAGGCCAATTTCACACTGCTTGCAGGGATATAGGCTGCGTACTTTTTATCCGTTTGCGGATTAGTCGACATTTGCTTCGCCAAAGCTGTATCTAATGATACGGCATACCCTGTCTTCGCTGCCCTGGTTATATTCGATTTCTCTTTTAAATCGACCTTAACCTTAGCAAAACCCGTATTATCATAGTACTCCACTTTGATGATGTGAATGCCAGCATCCAGATTCATCTCTATGTTAAAGGGGTGCGTCCCGTTTTTCCACTGGTCTATCATTTTTGTTCCATCCACATAAACCCGCACTCCATCATTAGCACCGCCCGATAGGATATACGTACCCGAGCTTGTCAGATTTGTCCGTTTTTCGTATATCGCCGAAAAATGATTGACCGGAATTCCATTAGCCGGTTTTTTCGTGCCCCAATCATAATCCAGTGTAGAAGCACTCTGATAGACCTTGTTACCAGTCAGGTCCTGCTGATCATATAAGGTCACTGCCCACCTCTCAAGTGGCGTAACATCTTTGGATTCCTTTAGGTTAACAATTAATTGCGCACTTTCACTTTTATTATAGTATTCTACTTTTATTGTATGAGTCCCTTTTTTCAACGTGAGGTTCTTTTCAAAATTACGCGTTCCGTCCTTCCACTCGTTCACTTCCATTGCCCCATCCACATAAATGCGGACACCATCATTAGCTTTCCCCATTAACACATATTTCATGTCTTTATTCACGACTACCTTCTTTTGATAGATGGCCGAATATGTACCTTTTGCTATATCAACAATCGGAGCTTTCGATCCCCAAGAAAACTTTAGATTACTAGCCGTGGTACTTACTGGCGTTCCCGAAAAGTTAGAACTTGGGAAAAACAAACCAGTCCATTTGTCTGTCGGGATGGGGTCCGATACTTTCTTAATGTCCGCATTCAAGTAGGCACTGCCGTTTTGGTCATAATATTGAACTTCAACCTTATGATCTCCCTTTGCCAACATAAGATCTTTGGCAAAAGAGTGCGACCCATCTTTCCAGTAATCTACTTGTTTCTTACCATTTACATAGACTCTGACACCATCATTTGCTTTTCCGGAGATACGATATTTCGCACCCTCTTTAACCGTAAGTGTTTTCGTTAATTTAGCCGAAAACTTGTTGACAGGAATCTTCGCCGCTGGAGATTTAGTGCCCCAGGCAAAATTGATATCGCTTACCGTCTTCATGACAGCCGTTCCTTTGAAGTTAAGTTTTGGATAATAATTTACGCTCCATTTACTACTGCTTGCTTCAGCAGTCGAACCTGGAAATCCTCCACTTGAAAATAACACTAATCCTAAGGTAACTACGCCAACCATTAACCACTTTGTTTTGATAATTAACTCACTCCTAGTTCAATTTTATCGATATAATGTTAATAATATCGTATATATACATAAATTGTTAAGATAAATGAGTAATTTTAGCATAAATAAGGTACTAAAAACCTAGGTTTTTTCGCTCATACAAGGTAATAGCGCACTACTTAATATAATTCCAAGTAGGTAAATACTAGGTTGTGTATTAATGCATGTTACTATTTAGATACTATGAATCTTCTAGAAACAACAATGAGGGGGGAATAATTGAATGAAAAAATTAATTCCATTGCTATTTATACTTGTATTTTGTTTGTTGGACTTGCCACATGCCTATGGTTCTGAAATGAATACGAATTCGCATAATCAGAACGAATTGAATCCTTCAACCAAAAGTCACGAAACAGGACAATTAATTATCCAGTTCAATGGGGAGACAACCTATAATATAAAAAAATCAATTTTACAATCCATACAAGCAAAAGAAATTCAAACCATCCAAAATGGGCATTTCACACTTGTCTCTCTTCATAAGGGAACGGATTTGCAAGAAGCGGCTGCCTCTCTTAAGAAATGGGATGAGGTGGAGTCGGTAGAGCCCAATTATAAAGTGAGAACGAGCTATATCCCTTCGGATTCGGGGTATTCCAAACAATGGTATGCAAAGAAAATCAATATGAATACAGCCTGGGATCTATCAAAAGGAGCACCAGACATTAAAGTGGCCGTCGTTGATGCAGGTATCCAAGCAACTCATCCCGAACTGCAGGGACATATTATTATGCCATTCAACGCCGTCAATGGAAGCAAAAAAACGCTGCCCTCGAATGATCACGGTACACATGTTGCTGGCATTATCGGCGCTTCCCTTAACAGTAAGGGAATTGCAGGGATTGCTCCTGAAGTTAAAATAATGCCCATCAATGTTTTTAGTGGAAAAGAAGCGGATATCTTCACAATCGTTGACGGAATTGATTATGCGGTTAAATCAGGGGCTGACATCATTAATTTAAGCCTGACTATGGAAGATTACACAGAAGTATTGGACTACTCCATACAAAGTGCTTGGAAGAAAGGCATTCTGATCGTTGCTGCGGCTGGAAATGATGATGTGGAGACAGAACAATACCCGGCAGCCTTAAATCATGTTTTGGGTATCAGTGCTACAACAAAACAAGATAAGAAAGCCGATTTTTCAAATTATGGAGCCTATATCGATTTGGCTGCACCTGGGGTTGACATCTATTCCACCATTCCTTGGAATTCATATGAGTTAATGAGCGGGACATCCATGTCTGCACCAGTAGTCAGTGGCATATCCGCGTTGGTGTTATCCAAAAATCCTTTTCTTACTCCTTCAGAAGTAACGGATATCTTACAAACATCAAGCAAGGATCTTGGACCAATAGGCCGGGACGATTTATACGGATATGGCCGTGTTGATGCCCATAACGCATTAACGCACACTCCGGCGCCTTTATCCAAGCTGACTAAGTCCGGCACTACCCTGATAGAAAATGGAAGCAATACTCTTTCTCTATCATTCAAGGCAAAAAAAGGAACGAATATATCCGTTTCTATTCATGATGCCAACAATAAGCCCATCCGAAAACTTGTCACGAATAAAGCTTCTGACGGGAACCTTTTTTCAACGAACTGGGATGGGAAAATGGATAATGGATCCTATGCGCCTGCTGGAAAAGTGAAGTTCACTGTGAAGGTTTCTAATAAGAAACACAGTGTCTCCAAGAGCACTTATGTCAACATTAAAGATGAAGTAACACCTGACCTTGTTTTCAATCTGAAATCGACCCGCTATTCCCCACTTGGAGGATCTCTATTGGAAGTTCCTTTTCACCTGAATAAAAGTGCGGCATTAACGGCAACCATTGTTGACATGGATGGACAGAAAGTAAATACCCTATCAAAAGCAAAGACCTTTAAAGGAGGAAAGAATACTCTTAATTGGGATGGGAAGGACAGCAAAAACAAGCGAGTAAAGGACGGCACTTATTCGCTCAAACTTTCTCTGAATGATACGGCAAAACGTCATGGAAAAAAGAAATCGCTACCGATAGTTGTAGATACTAAGTCACCGCAAGCAACCATGGAGAATTCAAGCACTGTCCTTAAAATGACGGGGACCTCTACAATCAGTACGAAAATGACAATAAATGAAACGGTTGCTTCCACTGTTTCTATTATCGATTCAAAAGGTGACACCGTGAAAAAACTTGAGGAAGCACAAATCTATTCAAAAGGGAGCCATACGGTTAACTGGGACGGTAAGCTATCCAGCAATATTTATGTAATGGAAGGCACCTACCATTTTAAAGGAAAACTGGTAGACAGCGCTGGGAATACGAGCACGATAAAAAGCGCTGCTTTCAATGTAATCGACAAAAGAAGTTGAATGAGACCATATGGGTTTCTCTCTTTTTAGAATCAATCAAATAAAAGTCACAATATAGAAGAAAAATGGAGAAGTACATAGTCACCTTTCAACAAAATAAACCAGTAAAATAAACCCATTTTAACCATGTAACATAAATGTAATATATTTTTTTCCATTTAATTTGTTAGAATAGGGAAAAAGACATGTCAGAGGTGACTACCCATGAAAAAGAGTATCGTTGCATTTTCGACAATTGCCGTTCTTTCTTCGACTTTCGTTTCTCCCGCACTTGCCGATTCATATACAGTAAAAAGCGGTGATACCTTAGGCAAGATTGCCCAAAAGCATAAAACGACCGTGAACGAGTTAAAACTACTTAATAACTTAAAAACAGATATGTTAAAGATCAATCAAAAAATAATAACATCAAAATCCAAAACTACTACTACCAAAACCAAAGCTACAACAGCTTCAGTTTCCGTAGAGCAAACAAAAAACTCCACATATACCATCGCACCCGGAGATACGTTAACTAAAATCGCCAATAAACATAATCTTACACTTGCTGAGTTGAAGAAATTAAATAACCTTACAACGGACATGATTTATGCCGGTAATAAGCTAATCGTATCAAGTTCCAAAACTACCACTACCATCGATTTACCAAACAGCAGTGCCAAACCGGCGAATGTCACGACCCCTAAAGCCGAACCAACTTCGAATACATATATCGTTGTAAAGGGCGACACTCTTTCAAAAATCGCTAAACAAGCTAACATAACAGTAGATAATCTTAAATCATATAATTCATTAAGCTCCGATATGATTAGAGTAGGTCAGAAATTATCCTTGGTTAAATCGGCCAATACAGCTTCTACTGATACCACTCCTGACAAAGTTGTCGTTTCTGATAATAAAGTAGATATACTCGTCGCAGAAGCGAAGAAATTAATCGGCACACCTTATTCATGGGCGGGAGCTTCCCCTTCTGGATTTGACTGCAGTGGATTCATTTACTATACGTTTAAACAAGCAGGTTATGATGTGGCCAGACTATCCTCGTCTACCTATTATGATATGGGCAAAAAAGTGGCTTCACCTAAATCCGGCGATCTCGTTTTCTTTGCTACCGGATCGAGTAAATCCGTCGTCAGTCATATGGGCATCTATTTAGGAAATGGCCAATTCATTCATGCCTCATCAAGCAATGGAATAGAGATTAACGACGTATCCAATTCTTATTACAAAAGCAAACTAGTAGGCTATAGAAGTTTATAATTCCTTTTACCAGACTTCATTTTTGAGAGTCTGGTATTTTTATGTTAAAATAACTATTTTTTCTATATCAATGTGTTAATATGGTTATTATTAACTAAAAAGGTGGCAAAACATGTCTACATTTCGTCTTTTATTACTATCCTTCATCATTCTCTTTGGTACTTTCCTATTCTCAGAATCTACTTCTGCACAATCCATTGTTAACCCTAACCAAACCTATTCCACTACTAAATTGTTAAATGATATAAAAAAATTGGAAAAGTCCTACCCTGGGCTGGTCAAAAAAAAAGTAATCGGGAAATCCGAATACGGACGGAATATTTACGCAGTCTCTCTTGGAAAGGGAGAATCTACAGTCTTCATCCATGGATCGCACCATGCGCGTGAATGGATTACAACCAATCTTACTATGAACATGATCGACAAATATGCAGCAGCCTATAAAAGCAACACCAACATCAACGGCTACAATGTCAAAAAGCTCCTCAACAATACGACGATTTGGTTTGTCCCAATGGTCAACCCGGACGGAGTCACCTTACAACAATCCGGTCTGAAAAACTTCCCGGCAAAGGACCATGCCAAAATCATTAAAATGAATGCAGGTAGCCAGAATTTCAAGCGCTGGAAAGCCAACGCGAAAGGCGTGGATTTAAACCGACAATATAGCCCAAACTGGAATTCCCTTGGCGGACCTAAGAGCCCCTATTATAAAAATTACAATGGACCAAAGGTGGCCTCGGCATCCGAAACGAAAGCTGTACTTTCATTCGTAGATAAGATCGATCCGGAAATGGCGATCGCCTATCACTCTAGCGGACAAATCATTTTCTGGAAGTATCAACAAACAGGAAGCCGCTATGCCCAGGACGCTAAGTATGCAGGTAAGCTGAGTACAATAACTGGTTATAGTTTGGTCAAATCGAAATCGTTCGGTGGAGGCTTCAGTGACTGGTTCTCTAATGTAGAAAAGAAACCAGCATTCACTATAGAGGTGTCTCCAGCGGTTGGTGAAACCCATGTACCTCTTAAGAATTACGCTAAGATTTGGAGTCAAAACGCAAGTATCGGACTATATACAGCACAAGAAGGTTTCAAGCTATTTGATACCCGCAATACTATAGCTAGTGATAAAGTGACCAAGCAAATACAAACATACACTAAGACAGCGTCCAAACTGAAAAACTATTACTCTACCGACATTAAATCTCAAAGTAAATTAAAAGTGACCAGTGCACATAAGTCCCTGTACGACAAAACAAATAAAGAGATAAAAAAACAAGAGAAGGCTATCGCCAAGCTTCCAGCTGGATACCGCACAAAGCCTAATGCAGCCTTAAAAACGACTAAATCATATCGTGATAACTCTCTGGCCTACCTAAATGCAATTCAAGCTGGAGATGACCTTGCTAAGGTAAACAAAAAATTAACGGATTACGCAATTGCAGGAACGCTGAATAATTCAACGCTCACAACGTATGAGAAAGTATCAAAAAAGATAACAACTGCCGAAAGTCAAATTAAAAAAATGGAAAGCAATAAGGTTCAAAAGCTGGCCATAGCCAAATATGTAGCTCCAGCCACAAAAAGCAAAAAAGATATCGGGTACGAACTTGCAAGATATGAATTATTAGTAGAAATGGAAGAGCAATTAAACAAAGGTGACTACGATAAAGTCAAAGAAAACATTACGAAATATGAGAAATTGCATTCTACGTATTTCTACAAAAAAACGGAGACCACTTTGGCTAGCATGCTACAAGCGATTGAAGATGAACTACTACTGTTAAAACCGGAAGAAGGCGCAGCTTCATAAGTAAAAGTCCATTACCTAAATAGCGAAGGAAATCTTGTTGTCTAGATCCCCTTCGCTATTTTGGGTAAACTAGGTAATAATTATCTACTTGTACAAAAAGTTACTATTCATTTTTCAGTAAAAAAAAGGTATATTAGACATACCAGCTAGGTCTTTTATCATATCTTTCCATCTTAGTGAGTGGATCGGTACAAGGAGGAGTAAACATGAGATCCGATCGTAAAAAAAAGCAAAAGAAACGTAAATCATTAAAAATATTCGGGTTAATCCTTCTTATCCTTTTCATCGGTGGTGGTGCTTATGCAGCATCAGTATACCAATCCTTGATAGGGGCGGTTAACACCATGAAGGGAACAGAGCATAAAACGGATAAACGCATTGAAGATATAACATTTAAAAAACAGGATCCCTTTTCATTACTCATACTTGGGGTAGATGAAAGGAAAAATGATAGCGGACGTTCGGATACAATGATTGTTATGACAGTGAACCCTAAATTGGGATCCATTCAAATGTTAAGCCTCCCTCGTGATACACGTACGGAAATCATCGGAAGAGGCACGACAGAGAAAATGAATCATGCCTATGCGTATGGCGGCATCACCATGGCCATTAACACCGTTGAATCCTATTTGGATATACCGATTGATTATTATGTCAAGATGAATATGCAAGGTTTTCAGGACATAGTCAATTCTGTAGGTGGCATCACAGTCAATAATGATATGAACCTCGTCTATAAAAAGTATAGCTTTGCAAAGGGAAATATTGATTTGAATGGAAAAGAAGCGTTAATTTATTCACGGATTCGCAAGGAAGACCCACGTGGTGATTATGGACGGCAAATGAGGCAGCGACAAGTTATCCAAGCCGTCATCAAAAAAGGCGCAAGTTTGTCCACACTGACCAATTACGATGATATCCTTGACGCAATCGGCAAAAACGTAGAGACCAATTTGACCTTTAATGAAATGTTAAGCATTCAAAAAAACTATAAATCTTCTCTCAATAAAATAGAACAATTCACTCTTGCAGGTGACGATCAACGAATCGATGGTCTTTGGTATAATATCGTTTCCGACGAAACAAAACTAGAAGCTCAAAACCGCATAAAAACACATCTTGGAATTTAATCATAAAAAGGGCTGAACTTTACCAGTTCGCCCTTTTCATTCATTTCATCTTAGATTCTTAATCCCTTTCATTCTTATTAATCAATCGTTTGATTAACATCTTATCCACTGCAATCGGAGTCACTCAATCCATTTACTATCTGGAAACTATCTTCCTCTTTCTTATATAAAGGGAACAGATTTTTATTCCGTATAAATCTCTAAAGTTTTTTAACTCCCATGAAAAACCACCAAAATTCTATAAAATTATTCATGCTTTACTATATTAAAGAATTTAATAGAGACATATTAGAAGTTCTTCCTAATTGTTATTTTACCAATTAGGAAAAGATAGGTATAATAAGAAATGATTGAATTATTAGAAGCATATTTATAGTATTGGTATAACATTGAACTTTCACTGGAGGGAACAAGTAATAAATGACTAATCAAAAAGAAACGAATAATCTTTCACAGAAATTGCAGGAGAATCCTCCTAAAATTATTGGCGGTTACAAAAAACAAGGGTGGGCTGTAAAAACTTTAGAGAAAACGACTAATCCTGATTTCGAAGAAGAAGAAAATAATCTGATTACTGCTAAATCCGTATTGAAGGCAAGTGATGAGACCTACTATCCGGCATTCTTGACGTTGAATATGGCAAATAACGGCCAAGTTATAGGTGCTTATCTTATCTCCGAGACTGAAGAAGAGTTCGAATTAATTCCTTTTGAATTAGCCCTTCCTTATACTGGGAAAGAAGAAAGCGAACTTCTACCCTTTACTTATCGTACCCTCGTTCAAATTGATGGAGATCAAAGTCAAAAAAATTGGCCTGATTTTTCTTAATCCCTAAAAAAACATCTCTATAAAACTCATATAAAGTAAGTAAACCCTAAACAGGACACTCTCCATGAGAGTATCCTATTTCGGTTTTTTATTATGAAGTAAAAGAAATGACCCCACTATCATAGCGGAGTCATTCAAAAACTTTCAATCAAGTCCTATATTCCGGATACGTCAGACAGAGCTTGGTGGATATACTTTCCAATGGGATAAATCAGGATTCTTCATTTTCACAAGTTCTCCTGGGAAAATGAAGGTCCATGGCTTACTTGTATTCGCCTTCACTTCAAAATCATCGAGAGAGAACCCACCTTGACAAACTTGAACTCCATTGCCATCCTCTACAACCAGAGGAAGCTTCTCAATCTTAATTTTTTTATCGCTACCATTTCGGATCAACACCGTTACAGCCAACTGTTCGTTATCCTTGAACTTAGCCTCCAGACCCATGAAGTTCACTTCGCCCTCGTTAAGCTTTGGAAGTCCTGCAACTAGTTTTCTCAAGTTCTCTTGTTGAGCCTCTGGGAGCTGTTCTTTCCAAAGGGGGGCCAAGTCTAGCTCATGCTCTATCTTCTGATTCTTCAGCTCAAAGGCGATTTTCCACCCTTCATCAGGGATAGCCATATCAAGGATGTCATGCTCTTCAAATAGGAAACGCCAAGGTACACTGGAAAGCGCAGGAATCTCTCCCATTGATGATAGATCGAACGTCTTCCTAGCCATGACTTTTCCATCATCATCTAGCAATAGTAAATCAATGACTTCGAAGCTTACAGCTCGCTCTAATGTATTACGTAGAAAAGCCAAGATGACTACATCATCTTCTACCCTTGTTAGCTTCACACCAGAAATAGAAATCTGATTTGGTTTTAATGAAGGGAGCTGTTCGTGATGAAATTTAAAAACATACTCTTCCTGTTTGGAAGATTCCCAATCCTCATGAAATACCAAAGAAGTATATACCGCATCTTTCTCAGTTGAGATTGCCTCTTCAGCTGATGCTGTATTAATTGTTTCTTCCAGTATTTTCACTTTGTCTTTTTTCCCGAATAAACCCATTAATGACTCTCCTCCATTTCATCCTCATCCTGCGAACTTTTTACATATTCCATAAAGTGAATACTAATCTCTGATTGAATTTTATTTAATAGATTATTGAACTGGCTCAGTGCTTCTTTGTCAAACAACATATAAGGATCTTGTTGGCCATAACCACTTAACCCAATCCCTTCCTTCACCCTGTTCATCTCGTCTAGATGACTCATCCAGTTCGTGTCGATCTGTTGTAACATGTAGGCACGTAATTGGTTCCCCCACTCAGCATCTTCCTGTAACGTTAACAATATAGGTTCCATCTCAGCAAGTGCAGCAAGTGCTTTCTCTTCTATTTCAGAACCATTTACATTCTGTAAATCGCTTTCCTGCCAATCTAATGATAAGATCACAAGCGAAAGTTCATCAATAACAGCTTGGACATCCGGTTCTTCTATCTCTGGGGAATAATGCACCCTGACAATTTGGTTGATATAATTTTGGATATATTCCTTTAAGACCGTGAACATCTGATCAGGTTTCATATCTAGAATCCGATCTCTCATCGAATAGATAATCTGACTTTGCTCATTCAAAGGATGCTCCAATTTCAATAAATGGGTACGGCTTGATTGATGAATTTGCTCAATCGTTTCCTGGACCATTTTCACAAATTTCTCCGGAGAAGGGCTTAATACCAATCCAGTGTCATCCGTCTTGACCTTCTTCATATATTTTTCAGTTTCTTCTTCGTCATAGTAGGAAAACAGATCATCTTCCAAGGAGATAATAAATTGGGTAGAACCCGGATCCCCTTGGCGTCCTGAACGTCCCCGTAACTGCATATCTATTCGATTGCTTTCATGACGCTCTGTTCCAATGATTTGGAGTCCTCCCAATTCCTTCACATCGTCATCCAGCAAGATATCCGTTCCTCTTCCTGCCATGTTAGTCGCAATCATTACCTGTCCTTTTTGCCCAGCCTTGGTGATAATCTTCGCCTCATCCGCTTCCGTCTTCGCATTAAGAATTTGATGGCAAATTTTTTCCTTCTCCAAATAGACGGAAAGCTTCTCCGATTGCTCTATCGAAGTCGTCCCGATCAGAATAGGTCTACCTTCCGCATGAATCCGTTTTATTTCTGCAACAATTTTTTTATGTTTGCTTACTTCATCTTTAAAGATTAAATCCGGTTCGTCGACACGCCGTATTGGTTTATTAGTCGGTATTTCGATTACAGGCAGTTGATACGTTTCCCAAAATTCCCCTTTTGAAGGCATGGCGCTCCCTGTCATTCCTGAAAGCGAGTCATATAAACGGAAGTAGTTTTGAATCGTAATCGTTGCTTGCGTTTCATTCTCTGCTGAAATCTCCAAGCCCTCTTTCGCCTCGATTGCTTGATGCAGCCCTTCACTAAAGCTACGGCCTTCCATCACCCTGCCTGTGAACTTATCTATTAAGGAAATCTCTCCATCCTTGACGATATAATCTACATCCAATTTCAAAACGGCATGCGCTTTAAGCGCTTGCGTTACATTGTGTAAAAGGTCCTGATGCTCTAAATCATACAAGTTATCGACACCAAATGCCCTTTCGATTTTGGATGCACCTTCATCAGTAAGGAAGGTAGCCTTCGATTCGTTGGAAATCTCGTAATCTACCTCTTCTTTGAAAGTCTTCATGATTTGCGCCGTGATATGGAACAACTCAGCGCCCTCGCTTGATTGTCCGGCAATAATTAAAGGGGTCCTAGCTTCATCAATTAAAATACTGTCAACCTCGTCGACAATCGCAAAATGATGACCTCTTTGCACCTTTTCCTCTTTTCGGAAAACCATATTGTCACGTAAGTAATCGAAACCGAATTCCGTTCCCGTTCCATACGTAATATCGGCTGCATAAGCTTCCCGTTTATCGCTTGGAAGCATTTGAGAAATATTCAAACCGACTGTCATGCCCAAAAACTCATGGACCTCGCCCATCAGACCTTTATCCCGGCTTGCTAGATATTCATTTGCCGTGATGATATGGACACCTTTTCCTTCCAATGCATGCAAATAACTTGGTAAGGTGGCTACAAGTGTCTTTCCCTCACCGGTATTCATTTGGGCAATGGCCCCTTCATTCAGGACAAAGCCACCTATAAGCTGAACGTCATAGGGTCTAAGACCCAGCACACGTTTGGACGCTTCCCTTACCACAGCAAAGGCCTCCGCTTGTATGTCCATCAAGGTCTTTCCAGATGATAGTAAATCCTTGAAGTGGTCTTTCATTCCTCTTAATTCTTGATCTGAAAATTTTTCATATTTATTCTCTAATTCATTCACATTATCTACAAGCTTATAAATACGCTTTAAGTCTTTAGAACTCTCATTAAAGAACTTTTTCATACTAGTTAGCATGGGGTTCTCTCTCCTATAATTTCAATTAAACACTATAGAAATTATATCATATATAGTTATAAACTGGTGTGCTAACAATAATTACCTATATAAAGCAATTAATAGAATTAAGAGATGAAATAACCCTTTATTATACACAAATTTACTTTTTGTAACATAAATGTAATGTAATATGTCGTTTATTGTAACAAGACTATAATACTATGTAATTACCAATTTATATTAGTTTCAGGAGGAAAACCCATTGAAGAAAATGTTAAGTTGCCTTGTCGTCGCTGCCGCCATACTTATATTGCCTTTCCAGCATCAAGCTTCCGCTAACATAGGGGATCAAACTCTTGAGCCTGAAATGAAACATTCTGACGTCCGCCAACTTCAAAAGCTTTTGAAGTTCAAAGGATACTTTAAACCTTCTGGTTCCTACTCCAATCATTACAACGAATCTACTACAAAAGCAGTAAAGGACTTTCAAAAAGACCACAAACTAAAGAAAAGTGGTGTAACAGACCGCTCAACCTTTAATGCTCTTGGTGTATATAACATAGATAATACAAAGTTAATAGAAAAAGCTAAAGAATATATGGGTGTACCTTATAGATGGGGAGGAACCTCACCTAAAGGTTTTGACTGCTCTGGCTTCATCTATTACGTTTTTGAAAAATCACAGGATGTGGTCTTACCGCGTACAGCTGCAGATTTGTACTCTAAAGTCGGGTTGAAAACATCTGAACCCGAACCAGGTGACCTTGTCTTCTTTAAAAGCGGCAAACGAGTTACACATGTAGGAATATACATAGGTGATAATGAATTCATTCATTCTGCCACATCAAGAGGAGTCAGTATTTCAAGCATGGACAACACCTACTGGAAGCCGAAATACCTCGGGTCGAAAACCCTATAAGATGAAGCTGGCTCTCCATTTCTGAGAGCCAGCTTTCGTTTACTCAACAATCTTTTAATCAAATGATTGTTGAGTAAACGATTTTACTGTTTTAGTTGAAATATGACCGCTTTATTAAAATCGTTTTTCTTATAACCAAAACGATTTTTCATGACAAAAATGGTTTTCCTTTTTGAATCCCCAGTTATAAAGGACTCCCCGTATTCTCCATATATATTACGAGCTACCGAGATCTTTGAGATTATTTTACCTTTATCATCATGAACAGTGATAAATCCATCAGTCCTATCTCTTTCACCAGAATAATTATTCACATAAACCTTGCCGTTCCAAACTAAACTGTTCCCGAGGGACCCTAAAATGTTTGTATACCAAGCGGTGGAACCATTGGCATTGAACTTAACCAACTTCTTGCCTTTTTCCACATATACTTCTCCGTTATCTGTCATCATAGCGTGATGGATTGTAGAATCATCCGTATGCGGCATTTTTATTTTCTTAATAAGATTTCCCTTGGCATTCAATTTGTAATAATGGCGCGTATCCAATAAGATCTTATCATTCTTATGTTCAAAAACCTTATTGACCAGCCCATACCTAAACCATTTTTGAAGTGCATTTTCCTTACCTTAATACGATTTGTTACGCATACTAAAGAAATATTTTTTTATTTTTTTACAGTAATGTTTCTTTGTACTTTGTAAAATAAGCACCTATTTTGACAAACTGGGCGTACCCAAAAAATGAATGAATGTCCATTCATTACTCACTTTTTAGACAATATGGATAAAAAATCAGACTTTAGGTTCTAGTACTCGTGAAAAATATTACTATTTCATGAAACTTTTATCCTAAAAACCCCTTTTTTAGTTGTCTTTAATAAGAAGGAATTAGAATAAATAGTCAGAATATACTTATATTAAAGCTGATTGGACGGCTCCCAATCAGCTTTTATAAAATTTTATAGGTAGGGGGTTATGTATGAAAGAATCTGTATTTCAGTTTGGTGGCTCCCAAAATAGGACGGGATGGATTATTGCCATCATTGCTGTCTTATTAATCCCATTCATCTATGCAGCCATCATTCTAACTGCAAAATGGGGGCCATACGACAATTTATCCAAATTACCTGTCGCTGTCGTCAATAAGGATCTAGGTGGCACTTCAGGCGGGAAACCCATTAATGTCGGCAATGATTTAGTGGCCGAGTTGCGGTCTGGCGATACCCTGGGATGGGACTTCGTTGATGAAAAGACCGCTAATAAAGGGTTAGAAAATACCGATTACTACATGGTCATTGAAATACCGGAAAACTTTTCACAGAATGTAACAACGGTATTGGATGCAAACCCGGTAAAACCCGAATTGATCTATACACAAAATGAAGGGTTGCACTTCATGGCTGCCCAAGTAACCAAAAGTGCTACGGAACGCATTCGAGAAAGCTTGGCTGATAAGGTGACCGCCACTTATACAACAAGCTTGCTCAGTCAACTGGGTGATATTGAAAACGGTTTCAAAGACGGGGCGGACGGTTCTCAAAAAATCAATGATGGAGCCGGTGAACTGAAAAATGGTACCGCTCGAATCCTTGATTCCTTGAAGCAAAAGGCTCCAGACATCGCAAGGCTTGCAAGTGGAGCAGCTGAATTAAAGGCTGGAACGAGCGTGATGTATAGCTCTCTTTCTGGTAAACAGGGAGACATCGGCAAGTTAGCGGATGGTGCGAAGCAAGTAGACAATGGAGCTCAGACCTTAAATGGCGGAGCTAGAAAATTAAATGCTGGGGCCAATGAGCTAAACGCAGGAGCGGGCAAGCTTAATAATGGAGCTCAAGCATTGAATAGCGGTGTGAACCAAGTCAATGTTGGGGCCAAAAAACTCGATGGCGGTATTGGTCAGGTTAACGATGGCGCTCAAAAATTAAATGCTGGGGCCACTTCTCTAAATGCTGGGGCTGCTTCTCTGCAAGGTGGCGCAAGTCAAGTGAATGATGGTGCTCAAAAATTGAATAGTGGAACAAAAGAATTAGTTACTGGTGCCACTACTTTACAAGGCGGCGCGAAGCAAGTATTGGATGGTTTAACAAGTGCCGAGACAGGAAGTAATTCGTTAAAAGCCGGTATTGCGACTCTTGCTGAAGGTAGCAAAGGGCTTTCTACAGGTGCTGAAGGCGTGAACTCTGCGGTGAAACAATTATCTCCAGCCGCTAGTGGTGTTGCATCGGGCTTAGCCCAACTTGCTGAGCAAGTACCTGAACTTAAGGCAAGCCCAGATTTCCAAAAGCTATTAGCAGGAAGTCAACAGGTCGCCGGCGGATTGGGGCAATTAGCCAACCAAACGCCTGGTTTAGTAGCGGGAGCTAATCAGATATCAGGAGGGTTAGCAAGCGCATCAACGGGTGCTAACACGTTAGAAGCTGGGTTAAATACCTTAGTAGCAGGACAAAAGCAAGTGTACGGGGGAACACAAAGTATTGCTAAAGGTGCAGGAAAGATTTCTACCGGGGCTAGTCAACTAGCAACAGGAACGGGTTCATTGGCACAAGGCACCTCCACTCTTGCGGCTGGAACAGCAAGCTTGGCTTCCGGTAGTGAGGAGTTGGCTACCGGGGCTGGAACTTTGGCTTCTGGCAGTAAAGACCTCGTAGCTGGAACCAGCACTCTCGCTAAAGGCAGTAAGGATCTCGCAACCGGGGCTGGAACGCTGGCTAACGGTACAAAGACTCTTGCCTCTGGAACCAGTACTCTAGCAGAAGGTGCTGGTAAGCTTGCCGCTGGGACGGGCACGCTTGCTGCGGGTAACCAAACCGTGAAAGCCGGATGGAACGACCTTACAATAGGCGCAAGCAAACTGGATAACGGGATGACACAAGTGAGTGACGGCACGAAAACCGTGAAAACAGGTTGGGGCACTTTATCCGCTGGCGTCCAACAAGTAGACGGTGGAGTCGGACAAATCAAAGATGGCAGTAAGACTTTGACAACAGGCCTATCTGGCGGTGCTGATAAATTAAGTACCATTAACACAGGTGAAAAGAATATTGCCATGTTCGCGGCACCAGTTGAATTGAATGGGAAATCCATTAATACATTCCCTGGATACCGTTATGCGAATGCTCCATATATCCTTTCGTTGGCTTTATTCGTAGGAGTTTTGGTCATGGCTTGTCTCTTCAACTTACAATTTCCAGCGGCGACAGAGGTTTCCGCATTTAGATGGTACGCGATTCAATTCAGAAACATGGCAGTGCTTGCCATAGCCCAGGCGCTCATCGCTTCTATTTTCGCTTCTTTCTATTTAAAATCAACCTTTACAAATGGGATTATGTTAATCCTATTCTCGGTATTCATCTCTTTAACTTTCTTGGCCATCGTGTTCTTCCTAGTGGCCTTAGCTGGAAATATCGGACGCTTCATCGCTTTTGCATTCTTGGTTTTACAGCTATCCACAACAGGTTCAAGCTTACCGGTTCAGATGCTCCCAGAAGGATTGCAAACATTAAGTCAATTTCTACCACTTACGTATTCGATTAACGGCTTTAAATCAATCATCACTCTTAATAATTATGATGTATTCTGGTCAAGTGTCAGCGTTCTTGCCATTTTTCTTGTCTTGTTCGCTACCCTTTCCCTGGCTGTTATTTGGTTCAAGTCTGGTAGAAATTCAGAACGTGCAGATGTTGCCGCATAAAAGATTTTACCTTCCTGATATTCAGGAAGGTTTTTTTTATGAATCTCTACAAATAATAGAAAGACATACATCTAATGGAGGATTCCACATGACTAAAAAAACCAGAAGTATTCAATTATTCATACGCCCGTATGGTCTAGCATTTCTATCCCTCCTCCTCATTTTCCTGGCCTACCCGATTCACGGACAAGCTCAAAAGCCTCCCAAAAATGTAATCCTGCTCATTGGTGATGGCATGGGTGTAGGGGCCATCGAAATTGCCCGCCAATTCGAATATGGTAAATCCGGGGTGCTTCATATGGAGAAGTTAGAACATGTCGCCTTGATGCGCACCTACTCCGCTAATAATTATGTGACAGATTCAGCAGCAGGAGGGTCAGCCATTGCCACTGGCATCAAAACCAATAACGAATCGATCGGGGTTGATCCCAATGGTACAGAGGTAGACAGCATTCTCGATGCCTTTCAAGCGAAAGGTAAGAAAGTCGGTCTCATTTCCACTAATATGGTGATTGATGCCACCCCCGCGGCTTTCGGTGCCAGCGTCAAAAACCGCTGGACAGGTGGTTCCGAGATTGCCCGGCAGCTCTTTAATCATCGAATCGACGTCATCCTTGGTGGAGGTGCTGCCTATTTTGAGAAGGAAAAACAAAATGGTGTAGATTTAATTCCCAAATTTAAAGAAGCCGGTTATGCCTATGCTGTAAATAAGGAAGAACTTACTTCCGTTCAACAACCTAAAAAACTGCTGGGGTTATTCCACCCTACCTATATGAATTTCAAGCTTGATAAAGAAGAAGTCCATTCACAAGAACCCACGTTACCCGTGATGACAGCAAAGGCACTCGATGTCTTATCTCAAAGTGATAACGGATTCTTCCTGATGGCGGAAGGGGCACGCATCGATTCAATGGAACATGCTACTGATTATACGGGGATTTGGAAGGAAACAATCGAGTTTGACCAGACGGTGAAAAAAGCTGTAGAGTGGGCCAAAAAAAGACAGGACACCCTCATTGTTGTGCTAGCTGACCACGAAACGATGGGAATCTCCGCATCGGAAACCATGGATATTCCAGCATTGAAGAAAATCAATGTTTCGACAGAATACATGGCCAAACAGCTCACCTTTAATAAAAATAATGAGATTGAATTGCAAAGCGTCATCTCCGTATTCAAGAACCATGCCCATATCTCTCTTACAACTGAAGAAGCCCAACATTTCATTAATAACATAAAAGCTAATAAAACCCTTGTGTATCCTAAGCATCGCGTCGATTGGGAGATTGGCAGTACCATCGCCAAGCATTATAAAGCTGGCGTGGCGGACCGAAGTATACGTGCAGCCAGTTCGACAGGAGGCCACACCGCCAATATGATACCTGTCTTTGCAACCGGACCTGGAAGTGAGGCATTCGATGGTGTACTCGACAATACGGATATCTCCCAAATCATTGCCAATGTGGCCGGCGTTCCCTTTACCCCAGGACAACAACTATCCCAAAACTAGAGCTGACACATAGTCAGCCCTAGTTTTTTTATATGTAAGGCTCTAGCCAAAAAGGATCGAACATGTATTATAATGATTCATATATCAAGTTTACATGAAAGGAAAAGACCACTTTGGAATTGAATATCAAGTTATTTAGGATGATTAATGATTTGGGCAAAGAGCATGATTTCCTGAATCCTCTTTTCATATTTTTCGCAGAATACTCCCTGTACTTCTTAGCCCTGGCTGTTATTATTTTCTTTTTCACAAGAAACGGGAGAAATCGGATCATGGTCGTTTGTGCAGGGTTAACATTCATCATTGCCGAGATAGTCGGCAAGTTAGTGAGCAAGCTTCATACAAATTATCAACCATTTGCCGTTTTGGACGATGTAAATAAATTGATAGAGAAAGATATCAATAATTCTTTTCCTAGCGATCACACCATTCTCTTCTTTTCCTTTTGTATGACCTTCTGGTTATTCAGTAAAAGTCGATATCGTTTTCTATGGTTGGTCGTAGCCGTACTAGTCGCACTTTCCCGGTTAGGGGTAGGTGTCCATTATCCTGCCGATATCACGGTTGGCGCATTGATAAGTATGGTTGTATCATTTATTGTTTACAAAATCGTGCCTCCCTTGACGATTACAAAACGTCTTTTCCATCCCCAAGGAAATATGGACCGAACCAAATCAGAAGATTTGTAATCACACAAAGAAGACCGCCAATTCATTTCATTGGCGGTCTTTTGTAAAGTCTATTGGAGAACAAGGAATACTCTTTCCGTATTTAAAAGGAACTCATTATATTGGTTATTGATCCGGATGAATGGTTCGGCTGTTTCTTTCGCTACATTATTCGCTAGGTCTAGTTTGTTTTGTTCATTCAGTTCATTATACGTCACCCGATAATCCGAACCGGGTCCTGAGTTCTTCCAGGCCATTAACTGAACGGTCCTACCGACTTTTTGAAAGGTATTATTCGTGATGGTTGGATTTATCGCCCCGCTCGCTAAAATGCCTCGGGTGTCTGCCTTGCCATTTTCCACATTCTTGATGGTATTGTTTCTAATCTGGGCATTGGACCAGTTCATCACGCGAATCGCATCGCTACGTGTTTTCTCGATATGATTATTTTGAATCACAACTTTATCGTGGTATTTGCCTTCGGAATATTTATGGGTTCCCACTGCGCGATCCAGATTTTTGAATGTATTATTTTCAATGGTTACATTCTTATTGGCTGTTTTGTCAAATTTACTCCAAGTTTGGCTCCAGCCTTGTGTGCTTTTGTCCGGTGTATCAAGATTAATGGCTTCTTTATTTACATTTTGGGAAGCCTTTGAATCCATGAACGTATTCTTGCTAACCAAGACGTTATCCGAAGCATCCATTTCAATGAAGTGACCGGAATACATATTCTTGAACTGGATGTTCTCGACTTTTATGTTTTTGTTATGCCCCATAATGATGGCGATCCCATCTTTTATATATTTCATATCAATCGTTACATTACCTTCGCCGATAAAGGAAATATTCTTCTCCCCATTATGTTTACCATATACCCCCTTCTTGGAGGATTTCGATGGCCTGATAAGTTGAAACATGGATTTGGCGGCAACGAACTGGCTCGTGCCGGTATTCTTTCCTTTAACCAACTTCACGCCATCCTTCATCTTGATTGTCACATTCGAAGGAACATAGAGCGTATTACTGATCGTATACGTCCCTTTATTCAGGACTAGCATACCACCGCCCTTTTTCTCTAGCTGCTCAAGGTATGAACGCAATAAGTAGTAATGCTTTGTATACGTGTTATATGTAGAAAAATTCATCATATTATTCTTATATGTTTTACTAGCAGGTGTTATGGTATAGGTCGGTTTGGAAGCCGCCTCTGCCGAATGCATCGGCAATCCTCCACTGATTAATAACATAATGGCGATACACAACAATCTAACTTTCTTCTTCACGATGCTAACTCCCCTTTTTATATACTTTTCCCCAAAAATCCCTTTGATTAACAACGGTGTTTTTTAACACATTACCTATAATATCACTTTTTCTCGACGGAATAAGTATATATAACCACGAATGTTCCATTTAATCCTAAAAAAATGAACAAAAAGACACCATTCAGTTTATGAATGGTGTCACGCATTATGATTTCTTTATATAGGCTTTATAGACATACCCGCTTTTGCTACCACTTTTCACTTTATACCAGTTGCCTTGTTGCGCTAAAACGGTAACGGTTTGATTTTTCTTCAGCTGTGCAACAATCTTGGAGGTAGTATCTGTCTTCTCCCTCATATTCAACACCTTAGCTGTCACTTTACCCGTGGTCTTCTTGATTGTAATTTTTGTAGTAGCTGTTTTCTTGTTCTGACTGCCATCCATTGCGGTGATGGTTGCTACATACGTACCATTGGATACATTCTTAAAATCCCAATTAGCCGAATGATCACCTTTTTTTAGCGATTTAGCTTTAGTCGGAGTGGCAATCACTTTTCCCTTGCTATTCGCGATTTGTACCGTAACGATGGCGGCTTCGTTTATGCTATACGAAATGCTCGCCTTTTCGGTGCTGTAATTCCCAGATGTGAGGATGTTTGTGATTTTCGGCGCCGTCGTATCCTTATTGACAATAGGCTCTGCTTCAGGTCCTGATCCGGCATCGCTATATTCTCTCACTATTGATGTATTCGGATAATAAAACGCTAGAATTTCTTGATATGATTGGCCAGCTTCGGCTCTGTATTTCGCGCCATATTGGCTCATCCCAACACCATGCCCAAAGCCTCGCCCCTCTACCACAATCTTATCCGGGTTTGCTGACTTTGAATCCAAAACGAGGTAGCTCTTCATCATGTCCGTTCCAATCATCGCTCGGATTTTTGAAGCTTCGTCATTCATGAGGGTGACTGTTTGGGGCACTAATTCCCCGTTGGTCCCGACGATATCCTTCACAAGGAAATTCAACTGGATGGAGCCTTTCGTGACCCGACCCCCAGTTGTTTTATCCGAAAATGAAAGTTCTGGAATGTCCGTTATTTTTATATCCTTTTTGCTATAGCCATTACTTTTGAGCCACGTTTTCAAATTCGGGACAATCGTTGTATCCTTCTCTTTCACGCTTGTCCACCAATCATCTGGCTTCAATACATCTATTTTGGAAACATCAATCTGCTGTTTATCCACTTCAATCGACCACTTTGTCTTCGGATCAAATGAATCCTCTTTGATAGCCAGGTACCCAAGAGGTTTCCCGCTCGGCCACACATTAGAATTCAGTTCGGTCATCCCGCCATTGCTCGAAGAAAAAAGCGCCTCGATTAATTTCCCCTCATGCTTGACGACAAGCCCCTTTGTCTGTTCTACCGCTAAATTAGAGTGATCGTGACCGTCATCCCCTCCATAAACCTGATAAGAAACGGTATCATCAATCAAAGTAGATTGATATCGAAGGGCATAGGTACGAGCTGCAATCGTTTGAGCTTTCAGGGCTTCGATATGCCATAATGCCGGCATTTCCCTTGGTACAACCCCCTTTACATACTCTTCAATAGGAACATGATTGATGGGGCGTACATAACCGCCTTCCACAGTAAACTCCATCGATCCCGGATAGATCCGGTCATTTATGGAAAAAAGGGACCCTTCTTTAACCGGCCTTGCGGTAAACGAAACAAACGTGTCCACCTGTTTTCCATTCTCATATACCGCAAGCTTACCTGACTCCACCTTGATTGTCAGTTCTTCTCCACTCTTGATAATCGTTTTTCCATCAGACAGTTGATAGTCCCCTGTAGCCATTACGGTGACGGTGTTTTGGTTGCCTAGGTAATTTTTCAGTTTCACTTTCATCTCTGTAGACTCTTCCGCAGCCGCTGCTTCATAAGCAGGAAATGTAGTAAACACGATAAAGAAAGCCAAGCACATATACTTCAAACTTCTCATCTTCATTCAGCCTCATTCCTATACTAGTTTCTAAGTAAAAGATTACTATAGTCATACTATCGGCAGTTCAGGCAGAATTCTAAGAGGAAAAGGAAACCGATATAAATTTACTTATTTGAGTTTTTTCACATCTGCACCAAATACGGTTTTCACAACATTCTCGGCAGCCTTTCCATCATCCCAGCGGCAATATTTAGCGTAGAAATCATCATAAATATCTTGATATTTTGCTTTTACTTGCTCGATATTCGTCACGGCATCAATGATTTCATCGGTGTTTTTCACTAATGGCCCTGGCACTTCCGTTTCGATATCGATGTAGAAGCCCCGCAGTGTATCGCGATATTTCTCCAAATCATAGGTGAAAAACAAAATCGGCCGTTTCAGATTCGCATAATCGAAGAAGACGGAAGAATAATCCGTGATTAATAGATTGGAAATCAAATAGAGTTCTGCAATGTCATCGTATTTCGAGAAGTTGTACACGAACCCGTCCAATCCTTCCGTATCTATTTCATCGGCGATAAAGTAATGCATCCGCAGTAATACCACATATTCCTCACCCAACTTCTCCCTCATTTTCTTAAGATCCATTTGTAGGGCAAACTTGTATTTCCCCGGCTCATAGAACTCATCATCACGCCAAGTCGGGGCGTAAAGGATCACCTTTTTATCACTTGGTATTCCAAGTTTCTCTTTTAAATTGGAGATATACGCCTCGTTATCATTTTGATAGAGAACATCATTCCGAGGATAGCCAAATTCCAGCATTTCCTTTTCATACTTAAAGGCGCTCCTAAAAATGTCCGACGAATACTGGTTCGGGGAGATTAAATAATCCCATCTTCTGGACTGATTAAAGAAATGCTTCTTATAATTCGGGTTGGCCGAGTAAATATCGTTCATATCAAACACCAACTTTTTCAACGGTGTCCCGTGCCATGTCTGCAGATAGACATTACCTTCACGCTTGTTCAATTTAAGGGGCAGTCGGGAATTGCTGACCCAGTATTTAGAAGTCGCCAAATAGTAGTAATAGGCTAAGCTGAAACGCTTCACCTGTTTTGCATTTCCAGGCAGTTCTTTCCCCGTCTCGTTAAATATCCACACATACTCGTAATCCATGTTTTGCTTGACCATATATTCGTAGATATACTTCGGACTATCAGAATAATTTTTCCCTAGGAAACTTTCAAATACGATCGTCTTTTCCTTCAATGGCTTGTTCATGAAGACAGAACGGTATAATTGTATATACAGCTTCTGTCTGCCTTTCACGGCCCGTTTCGTATTGCGCGCAAAATGATGGAAGCCAATCAATCTTTTGTACGATTCCGGTTTCTTCTTCTGCAACAGCTTCAGCTCACGCTTGACCACGACATTCAGTTTCTTTCTTCTTGATAGATCCACCTTTTCCACAGCCGTTGCCAGTTCATTGAAGAATTCACCAATCCGGTCATTATCGGAAAAGATCATGATGACCTGCTTGCGGTAAATATTCAAGAATAGCCAATCTAAATAAGAAGCTACACGTTCATCCGTGCCATATAGATCTTGAAGCTGATTATAGATCATCAAGAAATCCGTGACCTTCTTCTCCCGGTCCATCTGCATCAACGCAGGATTGGAAATGGGATCATTACGCCGACGCTTAAAATAGTAGCACCGCGTCAGGAACGGGTAGGTATTCAACTTAGCGATGACTGGGGTAATGAAGGATAGGTCGGAATAGCATTCGACTTTCTCTGAAAAACGAAGAGAATTCGCTTTAACGAAATTATGCGAGAAAAGGATGTGCAAGGCAGACATCCCACGGAACGTCCGTTGAATTCCCCTACGCAAACGCACTTGTGCCTCCTCTACCTTCTCTTCCACTTCTTCGATTTCCATGCCATCGTCCACTTCTTCATCTACCATGTTATCAATATTGCTATCTTCCTTATTCTTCAAACGAATCCGCTTACCCGTAAGCATCTCGTACTCGCCAATATTTTCGACCAGACGCCCAATTGTATCAAGGGCGATGAAATCATCACTATCAAGGAAATAGACAAAATCACCAGTTGCCTGAACCAGGCCAAGATTCCGGGCCGCTCCCACACCTTTTCTAATATCGTTATGAATACAAATGACCCGCTCATCCCGGCTGGCCACGTCATTTAAAATCGCAGCAGATTGATCATTAGACCCATCATTAATCAATATAATTTCAAGATTCCTATACGTCTGATTCACCACAGAATCTAAACATTCCACCAAAAACTCTTCCGTATTATAAACAGCAATGATGACTGATACTTTTTTCAATTTTTAAAACCCCTTAGGCTTATCTTATTCCCTAATCTTCTATATATTTAATAGGTAGGTTCATTATACAATAATTCGCGTATTTATATTAAGAAATACATTAAAATGGTTTATTTTGTAAAAAATAAACAAGACCGCTTGTTGGATTAAATTCAATAGAATCTTCAAGCCATCTAATACGTCGATATTCACATCCTGAAAATCACTTTAGAAGAAAAATCTATTATTTATCAATTCAAATCTCGCTTCTTTTGATTTTCGTAACAATAGATTCTACCATTGAATTTTTCACTTGTTTCGCAGAAGTTTTTTACCTTTTCTGAGACTACTTAGTTGCAATTAATACATTTGCTTTCTTGTACATTTTTATTTTGAGTGTTAGATTCCTTCTTTCCGGAAAGTATCTTGTTATGCTTTTCACGCTCGGTAGTATCTACATTATTAATGTTTAGCAAGCATTGATAGACCATTTCAATTTCACTGTCATCGAGAAGAGCAACAGTGTTTTGTAGTTTTAAAACAGATATTTTTTTCGATTAATATAGTCAGACAATTCTAAATCATATATGACTAACTCATTTGAAGAGGTCTAGGTAAGGCTTCAAGCTCTCAATATGTCCGTAGTTATGTACTAAAGGAAGGCTTTGTTTCAATGTGATCACTTTCCTGCTCCTCCTCATCATAAACTTCCATTTCTTCATAGCCTTCTTCTAATTCTTCATTCCAGTCATCTTCATCTGTCAGTAAGCGTTTTGAATTATTCGTTTGATCATCTCTTAATAAACTTAAATTTCTTTTTCGTCTTTCCCCATACATCAGAATATCTCCCTATATCGCTTATACATTTACATAGAAGTAGATTCTACTACTACTTAAACACATTATTTTATTGTTTGTATATCTGTGTGAAGAAAAGATAAAAAAATGAATGGCGACCAAAGAAAATTGATGAAGTTTTACTGCTCGCTTACAACACATTACGCAAACAAGCAGTAACTATTACTCAATAGTCTTCAGGAAATAATACAATGACTCCTTCACTGCCTTGATCAATCACCCAGACCTTGCGATAATAGGCAAACTGATTGATTTCTATCTTTTCCACATACTCTAATGTATCTGGATCATTAATCTTTGATAATACATCATCCCCCTTTTCAAACACAAAAAGAGCTTGCCACGGAGACAAGCGAAATTCTAATAGATATAAATCATTACTTTCAGCTTGATAGAAGTTAAGAAAGTCTTGTTCAATTTTTTTATTAGTGACATCGATAGCTTACTACTTACTTTTAGATACTCAATGTCACTTAATGATTGAATGATTTTCAATGGTTTCTCCTTCCTTTTTAGTTTTTTCGGATTCACCTGATGATTTTGACTGGCACACAGGAAAATTCACCTTCTATTTTTTTCCGAGACCTTTTCCCTTCTAGAATTCTAAATCAAGTGATTGGAGAATTTCTATACTGTAATAGGGAGCGAACGCTGCCGATTTCAGTTATTGTTTTGCATTATTTCCCTTCGGTCTACAGCTTATCAACGGCATTTTATCGAATAGTAATTTTTCAATTTCTTCTTCAGATTAAGACGTTACAGTATGTTCACTTCCTGAAGCTATATGTACCTTGTCCTTTTTTAATTGGATGTAGATTCCATCAATTTATCCCTAGTCTGTAGGAAGTCGTTATATACTTTTAAACTATTGATTTTCTTATTGATAGTAGAAATGGCAAATTTGTAATCCAAAAGATGTTATTTGTATATTATAAAAGAAAACCGTGAAAGCGGCATTAGAGCTCCACATAGTCCATGTGTTTTTTGGACGATTTCCCGCTGGTATCGGTCTGATATGTTGGAAATCGCTCTCTCAATCTGTCCCTTATCCACTTCGATGACTTCCTCAGCTGCCTCCTCCAATAACTGTTCAACAAGCTCATCCTCCGAGATTGTCTGTTCCTCATAGAATCCTGTTGCCTCGTGAACTTCCCTATATTACACTTCCCCGTCCATAACAATCTTGTGGTTCCTAGTCATTACTCATTCCTCCATTCTTTATCCATACTTCATACAACGTCTCTCTTGATTCTTCTTCCAACACAAATCCCGCTAGCCATTCATTCCCCTTTTTATCGACATAAAAAAACGTTTCGAAGAGTAGCGGATTCGGCAGCTTTTACAGGTGCTCCGCAGGAACCAACAATTCATCCAGTTCTTCATGATAGGAGTCATAGGCTTCATAGCTCACCTCATCTTCCCGGACTTCTATGTTGAACATCTCCTTTATTCTCCACAAACCAATCTTCATTCAGCATTTCTTCTCCTCCTCAAATAGAAACACCCCTAGCTCCTCGAAAGGAACTAAGGGTGTTTAGTGATACCTTCATAGTAATAATATTTACTTATAATTCTATTTGATACAACTAATAGAAAAAAGAGAGCGATAAATATAAACTGGTACCTATAGATCGGACACTTGAAAAAGAGTGTTTCATCTATAGGTATTTTTTTATATACTTAATTCTTATATATCGCGGAGTAGGGGATTTACTATGAGCAAAGTTACATTTACAGATCAAGATATAAAAATACTTCAAAACAACCCTCATGTACAGCATATCAGTCAGGTAAAGATTACCTATACGGAAGAGTTTAAACAAGCATTTATTAATGAATATTTGAACTTCCTAGACAAATATTTGAGGAACATGGATTCGATATCCATATTATTGGAATAAAATGGGTCGAAAAATCAGCCTATAGATGGAAGAAGGCCTATGAAAAGGATGGATTAATTGGACTGTCAGATTCCCGAAAAACAGCTTCAGGTAGATTACTCAAACGAGAACTTACACAAGAGGAAGTCATTCAGAGACAAGAAGCCAGAATTAAGCTGTTAGAAGGACAAGTGGAACTTTTAAAAAAGCTAGAAGCGACAGAAAGGCGGCTGTTGAGCAGAAGCGAAAAACTCCAAACCAATCAGATATTTAAGTTGATAAAAGAAACGATTGAGGAAAATAATTTTAAGAACCTGACGAAATACTTTTGTGACCTAACAGGGGTATCCCGTTCGGGATACTATAGCTTCTTGAAAGCTTCCAAACCTCGATTAGAAAAGAAAGTAGTGGATGGAGAGGCTAAGGCAACAATTTTAAAGGCGTTTAACCAACATGGCTATATAAAAGGTTCCCGTTCCATCAAAATGGTATTAGAGAATGAGTACGGCATTGTTTATAGCCGGAAGAAGATTCAGTGGATTATGAGAAAGTATCAAATCGTTTGCCCATATAGAAAATCTAATCCTTATAAAAAGATCGCAAAAGCGACCAAGGAGCACCAAGTCGTGCCCAATCAATTAAATCGGGAATTCAAGCAAGAAATCCCCGGGAAGGTATTATTAACAGATATTACTTATTTGCCATACGGAAATAAAGCGATGGCTTATTTGTCTACCATAAAAGATGGTACCACTAATGAAATTTTATTCTATCATATTTCTGATCGAATCACTTTAGACATCGCCACAAAAACCATAGATAAATTAATGAGCAACAAGAAAATAGAACTACATAAAGACGCCTTTATTCATTCCAATCAAGGGTGCCATTATACAAGCCCTACCTATCAAAAGTTACTAAATAAATACGGGTTAGGACAATCAATGTCTAGACGCGGAAACTGTTGGGACAATGCGCCACAAGAATCATTTTTTGGCCATTTGAAAGATGAAATAGACTACGAGTCTTGTCAATCGTTAGAGGAATTGAAGGCTAAAATCAAACAGTATATGATTTACTATAACTATTCTCGATACCAATGGAATTTAAAGAAGATGACCCCCATTCAGTATAGGAATCATCTTCTAGCAGCCTAACCTCTTTTTTTAATGTGTCCTTGACAAGGGGACCAGTTCAATACTCTCTGCTTCCTTTTATTTTCACGCAACTCAATTCTCTACTTGTTTTTCATCAATTAAGTATAAAAGAATTGGAAGTTATGCGAACGAATTGTACAGGTACCTCAATAACTAGTATAAAGCCAATTTAATTATCTTCAATTTCACTCAGGTAGTCTGTCTTAGCACCGCCTGTAATATAGACCCTTTTTATCACAAAACAAAAGCCCTACACGAATTTCTTCCATGTAGAGCTTTTGTAAAATTATGAGCAATATAAAATTTTCATAATTTTTTTTAGAATATTGCCTGAATACTTATTCACCAATCGCTTTGATTGAAGTTGATAATCCATCAATTCGAACATTTAATTGAATAGATTTTGTAGGCACTAAAGTTACAGAAGTTCCAGTTACAGAGTTACCAGTTTCCGCGTTTGTACCTACAACTACTAAACCTGTAGTTTTAGCTACACCATATTGGTCTTTTGCTGAGAAATGGAAATCTGCATTAGAATCTGAAAGATCATAAGTATCTGCAGCTACTTGTACTGCACCTGATACTTCTTTACCGTTATATTTAGCTACTAATGATTTAGCAACTGGAGCCGCATCACTGTATGTTACCTCTTTAGAAACAGTATATGTGTTTTTGCTGTTTGCAACAAGAACAGTCAATGTTGAAGCAACATCTTTTCCATCAGTATCAATTACATCACTAGCAGTTGCAATTGTGAAAGCTCCGTCAGAACCAATTTTAAGTCTATTATTAGCGGATACATCAGCAACCATTGATTGTTTAACTTTAACCTTTTTGCCATTTAATAAACCATGAACCGTAACTTGTTGATTATGTTTTGCAGAGGTTGCACCAGTATAGAATTTATTCAAATCATCAATACCGAATGCTGTAAGTTTATCTGCGTCAACAACACTTACTGTAACTTCCATAGTATCAAGAACTTTTGTACCTTCTTTTAAAACAACCTCATAAGTTTCAGTACCTGCATTTGCACTTGATGAAATAACACCGTTAGCAGTTGCTGAATTATAATCTGTAACATTGTTATTAGCATCTTTTGCTTTGATAGTGAAGTCTAAATCTGATGCTGTATTATTTGCATCCTGAGCATCAAATGTAGGTTGTACAATCTCTTCACCAAACTGGTCAGTGAATTCAACCGCAGATTTCAAATCAGTTGTTAATGTTTGATCGTTAGCTAATAAAGAAACAAAATCTTTATCAAGGCCTTTGATACCAGCTGGTACTGGAGCATCTTCAGCTTTGAAGTTTAATACTTGTGATTTACCTGTAGCTGTAACTACTGTGATAGTAATATTTTTGGCAGATGGAGTTACTTTTAGAACAGCCTTTTTATTTACATAATCTTGTTCAACTTTTAAAGTTGCTCCAATTGCAGAAATCTTTGTATTCGTATCTAATGTTAACTCCGTATTAGCTACATTAGCAGACACATTTACATCTTTAAGAGCTACACCTTCACCATAAGTGTTTGTAATAGATACAGGAAGTTCAGCAGCAACACCTGCTTTAAGTGTAGTTGACGGAGCTTCAAGTGTTACATTATCAAGTTTAGAGTTTTCCTTAACAACAATTGAAGTGTTAGCAGTTTTACCTGTTCCTGAAGCAATTACTGTTAATACAGCTGTCCCGTGAGTAGCAGTAGCTGTTGGAGTATCTAACTCAATTACAGTACCATTTTTTGTATCCTTAAATGGAGAAGCTTTTGGTTTAACGATATTGTTATTTGAAGACACTACCGTTACACCTGCTAAATCAGCAGCTTTAAGGGTGTTTCCATATTGATCTTTAACTGTAACTGGAACATAATATTTATTTCCATTAGTAGACATATTTGAAACGTTAACTGTCTTTTTAGCTAACTCTTCATCATCTGTTTTTAACTCACCTAAAACAATTGATTCTACAGCAGCAGCTTTAGCAACAGTTAATGTTTTAGTTGCAGTAATGCCTGTAGATGAATCAACAACTGTAACTACCACTTTATCATCAGCTTTAAATTCGTTTGCACTACCAGTAACCTTTAAATTTCCATCTTTATCAATTGAAGTACCAGTTCCTTTAGATGCAGTAACTGTAATATTTGAGTTCGTTGATGTATTTAATTTAGAAGTGATGTCTTCACCATATTGATTTTCTGCAGTCACTTTTGCAACAATATCATCTGTCGAGAGTACTGCTGCATCACTTAAGAATTTGATATTTGTTAACTTTTCAGCAGCAACAGTTGTTTTACCAGTAAGAACTTCATCAGTTAGACCTGTTACATTAACTGTATACTCCCCTTCAGCCATAACTGTGCTGAATTCGATAGTTGCAGTCTTTTTGTCTTCTGAAAATTTAATTTCTTTAACTGTTGGTTTGATTGTGCCCCGTTTCACTTCAAACTTAGCTTTTGTATCGTCAATAGCTTTGCTGAAAGTTACTTTGATCGATTTAGCGTTAACCGCACTTACTTCTTTAACTACAGGTACTTGAGCTGCTTCATATGCTTTGTCATTTTTCTCAACAGCTACAAGGATGTTTTTGGCTAGTTTAGTATCTTTTGCTTTTAGTTTTGCAACTTCAGCTTTAACACTTTCAATTACTTCGCCAGCTTTTTTAAGATCTTTTTCGATAAGCTTCTCGCCTTCGATTTGTTTGTATGCATTATAAACTTTCATTTCATCGTTTACAGAGTCAACTAATTTATGAGCTGGTGCTGCATACTTTTCTTTTAAAAGATTACGAGCATCTGGTCCGTAGATTTTGTCTACTTTCGCTTCGAAACCTTCGATTGCTTTGTTATAAGCTGTTTGAGCAGCTAAAACAGTTTTTTGTTTTCCGCCTTCAACCGCTTCATTGAATGCAGTTTTCTCAGGGTTAAGGTTTGTGTTAACAGCTGCTAAGTATGCTTCAGCACGATCAAGGAAGTATTTTTTAGCTTCTAATTTTTTTGTGTACGTCGCTTTTTGAGTTTTGCTTCCGCCGTTTTTAGCGATTTCTTTTGTTGCAGCAGTATAGTAATCATTAGCCAATTTCACTTCGTTTCTGATTGTTGCAGTTTTAGGAAGTGTTTTTTCATCTTTAGCTGCTTTATGATATGTATCATAAGCCTTTGCCATTTGGTTTGTTGCTTTTGTAATCGCTTTGTCAACTGAGCTAGTTGCAGCCTCTGATTGTGTTGGTGCTACTGCTACGAACGCTGATGCGGCAATTGCAGTTGCCGTTGCTAATTTAATTGCTTTCTTTTTTCCCATGTTAGAAAAAACTCCCTTTCAATATCTAAAGTAGTGCGTTAGGCACGCAAGCTCTTTATAGAGCAAAATAACTAACGACTTACAAAAAAACAAATTCATTACTAAATGACCAATTCATAATTCCTACGACAAGTAATAATATCACTGGCTAGTTCTATTAAACTAGAGAACTATAATTGGGTTAATTACCAATCCGTTCTACTTAATCTATAATAATACAAGTTTTTTGGAATTTCTACCTTTTTGCTAATATTTTTTCTTAAAAATCTTAGTAATTGTTTCCAATTTTACTTTTATATAGATTTAACTGTAACTTCATTTACAAATAATTGTTTTATATTCCATAAAAGTTAATAAACAAAATAGAGATAACCATTTTGGAAATAACAAATACTATTGAACTACAATTTGTTATGATATGTAATTTTATTGTTATATTCGTTAACTAGAAACTTCACTTCAAAAGTTAAACTGATAGAAAATAATGATTTTTGAATATTCACTCAATTTATTCTCACCTTCTATGCAGGCATTTAGATTCACAAAAAAGACACCTATTGGAAACAGGTGTCTTTTTTGTGTCATTTCAAATATTTCTTCAAGACCGGCTTCATTTGCTTGCTAACCAAATGGCTGCCGCCCCGTCCTTTTACATCTTCCATCATCCAGGCCATGATAAGCTCTGGGTCTTCGGTATCCATGGCGACTAACCAGCCATTTTCCGTACCACTGGAGTTCTTGGACGCTTTTGTCTCGGCTGTGCCTGTTTTGACAGCTAGCTTGATGCCAAGGTCATTTAAGTCATGTGCGGTCCCTTTAGGATGTTCCACGACTTGTGTAAGCATCTTGGTAATCGTATTCGCTTGATCGGCCGAGATGATATTTTCTTTCCATTGTTTCTTTTCTCTTTTATCACCTGTCACTAATGAAGGCGCGATGATGTTTCCTTCATTTAAGAACGCGGAGTACGTCATTGCCAAGTGTAGGGTGCTCATTTGGACTTGCGCTTGTCCGTAGCTCGCATCGGCTAGGCGCCCTTCGCTATCGAGCTTCCCGATGCTTGATGCTTTAACCGGGTAGTCAAAGTTTAGGGATTCATCAAAACCGAAGTCTTGAAGCCCTTTTGAGAATTTATCCTTGCCAATTTTCAAGGCTTGTTGAGCAAAGTAAATATTATCGGAATAAATGAGCGCTTTTTCCATATCAATCGGCACCCCTGGATTAGAAACCCTTGTGATGGAATGGTCTTTCCAGTTCGATTTCGCCCAAGTTGTTCCTTCTATACTAATAGTCGATTTAGGGTCCACTCCATTTTTGAGTTCAATGGCCGCTGTCAGTGCTTTAAGCGTCGATCCTGGTGCAAAGGTTGAAGTGAACCGATTCAATAATGGTTTGTCCGGATCCTCTTCCAATGCCTTTTGTTCGGCGTTCGTGATGCCGAGGACATATTTGTTCGGATCAAAAGACGGGCTGGATACAAGTGCCAATGTCTCGCCCGTATTCGGGTCAAGTGCCGTTGCTGATCCTACTTCATTATCGTACTGTTTAAAGATATCCTTTTGAAGTTCGGCGTCAATCGTTAAGGTAATCGTTTCGCCTTCTTCAGCCGGTTTCTCGGCGATGACTTTTTCCTGGCCTTCTTCTGTCTTAATGAAGATCTTGCCGCCTGGCTTCCCTTTTAGGCGTTCTTCTAATATTTGTTCGAGTCCGCGTTTACCGATGACGTCATTTGCGGTATATCCTTTGCCTTTCAATTTCTCCAGATCCTCCGCCGACGCCTCGCCCACATAGCCGATTAAATGTGCAGTGGCTTTGTTATAAGGGTAGATACGCTCCTCGGCATTATTCACTGAGACCCCTGGAATGCTTACCAGCTTATTCAAGGTAGCCGTGTCATCTGCGGACATTTGCTTAATGGGCACGAAATAACTCGGCTGTACCCATGATTGGTTCAATTTCTTTTCTACTTCATCACTTGTCATGTTCAGTATGCCGGCCACTTCTTGAATCGTTGCTTTTTCACTTTCCATTTTCTCTGGTACGATTCCGATTTCGGCGACCGTTCCATTCATGGCCAAGCCACGTTCATTCCGGTCGACAATTTCACCACGGATGGCCGGATAGCTTTCGACCGATATCTTTTCGTCGGCTTTGAGATCGGGGAAGATATAGCTTTCGTCCCACTTGATATACCAATTCTCTTCCTTGTCTCTTTCTTCTTTGACAAGGGTCGCCTTATGTTTGGAACTGACAGCTCCCGCTAGCGTTTCCATGTCAACGGTATAAGCCAAGTTCACCTTTTCGTCATCTTTATGTTCTTTTGCTTCTTCTTCTTTTGGCTGTGTATAGCCAACCTTGACTTGGTCGGCTTCGATTCCTTTATAGATCTTTTTATATCGCTCTGCGAATTCATCTGCACTGACTTTTTTCCTCGTGTCCTCTGACAGATAGTCATACATTTTCGTGAAATCTTGTTTATTCCATAGTTTCGTATATGCCGCAAAGCGTTCTTCTGGGCTAGGTTCTTCCGAGCATCCCGCCAAAAATAATACACTCATCAACAAACAGCCGAAAACTAAAGCTAACTTTTTCATAATCTCCTCCTAGTGAACAGTAAGAATGATATATATAGTTTATCAAAGTCTGGGAGGAAAAGGGGAAATTTGTAATGTGACTTTCCCTCTTTTTGTTATTTTGGCTAGTTGGCACAAACAAAAGTCCTGCACAGATGTGCGGAACTTGATTGTTACACCACTTTCTTTTTTCGGCTCTTTTGTTCTTGAAGCCATCTTTTCAAGAAGAAGACGCCCAAGACAAACGAAATAATCAGGCCAGAGATCGTAACGAGGACGGCCACCCACTCACTAAATGTGTAATTCATATAATCATTAAACGTTAATTTCTCTTTCAAATCTTCTATATGCAGGTTCATTCCGAATATACCGGAGATGACCGTATAGATGGTGAGGATTTGCAGCAGGTAATTACTTCTTTTCCCCGAAAGCTTATCTTGAATTTGAAATAAGTAGGAGAGGGTTTCTTTTACTTCAAGATAAAGCGGTTCAATCTTGAAGACATCTTTCGTAATCTTGAAGAGCTCTTTCCCTGTGGAGGTACTGTTCACTTCAGCAAATAGGTATTTTGCCGAAAACTCGGTGATCATGAAGATTAACAGTTCCGTATCCGATTGATCTTTTTCCACATCGATTCGGGAATGTTCATGAGCGAGTTTCAACAACACTATTTTATAGAAGAAATAAAGCAGGATGGAATAAAAATGCTGGCCGTACATTTCACTCGCAAGTTGGGCTTCCAGCTTGCCTGTTGCTCTTGTAACACAGGCAAAATGCCGATCGCTCGTGACATAAAACGTTTCCTCCCCCCACCTGTCATAGACCCTCTCCTGGTAAAAACGATTAATGTATCTCCGATTCAGGGCCCCCACAAAGGGCTCTCCATCATTATCATATCCATTTAACTGACTAATTCTGAATAAATCAACTTTTGTAATATCACGTTCTTCCGGAAGCGCAATATAACTGATGGCAAACATTCGTTCATCCACGAAGAAAGGCAAGCTACCGAAGTAGGAAGGTTGGTCTTCTTCGTCATTGATAAATTTCTCAGCCGGCGGTACCAATTCTTTGAAGATGAAGTCTTTCACGTACCTATATTCTTTATTCCGAAAACCGATTTTCATTTCCAATTCATCATCCATTATGGGTTCGAGAACCCTAAACGTGTCTGTGAAATAAAGGACATCGTTATAGGGAAGTTTCTCAGGTAATGTGACCCGGATATTAATCATGCCAATATGAAATGGGCAAATGGTAATATCAATCGAGTTGATGATGAAACCAGTGTTTAAAAACGGTGATTGGAAGGTACAGGACAGATTTAATTTTTTCGAGAAACGGCGCATTCCCTCTTTTTGCTTATAGCTATTTGGAAATAGTACAGGAACGAGGTTTGGCATAAAGTATTGTTCTAAATTACGATGGGAAACTTTATGCTCTCCATAAAATTCGTCCTGCAGATCCAGGTCATCCATTTTCATAAAGACGTATTCATCCTTGAGCAACCGTTTTATAAATCCCTCAATTCTATCTCCTTCAAGCATAAAAGGAAAAACAAACTGTTGGAAGGAGTGCTTCGTCTGGTCGTTTATTCCATTACCCATATCCATAATTTTGCCTCCACCTAAACCGTGGCTCTCCGGTTCTCATTCATTGTGCTACTATACTTTTACCCCAGTTCCATCAAATAAAAACGGTGCATATTATGGAAAGAAAGCAGACAAGCTTACCTTTCATAACTTCTTGCGTAGGGAAATGAAGGTGCTCCTGGGTTTAACTAGCATGAATACGGGTACAAAGTAAATAAGAATAACGGTAAAGGAGCAACATCGTGAAAACTGATAAGAAAAATAAACACTTCGAATTATTAGAACGAGTAAAGCCGGCGGAATCAAGTGATCGTAAGCGAATGAGCGAATTCATAAAAAAAATGAAAACGAATGCAGAGAACTCTCAATTAACGAGCAAAAACTCATGACATATGAGGTGTCATGAGTTTTTTACGTTTCAATATGCAACTTTTTTCTGATGATCTTGCTCAATGCAATTTTCTATTCCGATTACGTCCAAAAAGTGCTGAATCTTTTTCATAGAGCTTGCTTGGTATTCATCTACGATGGAAAATTCTTTTATATAAGCGATTTTTTCTTGACTAGTCGGGTCAAGGAGTTCATCTGTATCTATATTATCTTGGTTGTATTTTTCTCCATTTGATTTCTTGCATGTGTAAACCACAGCTTCTCCGACCTTTTTGGCAGCCCTATCAAAATAAAAAGAAAATACAATGGCACATTCATCATCATAAAAAGAGGGTTGAACTTTCATATTAATATCAATCATTAATCTTCCACCTCTCTCTTGTATTCTTATTCATACTATAACAAACTTTCTACATGCATCGATGTGTTCATATCCACCCTCACGATTCATTCATGCCCCTCTATATCACCTTATATTGTAAAACCCTAGATAAATATAACTAAAGGCATATGCGTGAAAGAATAATTCACTAGATGAGAACAAAAAAAACACCCCATTAGAGGTGCAAACGAAAATTTATTCATATATATTTATCAGTTATGCTTTTTGATGAATTGATGGTAACTCGTGAATACTTGGTAATTCAGATGTTGATGCTAAACCCCCAACCACGACTACAGCTACTAGAAGAAAGGATACCGCCATCCCTTTAAGATTTTTTTTCATGGGTAATTCCTCCTTATTTTCAATAAAAATATTGGATTTAATAGAAATAAATTCTATAGTTGTATTTAACCATAGTTTTATGAATAACGTTTTCGTCGTGATGATACTCATTATATAAAGAAAATAAATCATTCTTATTTATTCTTCTATTTTTCACTATAAATATAACTCTAGGCATATTTAAGGAGAGTTAACATGGATTTTTCAGCAGTAGGGAAGAAAATAAAAGAACTAAGGAAGCAAATCGGTCTTTCACAAGAGGAACTTGCAGAAGGTATTTGTACTCAAGCCCAGATTAGCAAAATTGAAAAGGGAGTGGTCTATCCGTACGCCACGACTCTATATATGATTTCAAGAAGGTTAGGCGTAGATGTCAATTACTTTTTTGATATAGGAATGACGCCTCGGTTAGACTATGTACAGGAAGTCGCCCACCAGTTAGAAATAACTAGAAGAACCATGAATTATCAAGAAATGAAAGATATTGTAAAGACAGAGGAAAATAATCCCCTATTCACGCAAAACAAGCGGAATTATCAATTGTTATTGTGGCATAAAGGGATCTATGAATACATGATGAATAAAGATTTGAATAAAGCAATGCAACATCTTGAAGAAGCCATTTCGTTATCTGATATTACGAATAAGGTATATTCCGAGCGGGAAATTGAATATCTGCTAAGTATGGGTGTTATCTATTTCGAAGAAAAACTCTATGAAAAAGCTTTATGTACATATAAATTGGCTCTGCATCACATGAATCACTTGCCATTTTTAAATGATAAAAAGATAAAAACTAGGCTTTTCTACAATTCTGCACGAGTTTCCACCCGATTGGAAGATTATGAAGCCTCCATTATATATTGTACAAAAGCGATTAAATGGTGTTTGGAAGAAGATCATATGTACATTTTAGGTGAGCTCCATTACCACCTGGGATATAACTACGAATTGCAAAATAACTATAAACAAGCGAGAAAATATATGGAGCGAGCTCGCCTAATCTTCGATCTACAAAAGCAAAACCGTTTTGTCACCTTTATAGAAGATAAATTCAAAGTCTGGGAAGCTCTCATAGAATCCAATTAAGACAAAGCCATTCCCAACTCGGGAATGGCTTTTCCCATTCAAACAGCAAACATATTCCAAAACCTGTATACAACATTTCAAATTCCAAGCCCAAATGAAGTATAATAAAGAGATGACCTCGAAATGGTGCTGGGAAATGGGGTCTGACCCCTTACCGCATGCTCCATAACCCTTAACTGGCAAAGGTTCTTTGATTTTTGTTAGAGTTGGGAAATAGGGTCTGACCCTCGCATTACATTAATTTCGTAGTTTTGTGGGGTTTGGAAGTAGTGAAGGATTTGTGTGGGGTTGACGTGTTTGCTTGGTTTTCCTGTTTGGAAGGCTTTGTAGCTGCTCCACTTATATTCGGCGGGGTTTTTGACGATATTGGCTTGTACAGGGTTTAAATGAATATAACGGCTTGTGGCCGTGCATTGCTCGATTGATTCGATTAAGACGGAATGGTAACGGCCTTGAAAGAGGTGACCATCATGGTCATGTCGCTTATTGAAGGAGATGGCATAGCGTGAATTCAGCTTATGCATAATATCACTGATTGGGTGTTGTTTCGTTTCGAGGAGTAAATGCACGTGATTCGTCATGAGGCAATAGCTGTGGAGTTCGAAGTAATACCTTTCTTTCGTCTCCTCTAAATAATGGAGGTATCGAAGACGATCCTTGTCGTCTAAAAATATGTCACTGCGGCGGTTGCCGCGGCTCGTAATATGATACATCGCACCAGGGTACCATATCCTCGGTTTGCGAGGCATAAAACATCATCCTTTCCTATGCCGGGAAATAGGGTCTGACCCCCGTCAGGTATTGTTAAAGTACTGATAGATCAATGATAATACAAAAATATATTTTTGGGAAATGGGGTCTGACCCCTAAAGGTGACCCCAGAAAGGAGGAGAGTATGGAGCGGGAGTTGTTGTTTGTTGGGGAGCGGATGGCGCAGTTGTTGGAGGCCGGTGATCCGGATGATTTGGCCGTTGTGAATCAGGGTCTTCATTTGTATCGCCAGGGGCTCGTTGATCTGAAAGAGGAAGCGGTAGACATGATTACCGCAGAGGTGCAGGATGTCACGCGCTATAAGGCTAGGTTGAATTTGCTTTTCCCTCAGGATGGAAGCTGTACCTGTGATTCCAGGTTTATATGCCGACACCAAATGGCCGTATTCTTCTCCGGGTATTCCGAGTACGCCAGCGTCTCCAATTGGGTTAGCGAATGGAATGCGCCAAAATCCACCCCCACCCAGGCTTTACAGCAAGTAAAGCGGGCAAGTGAAATATTTAAACATACAAAGGAGAAATCCATTATCTTAGATAAAAGCTATCCATCATGGAAGCAATTCGTGCATGATACTTTCACGGAACAAGTGGAACCATATATAGAGGAACCGCCTTACATGATTGAAAATCATATACAAACCTACTTTAAACGTCTCAGCTCCAAAATCCCGATGGAACGGGAATGGAAGCTGCTTTATCATTTTGTGACCCATTTTTGCACGTTGCAACTGACCATGAAGATGATTCAGTTACATAAAAGCCACACCCAGGCCGTCCGTGTCTTTTATGCACTCGCAGCTGATCTGGCTGAGGAACTTCATGATACGGTACAGCCACTCAGTCGACAGGCTCGCCCATTTGCCTTCGACCCCTTCGTTTTCAGCATTAAAGAAGATGTCGCGAAGCTACTGGATGGCAGTGAAGGGTTGGAATATGAAAAGATCGATCTCTATCGGGAAATCTGGAGCTACCTCTTTACCACATCTTCTTGGCGTAAAGAGGAACTGAATCGAGTTCAGGAGGAACTGCCCAATCAATATGAAGGCACGACTGAGCGTATTTCTTATACCCTGGCTACGATTCATCTTTCTCTAATGGAAAATCAAGATCAACAAGCGATCGAACTTCTCCATGAATTGAAGAAAGAAGCCTGTCCGTATATTTTTTATTGGTTGGAGCTCCTTTCTGACTCAGACGACCGTTCCCGTGCCATTCCTTTCATTGAGTTCATCAACGCTCATGTTCAGGAATTCTTGAATGGCCTTTCCGATTATTATCAACGGGTGGATTTCGTGCGAACCTTTACGACTTTGATCACCAGCTGTTGCTTTAAATTGAAGCGAAATGACTTGCTTGAGAAGTTCTTTCGGGCTACCCTGCCCCACAGCTATTGGAACTATGCTAATTTCCTTTTTGAACAAGGCCAATATAAAAAATGGGTGGAGATGCATATATACTCCGAGATTAGCATTGACTTAATAAGCAATGAATCCATCAAGGAAGTCGTTTCCAAGGACCCGGAAGTGATGCTTCCCCTCTATTATCATGCGGTACAGGAAAAAGTGTCGTTGAAAAATAGACCGGCCTATAAACAGGCGGTCCGTTATTTGAAAAAAATGCGAACCATCTATAAAAAGACGAAAAAGGAAGATGTGTTCGAACGTTATATGCAATATGTAGTCGATTCAACGAAACGACTGCGTGCTTTTCAAGAAGAATTAAAAAGGGGTAAGCTAATCGATGTTTAATACAGGGAAATTAAAAATCAAAATAGCGGCTCTCGAAAACGGGTCCTACGCCCTTGGTGTCGTCAATGAAGAAAACAGCTTCCTCAGCACGAATTATATTCGAAGACTGTTATTCAATTGGGACGACGCCAGTTTTTATGGCACAAAGATGACGACAGATACGATCAACGAGAATCCTGTTTTCATTCTGGACGCCTGGGGACTGCTGAACTTTTTCGCGAAGGAAAGCTTCAACTCCTTCATAGAGTGGGAGTGGTCCGAGCTCTCCTCCCTTTGTCTGTCGGCGGCTCCCGTTCTTCATGAATCCATTGAAGCGGGGATTCCCGTACCGGATTTCACGAATTTACAGTTGGACTCCATCGGTTGGAAACTACCGGAAGAGGTCGAGGAAGAATTTCTCCCTTCCTTCTGGGAAGAGGAAATCCCTTTAGACCTACCTTCACCTGAACTGGAAACCAATCGAACCTTCATTGAGAAGTGGTATAATGGCGCCGCTAATATGTATTTGAAAACCTATTCGCCGATGCACAATAAATGGAGCGAAGCTGTCGGAGCATTAAAGGATTCAAGGCTTTCTCCGGAAGAATTACAGGTCTTTTTTGATCAAGACAGCTGGCAGGAATGGCTCGGCGTTAACCCGGACCCTAAACCCTTCACCATCGGCCTGCGGTTGACCGAGCCGCCTGAGGGGGATGGACCCTGGAAGCTGGAGGTCACGCTCCGCTCCAAAAGAGATGATAGCATCATCGAAACGTATACAGGTAAAAAATTGCCGCGTGGCTGGAATAAGTATGCAAGTGAAGTAGTGAAGGCAACGAAACGCTGGCAGCTCGTCGTTCCATGGATTGGGGAAAAAGGACGCTTGAAGAGTGAGCTCTCCGAAACCGATGCCTGGGAGTTTTTGACCGATGCGAGTGAAAAGTTGCTCTTTCTCGGCGTTGAAATCCTCCTTCCATCCTGGTGGCTAGCTCTGAAGGAATCTTCCCTCAAAGTGAAGGCAAAAGTAAAAAGCCAATCAAACCGTGGCCCTTCTTATGTGGGGCTGAAAGCATTGATGGACTTCGACTGGCGGTTCTCACTGAATGGCAAAGACCTCACCGAGTCGGAATTCGAGGAGCTCGTCAATGAAAAACGTAGACTTGTCTATATCCGCGGCCAATGGGTCAAGCTCGACCCTGCATTCATAAAGCAAATCCAGACCCTGATGGAAACGGCTAACGAAAAGGGCATACAGCTAACGGATTTGTTGCAACAGGAGCTTTTGAATAACGAGGGAGAAATGGTCGAAGATGATTCAGATAACGGCGAAATGCTCCGAATTCAATTTGAATTGAACCAGGAGCTTAAAAAGATGGTAGGCCGACTCCGTGAAACCAAGAACATTTCAATTTTGCCTGCCCCTGAGACTCTAGAAGGTGACCTACGTCCCTACCAGGAACTTGGCATGAGCTGGCTCCTGTTTTTAAGAGAGCATGGTTTTGGCGCTTGTCTCGCAGACGATATGGGACTTGGGAAAACGGTTCAGATGATTGCCTATCTCCTTTATGTCAAGAATGCCGAAGCGAAACCCAAGGAGCTCCCTACCCAGGAAGAGAATACACAACCGGTTGAACCAATCATTGTCGATGAAGAGAGTGAGAAGGAAAGTAGTGATGCGGTCGAAGTCATCACCTCCTCACCCGTTTCAGTTCCTGTTCAGGCTGCGCTGATTGTCTGTCCGACATCCGTGTTAGGCAACTGGCAGAAAGAATTGGAAAAATTCGCTCCGACACTTAAGGTTCATCTTCATTATGGCTCGAGCCGGGCTAAGGGCGATGCGTTCATCAAGAAAGCGGCTGCTCACGACATCATCTTGACCTCATACGGCCTGACTCACCAGGATATGGAGGAATTATCCTCCATCCATTGGAGCAGTGTCATCCTTGATGAAGCACAGAATATCAAGAACGCCCAAACGAAGCAATCAAGGGCCGTACGTAAGCTCGATGGACGCCATCACATTGCCTTAACGGGTACACCGATGGAAAACCGCTTAAGCGAGTTATGGGCCATCTTCGACTTCATTAACAAAGGGTACCTGGGAACACTTGGTCAATTCCAGGAAAAATACGTGACGACCATCGAACGAGAAGAACAAAAAGATAAAATTAAAGAGCTGCAACGCTTAATTCAGCCCTTCTTGCTCCGTCGGACAAAACGCGATAAAGAGGTCGCTTTGAATCTTCCGGATAAACAGGAGCAAAAAGAATTCGTACCGCTTACCACTGAGCAGGCTTCACTATATGAACAGCTAATTAAGGATACCTTTGCCAATATCGAGCAGTTGTCGAGCTTTGAACGTAAAGGAATCATTCTTGCCATGCTCAATAAATTAAAACAGCTTTGCAATCACCCTGCCCTTTACTTAAAGGAAATGGAAAAAGAAAATATCACGATGGCGGCCAGCCGCTCCGGAAAGCTTGAAAAACTGACCGAAATCGTTGATGCTGTCCGCGAGCAGGATGAAAGCTGCCTCATTTTCACCCAGTATATCGGAATGGGTAATATGATGAAAAAGCTGCTAGAAAATCGTTATGGTTTCGAAGTTCCCTTCCTGAATGGAAGTGCAAACAAGAAACAGCGTGATGATATGATTACCCGCTTCCAAAATGGGGATTTCCCCATTTTCATCCTCTCGCTGAAGGCTGGGGGAACAGGGCTCAATTTAACGGCTGCCAACCACGTCATCCACTATGATCGCTGGTGGAATCCTGCGGTTGAAAACCAAGCCACTGACCGGGCCTACCGCATTGGACAGCAACGGTTCGTTCACGTTCATAAATTAATATGTACCGGGACGCTTGAAGAGAAAATTGACCAAATGCTTGATAAAAAACAGGCCTTGAACGACGAAATCATCAGCAGTGATAACTGGATCACAGACCTATCCACTGATGAAATCAAAGATTTAGTATCCCTTCACTAAGTCTCTCTGCTAACCACTCATGGCAGCCCTTATCATTGGGGCTTCAGGCTATGGGTGGTTTTTCTTTTTGTGTTCCATTCTTTCGGTTTGACGATAAAAAAAGATTGATAATCTCCATGATTAATCAAGATATGTTCCAAAGTTTTTGTAAGCGTTTCCCCTTTATTGGACAAATACCTTTCTGAACGTTCTTCAAGGATTATTTTTTCTCGACGGGGATCATATGTTATGGAAGTCTTAGCTGTATCCTTTTCAAATAGCGAAAGGGCCACATCCGGGATAAGCGGATATTCTTGATAGGATGAATCCTTCCGGGGTTCCTTTTTAAATGGAGAATTAGCCAGTTGAAGTGCGTCAAAGAAACTCGTCTTTGCTAGTGACCTATCATATTTTTCATATTTAACCGTGATACCACGTCCATAATCCTTCTTAATCATATTCTTTTTTAGATTCATGGATTCCCTCCTCCTATTTAGTTCCATATACCTATTTCGTTATCGTCGTTGATTTTCCTTCTCAAAAATCAAAAAAGAATCCCTCTCAGAGATTTCGTTATAAATAACGTGATAACTACGTAAAGCATGCATTATCTAAAAGGTGCATATTGCTTAAAAAAAGAGAAAAGCAGCCCCCCTTAAAAAAGGGAGCTGCGCTTTTCTTTATCTTTTTGCTTTATAGATGTAGCTGGTTTTCGTCGTCTCATTTCCGGCAAGATCCGTTACCTTCCATTCGATTTCATTGTTGCCTACTACAAGTGGCAGTTCCACATCCTCTATCGTTTCTTTGAATGAACGCATTTTATATGGTTCCTTAAATTCATGATAGAATACTTCGCTTCCGTTCATGTAAAGGCGGATTTCATCGAAATTGTCTTCGACTGTCACATCCACTTTTGGATTCGGTTTTTTTGCTCCCACGATCAGTGGTACACCTTTCACCTTCAAGCTCGGTTTCTTTGTGTCCACCATGAACATCCGCTTAAAGGAAACTGTATTTCCGACGGTATCTGTTGATTTAATCATGAAACTTTGGACGCCGTCGTTGTATTTCTTTTTATACGAGAATTCGTATTGTTTCTTCTCTTCATTAAATGTCACTGGGACATTTTTATCGTCGATTTTAAATTCCTTGATGCCAGATGCTTCTTTAATGTACCCCGTAATCGTCACATTCTTCTCGTTGGTCACGCTCAATACTTCAGGACTCGTGACATAGACGGATGGTGCCGCTTTATCTTTTTCCACCGGCTCCGTATCCTGAGCCAATTTCGCTTCAGCTGTCTTCTCATTACCTGCGAAGTCGATGGCAACAACCTGTACTTTTTCACCCTTCACATCCGGCAAAGTATATTCCTTTGTATCCGCTGCTAATGGTTCTTTTAGGATCGATTTCCCGTCAATCTGCACATCATAATATGCCAAGCCTGATCCTTTGGGATTATCCGATCCTTCGATGGCGATCACCTTGTCACTTTTTGAAATCTTGACCGTAGGTGCGACTGTATCGACTTTGACAGGGATCTCAAAGGTCTGCCATTTAGCTCCCTCGTAATCGATCACTGCTTTGACTTCATACATGTATTCACCGTCTGCAACGAGCTTATTATTGATTTTTCCATCCCATTTGCGGGCGGGATCTAACGTATAAGCCGTACCGGTTCCGCCGTCATAATAGTCCTTGTGCACCTGATTCTCCGTGCGGATTGTCCGGACCGACTTTTTCGAAGCATCCATGATGTTGTATTGTACTTTTTTCGCATTTCTCAAGAATGATAGACTCGGGATAAAATCATCCTGCACTCCATCGCCATTCGGAGAGATTGCGATATATTTCCGGTCAAATGTCTTTCCAACTGGTTCATAACCCAGGTAGGTAAAGTCTTCACCTGCAGTTGATACCGCCCCAGCCATGCCGTAGAAAGATTCTTTATCATATTTCGTTCCGTCCAAGATAGGTGCCTTGTCCCATTCTCCCTTGAACCCTACATACGGAACGTTCAGTTCTGGATTACTATCAGCCGGGTCTTTCAGTGTCACGAACCCTTCGACAAAGTAGCCATTCGGGAAGACCTTATCGATGGCAACTAGCGTTTGGAGGTCATCCCCGAGCACCTTAGCTTTGGAAAGGTCGACCTTCACTTCTACGTTCACCGATTTGTTAGCTGGAATGGTGATTTCTTCTTGTTCACGGTTATTGATTTTAATCGTAGCATCCTGAATTTCCTGTGCTTCTAATTGATTGGCTGCATATCCAAGCTGTCCCTGAATCGAATAGTCTGTTTGGATATTCCCCAATACATCATATTTGACCGCTTCATCACTGACATTTTCAACCTTCAAAGTAAAAGCGAACGTATTTCCTACTTCTTTCAATGCAACTTTCGCAATATTAGTAAACGCCTCTGTCACGACCACCGGCGTAGACAACGCGGAATTCAATTGCATGATTCCGGCTCCCTGCCTGCGCGGCGAGTAGGGAATATCCCATCCATAAGCTGCATTTACCATGCCTTGATCGGTTACAGGTTGAGAGGTATTCATCATTAGGTTTTTGGCCAGGCTAGCCCGGTCGAACCCTTTTGCGTTAAAGTCTTTGTCGACTCTTTCCAGAACGAGGGCAGAGCCACCCGCCACGTGAGGTGCCGCCATCGACGTACCGCTCATCATCCCATATTCGTTATTGTTCAATGTCGAATAGATTTGTCCGCCCGGCGCTGTGATTTCCGGTTTGAAATCAAGGTTCGGTGCTACGCCCCATGAAGTAAATGCACTCATTTTCCCGGCCTCGGGATTGGCTGATTTCACCTTATCTCCCTTGAACGTAAGTGACACTTTCTCACCTTCTGATAAGGCAGCTTGCAGCTTTGCACCATCAGATTTAAGCATGAATAGCTGTGGAATCGTTATGCTAGTTTCTGTTGCCATGGATACGTATCCATCAGCGTTGTTATAGATGATGACACCTGCTGCACCTGCATTCTGAGCATTTTTCGTTTTTTCGATAAAAGTGATTCCCCCACGCTCGATGAGGGCAAACTTGCCTTTGACATCCACCTTGGCTAGCTCCTCAGGGGTTCCAAGACCTGCATCGACTAGTTCCTGCGTCTTTTCCTTTAAATCGTTAGGATGCACACTGGAAGCCGACATGAACGGTGCTTTCCCTTCCTGCCCATTCAGCTGATAGGTAGCAGCATCTAAATCAAGATACTTGTTTTCAATCGATGCCACTTGAAGCGAATCATAGGCAAGTCCCGGAGATCCCGCTATGCCGATGTCTGGATTCGTTGCCCATGGATTGGCGAACCCATTTCCGAAGTGGGCAGAGTTCCCTGCCGAAATCGACATCACGATTCCATTTTGAACGGCCCTTGATACGGCCTGTTGCTCAGGATCTTCCTCTGAGACAAAGCCAGCCGTCGAACCAAGGCTCATATTCAAGACATCTGCTCCAAGAATAATGGCATCATCAATGGCCTTGATATAAATATCCCCCCAGGTCGTCTTCACTGCAGGGTCATTCCCGAACACCTTCAACGCTAACAGCTGCGCTTCAGGGGCCACCCCTTTAATGCCGCCATTCTCTTCATCCCCATTAGCCGCTGCTGTCCCGGCAACGTGCATTCCATGCATAGAAGCTCCCGCAGCAAGGTCGAGGATTTCTTGATTGTCATCCATATAGTTATATCCGTAAGGAACCTTTTCCGTATAATACTTTCCATGTAACTGGTTGGCTTTTATCATTTCACTGACTTCCGTATCCGTCAGTTCCGCCTTTGAAGCATCACTAAGGATCATGTCACGGTGAGACGGATCAATCCCGGTATCAATGATTCCGATGACCATCCCTTCCCCCTTATAGCCATACTCCCTCCAAGCTTCCTGGGCTTGGACCAGTTCCTTGCTATATACCATGTCCGGCTTTTCGACAGGTCGTTCATATTCATTTACAATATGTACTTCAGCCACTTCAGGCAAGGCTGCCACTTCTTTTACCTCTCCATATTGAAGCTCTGCACTGAACCCATTCAAGACCGTCGTAAAACTTTCAAATTCCTTAAAAGCTATCTTCTTCTCTTTTACTTTATTTTTTACTTTTTTCTGAGCTGATAGTTTTTTAGACTTCAATTCTTGCCTTTTACTTTTAGAAAGGTCTTTAAACCTTTTGCCTTCCTTAGAGGCATATTCAATGGCAGGGACTTCCTTCATCTCTACGATTACCCTGACCTTTTCATCACTTTTATACCTCTTATCTGTCTCTTCTTTCTTCAATTTCAGGATACTTTCCTGATTTTTCTGTCCCGCATTCTTTCCAATCGAAGGATTAGGAAGATTAGCAGCGGAAACCGTTGCTGTAAAGACCAATAGAAAGATTGCTAGAATGGGCAAAATGCGTTTAATCAATGAACGACTCCTCCTCTAAAATTAGAATTTTCTATAATTTTCCTTATAGGTATAAAAGTATCACACCCCTTAGCATGATTTTAAGAGATAATAGTCACCTTTTTCCTATAGCATTCTAGTATAATAGGTTTATTTTTCAATAATGGCAATAATTACTAGGTATATATAAAGTTTACAAAAAAAGAAAAAGGCAATGGTTTTCAAAAGAAACCATCGCCTTTTTCTTCTAGTTTTTCATTCTTGGATCCAATGCATCGCGCAGACCATCTCCCATTAGGTTGAAGCCAAGTACCGTCAGCATAATAGCAATCCCTGGGAAAAGAACCGTCCAAGGAGCCTGAATGATGAACTGACGTGAATCGGCAAGCATCTTACCCCATTCTGGTGATGGCGGTTGTGCACCAAGCCCGAGGAATCCAAGCGCCGCACATTCAATGATGGCTGTCGCTATCGCTAAGGTACCTTGGACAATGATTGGGGCGAGGCTGTTTGGTAGAACGTGATGAAGCAATATCCTCACATCTCCCATTCCAATCGCCTTAGCAGCCGTTACGTATTCCTCTTCTTTTACGGTCAAAACCCGCGAGCGCAAAAGCCGACCGAACGTTGGGACATTGACGATGGCAATCGCGATGAGTGCATTGCGTAGGGACGGCCCCAATACCGCTACAACCGCTATCGCTAGCAGGATGCTCGGAAACGCCAGTACAATGTCAAACACCCTTGAAATGACCGTATCAATCCACTTACCGTAATACCCGGCAATGATACCGAGGAAAGACCCGACAACAACAGAACCAGCCACTGATAAAAAGCCGACCCACAGCGATAATCGCGAGCCATAGATGATCCGGCTCAAAATATCACGGCCAAATTCGTCGGTTCCAAACCAATGATCAGCCGAAGGAGCCAAATGTTTATCGCTTAATTTCTGCCCTTCAAATGAATAGGGGGCAATAAGCGGTGCAAAAATAGCCAGTATTATGAAAAATAAGACAATCCCAAGGCCAACTAGGGCGACCTTATTTTTCCTGAAGCTTTTCCAACCTTCCTTCCAGGGAGAAATGGCTTTTTCCTCTGCCTCTTGAGGAGGAATGATCGGCGGTGTATTCGTTACAATTTCAGCCATGTGATTTCCCCCTATTTATATTTAATCCTAGGATCGATTGCTGCATACAAAAGGTCCACAATCAAGTTAATCATGACAAACAAAAAGGCGATGACGAGAATTCCCGATTGAATGACTGGATAATCTCTATAAAGAATCGCTTCATAGATATATGTACCAATACCGGGCCATCCGAAAATGGTTTCCGTCAAAATGGCGCCGCCCAGAAGTAGCCCTGTCTGCAGTCCAATAACAGTTACTACTGGAATTAAAGCATTTTTCAAGGAGTGCTTATAAACTACCCAGAACATTTTCATGCCCTTAGCACGAGCCGTCCGGATGAAATCCGCCCTCATGATTTCAAGCATGGATGAGCGTGTCATTCTTGCTATTATCGCCATTGGGATGGTGGCAAGTGCAATTCCCGGTAAGATAAGATGTTTCACTACTTCAATGAATTGATCGAATCTACCAGAAACAAGAGTATCTATTAAATAAAAGCCCGTCATCGCTGCTACAGGGTCTCTTATATTATCCCGACCTGTCGTTGGGAGCAGATCCCACTGAATTGCGACTAAATACTGTTCCATAAGGCCAAGCCAGAATATCGGCATCGATACCCCAATTAAAGCAATAATCATAGCTGCATAATCAAACCAGGAATTCTGGAACCATGCCGAGATAATTCCAGCATTCACGCCTATGATGACCGCAATGATCATAGCAACGAGCGCCAATTCCATCGTGGCCGATAAATAAGGCCAGATTTCCTCCGAAACAGGAGTATTCGTTTTTAGGGAAACTCCCAAGTCGCCCGTCACCAACCCCGTTAAGTAATCCCAGAATTGAATGAACCATGGTTGATCCAAACCAAGTTTTTTGGTCATGGCTGCAACGGCTTCTTTTGTTGCTTGTTGACCTAGTATTACCTGGGCGGGATTTCCCGGTATCGCCCGAATCATCATAAATACAATAAACGCCATTCCGAGAAGCACCGGAATAAGTGAACCCAAACGTCTTATGGTATAGGAAAACAAACCATTCACCTGCCTTTTTTACACATGGGCGCTTTAATCGCCCTTGATTCTTTAAAAAATACTTCGCATAGCAAAACCGGGGAGCATACATGCACACCCCCCGGTTCGTACAATTAATTTTCGATTGACACGTTAATTAGAGACTGAGAACCAGTTGGATGCGGAACGAATCCTTTGATTGTCTTAGTACCAGCTAATTGTGGCAACGAATGTACAAGTGGTACCCAAGGTGCATCGTCATGAATGATTTCCTGTGCTTTTCCGTATAATTTATTACGCTTCGCTTCATCTGCAGTAGATTGAGCCTCGATCAATAATTTATGGACATCTTCATTTGCATAGCGAGAATAGTTGTTAGATCCGATTGTATCTTTATCCAATAATGTATAAAGGAAATTATCAGCATCTCCATTGTCACCTGTCCAGCCCATCATGAATGTTGGAGCTTCACCGGCTCGTACTTTTTCCAAGTATGCAGCCCACTCGTACGTCATGATATTCGCTTCAATATTGACTTGTTTCAGACTTGCCTGGATCGCCTCAGCAACTTTTTGTCCATCTGGCATATATGGACGTGGTACCGGCATCGCCCATAGATCCATTTTGAATCCTTTTTCAAGTCCAGCCTTTTTCAATAGTTCTTTTGCTTTTTCAACATCATATTCATAGTCTTTGACACTATCGTTGTATCCAGAAACGGATGGTGGCATTGGATTTTTCGCAGTCTCAGCCGTTCCTTCAAAGAAGTTATCGACAATTTCCTGCTTATTGATCAAATGAGAAATGGCTTGACGCACTTCTTTTTTATCAAATGGCGCTTTTTCAACGTTGAATCCGAGGTAGCCAACGTTCATGGATGGACGTTCAAAAATTTGTAGATTTTTGTCGCCTGTCACTTTACTGATATCACTAGGGTTCAATCCGTCCATTAGGTCGACTTCACCTTTGATTGTTGAATTCAAACGAGCAGAGTTATCTTTAATGACTTTGAAAGTGATGCCATCAAGTTTTGGCAATCCTTTTTGCCAATAGTCTTCATTTTTCACGACTTCAATCGTGTCGCCTGGCTTCCATGATTTGAACTTGAAAGGACCCGTTCCAGAAGGATTCTTGCCGAAATTATCTCCATCTTTCTCAACTGCCGTCGGACTTGCAATGGCGAATGGTGACATCGCCACGTTTTTCAGGAATGGTGCTTGCGGACGTACTAGCGTGAATTCCACTGTGCTATCATCAAGAGCTTTTACTTCTTTGATAACGTGGCCTTCATCCCCTTCAAAACCACCGAACATGGAAGCATAGTAAGCAAATTTCGCTTCATCTTTACTTTTTGCCCAACGCTGGAAGTTCTTGACGACCGCTTCCGCGTTGAAATCAGTGCCATCATGGAACTTGATGCCTGTTTTTAATTTGAACGTGTATGTTTTGGCGTCTTTCGAAACTTCCCATGACTCTGCAAGTCCTGGTTCGATTTCTGTATTATCTTCTCCATATTTCACAAGTGTTTCGTAGATTTGCTGTGTGACGATATAAGACTCGCCATCCGTTACGATTGCGGGATCGAGTGAAACTGCATCTCCGCCTTTACCGTAGATTAAAACTCCGCCACCTTTTGCTTCTCCTGAGCCGCCTTTATCATCTTTATCTTTCGATGTCGATGATGAACAGCCAGCAAGAGCAAATGAAATTGCTAAAATACTGGTTAACAATAAAGCCATTGTCTTCTTCATATTCTTCCCCCTTGTTTTCTATGAATATATATATACGTCCAGTCAAATCAATTATATAAATGACAAGAGACGTAGTGACCTGGTTTATGTTCCTTTAAAATCGGTTTTACTGTGCTACATTCTGCCATCGCTTTCGGACATCTTGTATGGAAAGGGCAGCCACTCGGCGGATTGGATGGACTAGGGACATCCCCCTGCAATATCACCCTATCCCCCTTATACTCAACATCCGGAATCGGTACTGCCGATAATAAGGCCTGTGTATATGGGTGCAGCGGGTCTTCATAAAGTCCTTCGCTTTCCGTCAATTCAACAATGTGTCCAAGATACATAACGCCAACACGATCTGAGATGTGCCTTACGACGCCAAGATCATGGGCAATGAATAGATAGGTGAGATCAAAGTCCTTTTGTAAATCTTGAAGGAGATTTAAGACCTGTGCTTGAATGGATACATCCAATGCCGAAACGGGCTCATCCGCGATTATTAGCTTAGGATTAACTGCTAGCGCCCTCGCGATGCCTATGCGTTGCCTTTGACCACCACTGAACTGATGTGGGTACCGCTTGGCGTGGTAACTGCTTAAACCCACAACTTTGAGTAGCTCCTGCACACGCTTTTTTCGTTCCTTCTTATCTTTGACACCATGAACGATTAGCGGCTCTTCCAGTATCTTTTCAACTGTGTGCCTAGGGTTAAGTGAAGCGAATGGGTCTTGAAAGACCATTTGCATTTCACGGCGCATCTTTCTCATTTCACGGGTGGATAGTTTCGTCAGGTCCTTGCCTTCGAAATAAACATTGCCTTCACTAGGCTCAAGTAATCGTAGCAAAAGCCTTCCCGTCGTAGACTTACCGCATCCACTTTCGCCAACAAGGCCCAGCGTCTCCCCTTTGTGAATGGAGAATGACAAGCCATCAACAGCCTTCACTTCACCTATCGTTTTCCCAAGCACCCCCCCTTTGATTGGGAAATGCTTCTTTAGGTTTTCTACCTTAACTAACGGTTGAGTCATGCAATGGTGCTCCTTTCGCATCTTCATACAGCCAACAACGCACTTGCTGCCCTTCTTCAAATGTCCGCAGAGATGGGGTTTCACTCAGGCATTGCTCCATCGCATGAGAACAGCGAGGGGCAAACTGACAGCCCAGCTTGCTAGAACCTGGTTTAGGCACATTTCCGGGGATTGAATATAGCCGATCCTTCTTTATGCGCATATCGGGGATTGATTGCAGAAGGCCAATTGTATACGGGTGCTTAGGATTTTGAAAAACCGTTTGCACTTTTCCTTCTTCGACTACCCTCCCGGCATACATCACGATGACACGCTGACACATTTGTGCCACCACGCCAAGGTCATGAGTAATCATCATGATGGCTGTATCTGTTTCTTTATTCAAATTCTTCATCAATTCTAGGATCTGGGCTTGTATCGTGACATCCAAGGCCGTAGTCGGCTCGTCTGCTATGAGAAGCTTTGGTTCACAAATCATGGCCATGGCAATCATGACACGCTGTCTCATCCCACCCGAAAGTTGATGTGGGTACTCATCAATCAGTTCTTCAGCTCGTCCAAGTCCAACCAATTTCAACATATCAACCGCTCTTTGGCGGGCCTGTTTTTTATTCCATTTTCTATGTATTCGGAGTGTCTCTACCAATTGTTCTCCGATTGTAAAGACAGGATTCAAGCTTGTCATCGGTTCCTGAAAAATCATTGCGATTTCATTTCCACGAATCTTTCGCATTTTGGCTTCAGATGCGTTGGCTATATTACTTCCTTTAAACTTAATTTCTCCCTCTACCTTCCCGGTAGGCGAAGGAACAAGTCCCATAATGGACAAGGAGGTTACACTTTTCCCACAGCCCGACTCCCCGACAATCCCTAACACCTCACCAGGATTAACATGAAAATCGATGGAATTCACGACAGGTATTTCTCCATCGTCCGTAAGAAAACTGGTTCGTAACCCATTGACCTCAATAATTGGAACGCTCATAACATCACTTCCTATATATCTTTAGTTTACATTTTTTAATATTATTTGGTTTATTATTACATCAAACTTAAAATTTTACAATATATTTTCTTAAAATTCTAACTTAACAGAATAATATTTTAAATTAGTTCTTTGGTATTAGCTTCAAAAATAAAAAATGACTGTAGGGTTACAGTCATTTTTAAGAGGGGAATCAAGCCTGATTGATTCCATATAGGGGAAGAGACGGAGGTAATGCGGGGGAAAAGCCAGCTTGGCTTTGGGGGAAAAGAGACATATAAGGACCTGCTCACTATTATGCTTTTTGAAGATAACTACTTTCTGTAGATTTATTGTTCTGTTCTAAATGTGTAACCCTTTTTTCTAATTTTTCATTATGTTCATATAAATACTTGTTATGCGATTCTAATTGGGCTACCTTCATCTTAAGGTGATGCAGTTCATCTTCATTCACCTTTGTCTGTACATGAGTCTTAGCAACATGACGAATTAAATCACCAATGAGTTCTTCTAGCCGCTGCTTGTCCTGTACCGAGCTGAAAAGGAGAGGAATTCGTTTCTGTCCATCGAGAAGCCTTTCATTTCCTTCACTCATGTTTCACCCCCAAGTAACTATAAGCCAATATGCTCGAAGTCCTTTGTCTTTTCATCTTTTTGCTGTTTGGTCCCTATGAATTGAACCAGTTCGGCAACGACTTCGGTGACATACACTTTTTTACCTTCTTGGTTGTCATATCTCCTCGTTTGAATTCTGCCAGTAACGCCAACAATCGATCCTTTCTTGCAATACTGTGCTGTATTTTCAGCCGTTTTTTTCCATATGGTGCAATGTACAAAGTCTGCCTGATAATCCCCTTCGTTATTTCGAAAGTTACGGTTCACAGCCAGCGTGATATTGGATACCGCCTTGCCATCCGGCGTATACCTTAATTCGGGGTCCTTCGTCAATCGGCCAACAAGGGTTACTTGATTGATCATCTTTTTCCTCCTTTCCCTTTCATGCTCTTATCATAATGACTTCTTTTCAAAAGGTGAAATCGGTAAAATGATTGATTTTTACACATTTTGGCTCAAAAAAAACGTTATTACCTTTCCAAAAGATCTTTTTCAAGGAAGAACTTCTATGAAATTGGAAAACTGCACTAATTTATTATTTTTTACTTTTTAGCATCCAACAGGTTTTTTGTTTTAAAATTCTAAATATTCTAGTATGCTATAATTACCTGTAAAAGGGTTAACAGGAATTAACTATACATTTGATTGTCTCTGCTTCATATGGCAAGGAATGGAGGTATTTAATAATGAAATCTTTCAAATTAATCTATCTACAAATCGTTACAGAGGATTCACGATTAATTGATATACCATTAGCCGATGGGCTCATTATTAATAAAGAGAATGAGGCCAGCACATGGCTCCTTGAAGCCTTTGTGGCAGAAAGCCAGTATAAAGAGTTTGCGTCCTTTCTTCCCGCTATAGACGGAGAAGTAACCATTCAGGCTGTTATTACTAAAAAAGACAACGAACCCGCTCTATTCAATACCATCATGCGTACCATAAAACAAGTCGGCGATCACTATAGCCTCTTATTCGTCGGACATATCAAAAAAAACCGCACAAAATATGCAGAGCTTCTTCTTGAAGATTTAGTTCACAAAGGGTTAGAGGGCGAAGAGTTAATTAAGGAATTCAAGGAAAAAATCATATCCCGACCTAAACTGGCCACTTATAATTAAGTCCAATAAATCAAAAACTGGCTTAGACCGAAGGGTTTTTCTCCCTCCTTCTCTAAGCCAGTCTTCTTTATCATTTCAAATTATTTCATTTTATCTTCGCCTTTTTTCTCAGCGTCTTCAATCATATCATCCGTTTTGTTATCATCATCATTCATCGTATCATCATTTTCAATCATGCCGTCATCATCTGTATCAAGGTCATTTCCATCGTTATTGTTGGCGTCTGTCCCATTATCACCGTTTTGATTCTCTTCGATCATGTTATCATTTTCAGGTGCTGGATTGTTATCGTCATCATCTCCACAACCGGCAAGGAACATAGCAGACATCAAAGTTCCCCCGATTAGCGCAAAAAGTTTTTTCTTCATCATGTTTGGCAACCTCCCTTCTTTCTTAATCATTAGGTATTTTGCCCGAATGTAAAAATAACTTACGCCTTATTTTAAATTAGCAAAAAATGCATGTACCTTTAAACACAAATAAAAGATGCCGAACATAAATGTCCGGCATCAAAGGGAGAATAAAAAGAAATGGTTTTAAAAACCAACTGCAATTAAAGTAGCTAACATCTGCATCGTATATGTATTATATACACTTATTTGGGTATATCTAAACATTTGGCACTAAAACGGTGAATGTCATGTAATCCTTTAGTTTATTTATCTCCAAAGGCAAACATGATTTCCGTTTCACAAGCAACCTCGCCGTCTACTGTCGCGACCGCTTTACCCTTACCAACTGTTCCCCTTAGACGTAATATTTCCACCTCAAGGCGAAGTTGATCACCAGGTCTTACCTGACGCTTGAATCGGCAATTATCAATACCCGCAAAAAAGGCCAACCGCCCTTTAAATTCCTCTTGTTTTAAAACGGCTACAGCACCTACTTGTGCCAACGCCTCTACAATCAATACCCCAGGCATAACAGGGTAATCCGGAAAGTGCCCATTAAAAAATTCTTCATTGGCTGAAACGTTTTTTAACCCTACTGCTCTTTTTCCTTCTTCAACTTCAATAATTCGGTCCACCAATAAAAAAGGATACCGATGGGGAATGATGTCCTTTATTTCAGTAATATCTAACATTTCGATTCCTCCTAATCATGTAATTTGCTTGTTTTTAACGAAAACTCGCCCCTCCTGTAATGAGGAAGAGGCACGCAAATGGAATATTAAAGCAACGAAACCTACCTCGACGGACTGTTTCTATGCGCCTTCATTTACAATATCGATAATATGGGTCCACGTGGATTTTTTGAAAACATCCGTTGCTTGACCTCCACCGATCACACTATACCCTATAAGCGAACCAGCTACTAAAGCAACGATAATCAATCCCATGATAATAAGCAAACGAAGCCAGATAGGCAAAAGACGGACCCTGATTCTCTGGTTTGGTTGTGTAGTTTCTACTTCCTTTACTTCTTCACTCACTTCTTGTCTCATTACACTTTTTTGTTCCATACAGATACAAAAGCTCCTTTTTCTCAGAAAACTCGCCAAATAAAAGCGTCTCTAGCTTATACATAAATACAAGCATTCCCTCACATGCAAAATCAAGATGAATGAGCGTCAACGATCCTCTTTGCTAAAGTATAAATGAAAAGCGCTTCAATATGAAACCTAAAGTCATGATTTAATCCTATCCCACTCACCGAATCCCGTTAATAAGTCCACCCATTTGATCGGCCATCGTTATCGCCCGCGATTGAAACTGGTATTGTCGTTGGGCAGTAATCAAATCCGTCATCTCTTTTGAAAGATCGACGTTCGAAGACTCCAGCGAACCTTGCTTAATTGCAATTTCTCTGCGACGATCACCCGTCAATAACGTCATGATATTATCTTCGGTAACGTCCAATCCATCAAGGTTTGCGGGAAGTCCAAGCAGATTACCGCCTAACTGTTCGAGGAATTGCGGTTTGTTTACAGAAACCACACCAAGGCCATAGCTTTGCTCTCCATACTCTTCTGTATCCACCGTCATTAAACCTTCTTCTGAGATTCTTATATCCTTGATGCTTCCATCAATAAGAATCGGGTCTCCATATTCATCAAGGACTTGATTCCCGGCAGAGGTAACGAGCATCATTCGATCTGGATTTTCCTCACTAGGTGATAAATAAAAAGCTCCATCTCTCGTTAAACGCGTATTGGTCCCATTTTCATCCTGAACATTGACCGTGAAGAATAAATCCTCCTTCGTCAATGCCACATCTAAATTGCGGTCAGTATTCTTCAAGGAACCTTGTGTGAGCACGATTTGGGAAGGATTCAGTTTAGCACCCGTTCCTTGTCGAATTCCAGGCATTGTCAACCGTCCGATTTCCTTCGTCTCACTCGGTTGGTTGTTAAAACTTTGAGTTAACAAATCACTAAAGCTGGTTTGTGTTTTTTTATAAGCCGTCGTATCAACATTGGCAATATTATTGCTGATTTGATCGATCTGACTTTGAATTTGATTAAGCGTATTCGTCGCTGTTAGCATGGTTCGATTCATGGACATTCCCCTAACATTTCATATTTCCGAAGACTCCTTCTCCACATCAATGAATTAGAGCTTACCCACTTCATTAACCGCTTTGTCGAGACTCTTATCATAGGCTTGAAGGACTTTTTGATTCGCTTCAAAGGACCGGTATGCTGACATCATTTCCGTCATTGTCCTCGATTGATCAACATTCGACCCCTCAAGGAAGCCCTGTTTGGTTGAGAAGTCCAGCTCTTCAATAGCATATGCACTAGGCAAAGGATTTCCAACAGCTCGATATAGACCTTCGCCATCTTTCTCGAGCTGATTAGATGGATTGTCTGAATAACCAACGCCAATGCGGGCCGTTTGAATATTTCCTTCTAAGATAGCTCCTTTATCGGTCACCGTGAATCGATCACTATCAAGTTGGATCCGTTCATTATTCTCATCCAGTACATAATAGCCTTTAGGCGTCGTTAAATAGCCCTGTCCATCCAATGTAAAGCTGCCGTCCCTTGTGTAACGTAGTTGGCCGTCATTATCTTGAACGGTAAAAAGGACCGACCCTGTCTTCCCCGTTTCTTCATTGATGGGAAGATTTTCGTCTGCTAGGGCAATATCTGTATTAAGTTCCGTTTCTTCAAGTGTACCCTGCGCGAATAAAGGATTCGCTTCTTGTAGGTAAACACCTGTACTAAGACTGCCTACTTGGGACATCTTAGGCATACTTAACTTATTGTCAGTAGGCACTGTACTACTTTGCATATTACCAAGTAACAATTCCGGAAAAGAGCGCACGCTCGTTTGATCGGCCTTATACCCAGTTGTATTCGCATTGGATATATTATTTGTCAGCATTTCAGTCCGTCTTTGCTGTGTTAGCATTCCAGAAGCCGCTGTATAAAAACCTCTTAACATTTTTTTCACTCCTCATTCTACAAAAATATTCCGTTCATGTTCTTATATCTATCTTATCGGATATAAACGTCTATATTTAAGGGAAAAAGAAAATGCGTTGGAGCAGAAGAATTCATCTATTGTTTTAGGATAGGTCAGAGTTAAAGGAATAGTGTTAAATTTTCAAGATAAAAGAAGAGGGTCTATTGCTCATAAGTACTAGAACTGCACGGACTTTCACTATGCTTCTTTGTGTCTGAACCTTAGACCCTTATCTTATAATGCAGCTTTTGACGTCCGCTTTTTAATTGAATTTGTGTCGTGGTAATTTGTCCATATTATCTAGCATGATTCCTGTTCCAATAGCTACGCAATCCATTGGCTGTTCTGCAACTAGTACAGGGACTTTAAGTTCCTCTGCTAAAAGCAGATCGATTCCATGAAGTAAAGCTCCCCCACCTGTTAAAATGACGCCACGGTCAATGATATCGGCAGAAAGTTCTGGTGGTGTCCGTTCAAGCACAGCTTTCGCAGCTTGTACGATAACGGAAACTTGTTCCCTCAGCGCTTCCTCGATTTCTTCCGAATTAACGGAGATGGTCCTTGGTAATCCTGAAACCATATCACGTCCGCGTATATCAATTTCTTCGTTGCGTGAACCAGGGAAGACCGTTGCAACCTGCATTTTGATATTTTCCGCTGTACGTTCCCCAATTAGGAGCTTATACTTACGTTTAACGTAATTTAAGATTTCATTATCGAATTTGTCACCAGCCATTTTGATGGAAGAAGATGTGACGATATCACCCATTGAAAGAACCGCGATGTCCGTTGTTCCACCACCAATATCCACGACCATGTTACCGCTAGGTTGGAAAATATCCATGCCAGCGCCGATGGCAGCCACTTTAGGCTCTTCTTCAAGGAACACTTTCTTTCCACCGCTTTTTTCTGCAGCCTCTTTGATTGCTTTCTGTTCAACACTTGTAATGTTTGTTGGACAGCAAATCAAAATTCTTGGCTTAGAAAGAAAGCCTTTTACATTTAACTTATTTATAAAATGCTTAAGCATCATTTCCGTTACATCAAAGTCAGCAATGACACCATCTTTTAGAGGGCGAATTGCAACAATATTTCCAGGTGTCCGGCCTACCATTTTACGAGCCTCTTCACCGACAGCAAGAACTCGATTTGAATTCTTATCAATCGCTACTACCGAAGGCTCATTTAACACGATTCCTTTACCTTTGACATGTATTAGAACATTGGCTGTTCCAAGATCTATCCCAATATCTCTAGCAAACATTTCTTAAATCCTCCTTGAATATCCTCACATAAAACCTACTTCTGTCCTAATTGTTTATTTTACCATATCGCCTGTTCACAAAGTAGTATGAAATATAAATAAATTCAAAACCTCTACTGAAAATTTAATTAAACATAGATATATTAAGGATTTCCATATTAACAAAATTAATCCATTAAAAAATTCCGGGTTGGAGATTCTTAAGTGAGGATGAAAAAAGGAATCACAAATTCATGCAGTCCTTTGTCCATACCTCTGTTCTTTAGAATCCTTGCCAATGTCCGGAATCCTTTTTTGAATGATTTACTTAGCTATTTCTTCTTCTTGTTCAGTTCGTTTATATTTTAGCTTTGTCGCTTCTCCACCCCGAAGGTGACGAATGGATTTATGGTAATCCAATATATCCTTCACTTCGTTAGCCAATTCAGGATTAATTTCCGGAAGTCTCTCCGTTAAGTCTTTATGGACTGTACTTTTAGAGACACCGAATTCTTTAGCAATGACGCGGACCGTTTTTCTAGTTTCCACGATATACTTGCCTATCTTGATAGTTCTTTCTTTGATGTAATCGTGCACACCACTCGACCTCCCCAAATTGGATGTGAGAAGTGTGAAATGAGATTCGTATTTTTCGAATCGAATACCCCTGTCTTATAAACAATGAAAGATAGAATGATCAACTATTAGGTTTTTTGTAATAAACGATTCCTCACCTCAAACACTCTCTTTGCATGGTTTATAACATCTTATTAGCTTGGTTAAGAATATATGCCTAATGGGACAGGGCATTTCTCTTTATTTATCCTTTTCAACTTATCATCTTTCTAAAAACTAGATTATTTCCCAAGAAATTTGTCAGAATTTCAGTTATATTCTAGTAATTACCACTATTTCCTCGAAAATAATAAATGTTTCCCTTGTTTTTATTTATCACCAAAAGAGGGAGCCGTTCATGTAGAACGGCTCCCTCTTTACCAATTTTTCAGTTGTTGTACATCTTAACATGGTTTATGTTTTGCTTGTATTTTTTATTAATTTGTTTCTTTTAACGAATCCTCTATGGTGTCGCTTTTCTCAGTAGAATCTTCATCAGGAATGGCGCTTCCATCTTCTGTGCCTTTTTCTAACTCAGTGCCTGCTTCTGATTCGTCAACGGCTGGAGATTCCTCCGCACCTTTTTCAGAATCCTCGACGGCTGGAGATTCTACTTTTCCAGCTGAATCATTTGAGCTATTTTTTGTTTCTTCAGTTGCTGTTTGAATAGCAGATGCTTGCTTTTCAAAGAAATCAACTGGGTTCAATGCGATGTCATCTTTTCTGATTTCGAAATGAACGTGGACGCCTGCCTCTTCATTGATCTGGCTTTTGCCTGAAGTAGCGATAGCTTGTCCCTGTTTCACTTTGTCCCCAACGGCAACCTTGATGTCTTTAACAGATTGATAACGAGTGACCACACCATCTTCATGCTCAACTTCAATTAAATTGCCAAGAAGGGCGTCTTCTTGTACTTTCGTTACATTTCCACTCAATGATGCTTTTACATCGAAAGATTTTCCATTTTCCATGGCGATGTCGATCCCTTTGTTCTGCTCATATCTATTGTTGTAGAAAACTAGCGCGTCTTCTTGAGCCTTTTCATCTGCATTCACGTCATAGAATTGTTTTTTAATGACTGTTTTATCGGCATTGGCAACAGGCATCTTAACGGTTTCCTGATCACTATTGACTTCGACTGAAGGCTGATCATAGTTTTTTCCTGTTTCAGCTAGATCTTTTTTCTCGTCCTTAGCTGAATCATCAAAACTATTTTGTAATAAAAAGGCCGCGGCTAAGATTATGGCTGCACTTGCGATGTAGATTGCTGATAATGCCCAACGCTTTTTAAGTATACGTTGGATTTTGGAAGTTGGTCTTTTTTCTTCCTCTCTCATATTAATCACCTCAGCAACCATTCTGAACATTTTGTTAAGTTTATATACATCTTAAGTAAAAAATTTTAGATTTATTTTGTGAAAAAGAATCCGATTTTATTCGTAGAATGGTAAAATGTTTGATATCTCACTGTTGAAGGATGTTTAATTGATGAAAAAAACCCTTAAGATCTTAGTAACGATTCTACCTTTTCTATATATGATTGCCATCTGGATAATGTCGAGTAAACCTGATGATATCATTCTAGACCTTCCTTCCTCATCAGTTGACCGATTTATTAAAGAGGCCCTCCATTTAGTTGAATTTGCGATTCTGTATATATTATTCGTTTCTGCACTAGCCATAAATCAAAAGCTGAAACCTGGATTTAGTTTGGCAGCCGCTATCATAGCCGGTCTTTACGGTATCGTAGATGAATATCACCAGTCATTTATCCCCTACCGCTCTGCATCCTTGATTGATGTGGCTAAAGACATCATTGGCGTCCTCGCTGTCTATTTTCATGTGCAGTACCATTATTTCAAACACACACGTGGCTTTTTGACCCTTATAGAAAAATTCGGCGAAAAAAAATGAGAGATGGGGAATTCCCTTCTCTCATTTTTTTGCTGTCAATGTATTGATCCACTTGCTAGATGACTGTACTTTAACACCTTTGTAATAGTACTTTACGATATCTTCATAGTTTTTCCCTTCACGAGCCATCCCGTTAGCACCGTACTGGCTCATTCCGACGCCATGACCGTAACCCTTTGTCGTAATGACGATTTGGTTTCCCTGCCGCTCCCAGTCAAAATCGGACGAATTCAATGCTAATTTTTCCCGGATTTGTTTTCCCGTCAATTTCTTTCCTCCAATATCAACCATCCCCACACGATTGCCCGACGTCCTTTGAACGACTGTGCCTATCGTGGTTCCTGACGACAAACTTACGCCTAGCTTTCTCTCAAAGTCACCGGCATTAACGACCATTTTATTATAAAATTTTGGTGATTCTTTATCCCATGGACTGGACACGCTTTTCAAATAGGGGAACTCAGCCTGCCAATACTCTTCGGAATTCTCTGTGTATCCGTTACTTGTGGAAAAGAAGGTAGCTGTAATTGGATTACCATTATAGGTTAGGATCTGGCCTTCTGTTTCCTTTATGGCTTTGTCTATTTTCTTCATCTTCCATTTATAATCAGAGCCCCACTGCTTCTTCAGCTCATTATCATTTTTATATACTTGATGCATTACTGTATCACCTACATCAGCTCCTTCTGGCAATCCCTGGCGATTATTGCTGATTAACTGATTCACAATGTAGGTCCTTGCCGTCAACGCTTGCGCTTTTAATGCCTCCTCCTCAAAATCCGCAGGCATTTCTGCTGCCACTACACCAGATAGATATGACTCAAGTGGGAGCTTTTGAATCTTTTTCGTAGCTGATCTGTAGACAGCCACATCAATCGAACTCATTTCATTTGCGGTCACTTCTTTTCCTTCTTCCTTCTCTTTTTTCTCTACATGTTCAGCTAACTTTCCACTTGTTGCATCATTGGAAAACGGAAGCACAAGCACTGCTGGAATCATGATTATGACGAATGCTACGGCTATGGATAGTACAATCACAGGTTTCATTGCTTTCAAATTCCTGGGCCTCCCTACACTTGTTCTCTGCTGTACGCACTTTGAGCCAGCAGGTTTCTCTACAAGATAAATGTATGTCGAAGGACAAGCTTTTATGAATAGAAAAGTGGCAGGAAGGTAGGTCAACCCCTCTTTTCCCAGGGTACACAAAAAAACCCATCCGGGCTTCAATGACTGAAACCGAATGGGTTTATACGTAATCTTATGCGTTCAAATCAGCTATCGTTTTTGTTTCTGCTGGGACCTCTTCATTGATACGTTCCACATCAGCACCTAAAGATGCTAATTTACCGTGGAAATTCACGTATCCTCTGTCAAGATGCTTCAATTCTGTAACACGGGTAACGCCCTCTGCAACCAATCCAGTCAGGATAAGCGCAGCAGCAGCCCGCAAATCTGTGGCAGATACTTCTGCACCTTGAAGATTAGTTGGCCCGTTGACAATAACAGAACGACCTTCTATTTTAACGTTAGCATTCATACGACGGAATTCTTCAACATGCATGAAACGGTTCTCGAAGACTGTTTCCGTAATCATACTTGTTCCTTCAGCACGCAATAACAATGCCATCATTTGTGATTGCATATCAGTAGGGAAACCAGGATGCGGCATTGTTTTAATATCAATGGCCTTCAAGGTTTTTGGACCGATTACACGCAATCCATCTTGTTCTTCGATAATTGTAATACCCATCTCTTCCATTTTCGCAATTAGGGAAGTTAGATGCTCAGGAACCGCACCTTGAACAAGTACGTTACCACCAGTAAGTGCGGCAGCCGTCATGAATGTTCCAGCCTCGATGCGGTCAGGTATAATTGAATGTTCAGCGCCATATAATTTATGGACACCTTCAATTTTCATCGTACCCGTACCAGCGCCTTTAACTTTGGCACCCATTTTATTAAGGAAGTTAGCTAAATCCACGATTTCAGGCTCTTTCGCCACGTTTTCTAGTATTGTCGTACCTTCAGCAAGTGTCGCTGCCATCATAATGTTCTCTGTGGCTCCTACACTTGGGAAATCAAGGTATACTCTTGCTCCCTTAAGTCTGCCTTCTACTTCAGCATCAATGAAACCATTACCGACCTTCACTTTTGCTCCCATCGCTTCAAAGCCTTTTAAATGCTGATCGATAGGACGGGAACCAATGGCGCAGCCACCCGGTAAAGCCACACGGGCCCGGCCATTCCTTGCTAATAATGACCCCATTACTAAAACGGAAGCTCTCATTTTGCGTACATACTCAAATGGTGCTTCGTCTAATAACTCTCTTGATGCATCTACAGTTACTTGATTATCTTGAAAGGCAACATCAGTGTTTAAGTTGCGCAATACTTCGTTGATTGTATATACATCGGAGAGCGTAGGAACGTCTTTAATGATACTTTTCCCATCACTTGCTAATAATGTTGCAGCGATTACTGGCAAAACGGCGTTTTTAGCACCTTCTACTTTTACTGTTCCGCTAAGCCTGTTTCCGCCGCGAACGATGATTTTTTCCAAAAGTATTCCCCTCCGCGTCCATTTTCTCTATATTAATATTCAAACGTTATGATTGGTGTGCCAACTACAAAGTTCGTCCGGTCACCCAATCCTTCTGTCCGTAGCCCAAACTGCAAATTTAATTTTTCTTTAGTCAAAGGTTGTTTAAACAAAGTTGAATGTGCAGATATAGATGTAAAGTTTGTTTCATGCACACTCTCAATTTCCCTCGCTTGGAATTTATCTAATAGGCCTTCGGTTTTAGAGTTTAAAATCGAATCCATATTATCATTGATAGACCCAGAAATACAAGAAAAAATTGAAGGAGTTCCCCTAAATATGTCATTCACTCTGTTTTGGTACGTGCCGGTAAAGTAGGCTGGATAGCCTTCTCTCCATTCCTGTCCCTTTACTTCGTAAATAACATAGGTAACTTTATCAGATTCTTCCTCGGTTGTCATTAATTTAATAGACTCCGTCAGACCCGAATCGACATGGTAAAAGAACGCCTCAGCCTTCATGGCAGATGCGCCATCTTCCCGGTACCAACTAAATTGAGGATATTTTTGTTTTAAAGCGACCACTTCTCTCTCAAACTCTTGTTTATTCGTGATCTCTTCATTTATCTCTCGTGCATACACAGACCAATTTCCTATGTTTACCGCATTATCTTGTTGCAGCAGTTCCACCAATTTGACTACATCGGCTTTACCCTTTGCCGCAATTGTACTATTCCCAATTAAAACCACCGTCAAACCAAGAATTACTATGTATGATAACATTTTTTTATTCACTACAAACATGTTAAATCCCTCCCCTTTTAAGCATTATTTCCATAAAAGGGGAGTTCATACTTCGCATTTCCCGACAATAGGTGATGCTTTCTTCTAATGCTATAAAAATCAGTAGAATAATGGCGAATACAAGAGTAGAATCATATTTTGCTATAAATAAAACCTTATAGCTTTTTTAATCCTCACTAAACATATAAGGAAGTTGGTTAGCAAATCCAAGGTAATCAAGGAAGAAGTTGCTCACAACAGAACCAATCGCCACCGTTAATAAAATATATAATACCCTGGCCTTAAGGACCGAATTGGATCTTAATATCTTATCGAAATGTATGGCCTGCAGAGCCCACCATGTAACTGCAATGAAAAATAAGTGGGAAACTATACCCAGCAAGGCCTGCTGTCCCATTGTTGAAAACATGTACATACCTCCTAAAAGACACCCGTCTTCCATTCTATCACAGATCCCCTTGAAATTTGGAATTTAAAAGGAAAAACCGCAAAAAATATTTCAGAATTGAAAGACAGAGACTGAATCCTTTGGAACCAGCCTCTGATAAAGGCATTATATCATTCACTTGAAATAAAGTCTTTAAAATCACCAAAATGGTTATGCAGGAAGTCAAAGGCAAGGTTAGGGGCAAATCCAAAGAGGATTGTGCCGCCTATACAGACCATTATAACGATGAATAAACCTGGACGCACCTTTATCAACTTGTCTATATGGGGCGGGCGGAAAAAGACCTGGACCAGTAAGCCAAAATAATAGACATAAGATACGACCGTCCCCGCTATCATGATCCCGGCCAGTACATAATGTCCCGGTTCCGTAATGAAAGCACCGAGAAAGATATTCAGTTTCCCTATAAATCCTGCCGTTCCAGGAATGCCTGTCAATGAGAGAATACACACAGTAAAGGCCATGGCCAGATATGGCGATCTTTTTCCTAGACCTGCAAGGATACCGATATCCTCTGAACCACTTTGACTCGAGAGCAATTGAATGATTGCAAAAGCACCCAAGTTCATCAGTAAGTAGGCAAGTAAGTAAAACCAGACTGTATCCATCAAGAAATACCCACCACCCAATGTGGTCACAGCTACAAGGAGATACCCCGCATGAGCGATGCTCGAATAAGCGAATAATCGTTTTAAATTTTGTTGCCTTAACGCAACCACGTTACCTAGTATGATCGTCACCCCTGATACAAAAGCGACATATCCATTATTTTTCTCAAAAAAGTCGAGTGCCCCGATAGCATCCCCGGGTGCAGTTAGGAACAATGAAAGAAAAATGCGCAGGAGGATGACAAATCCCGCTGTTTTCGATATGACACTTAAAAAGGCCGTAACTGGTGTAGGCGCACCCTCGTAAACATCCGGTGCCCACATATGAAAGGGAGCTGCGGCAATTTTAAAGGCTAAACCGATGAAAACCATGAGGAAAGCAATTCCCGTAATGTATAGGAGCTGGCCATCTGTCATGCCTGCCATCGTTCGACTCATTTCCCCCAAATTCACCGACCCGGTCACACCATATAAATAACTCATGCCAAACAGAGTGATGGCGGTGGAGATCCCCCCGTTTATTACATATTTCATGGCCGATTCATTGGACTTCCGATTTTGTTTCCGTATGCCCACTAATATATAGGAAGAAAGTGAGAGTAACTCTAGGCCAATAAACAACGTTATCAAATCTCCACTTGATGTCATGATCATCGCACCTAGCAACGCCGCAAGGAATAGATAATAAAATTCCCCGCGATGTTCCTTTAAGCCTTCCTTGGGCTCATAGCTTTCTGCAAGCAGGATGATAAGCCCCGCTCCGAGCAATAAAATTAGCTTAAACGCTTTTGCAAATGAATCTAAACGAAACGTATCAGATAAAATGCTTACCGTTTCGAAAGACAACAAACTAATCAGAGAAAAAAAGGCTAGTATGATTCCCGTCACAGCAAGCCAGGCAAGCTTTCTCCGATTAAAATGCTTCGGCCAGAATATATCCAATATGGAAAGTGCCATCGCCGTTCCAAGGATGATGAACTCCGGCATCATCGCTCCCCAATCATATGAAAGCATCGTATTCCAATCCATCTTCATCGCCCCCCTACGGCTAGCATGATTGCATCTATCGTTCCTTGAAGAGGCCTGCCGATTAGATTAGGATATACACCGATGGCTATTATTAGGCCGATAAGCACTGCCGTCGGTACAAATTCCGCACCCTTAAGATCATATTTCTCATTCCCTATCAAACTATGATCCTTGCCAAACGTCATCATCAGTACGGCTCTCAGTATATAGACAGCCGTTAAAATGAGGCCGATGGCGCCAATTGCGGCGAGGACAGGCTGACTCTTAAATAAGCCAAGAAAGACCATGAATTCACTGATGAAACCAGACATGCCTGGCAAACCAAGAGAGGCCATCCCACCCACTAGCAGCAGTCCGGAAAAACGCGGCATCGGCTTGGCCAGCCCGCCAAGCTTCGTAAGCACCGTTGTACCTGTGCGCTCATATAAAACAGCAACCAAGAAGAACAGCAAAGCAGCAATCAAACCATGTGAGACCACTTGAAAAATGGCCCCCTGCAGACCCGCTTCATTCAAGGCGCCAAGCCCCATCATCACAATCCCCATATGTGAAACTGAAGAATAGGCTAAGACAAGCTTGAAATCTGTCTGCACTAAAGCTAAGAAGGCACCATACAACAAGCTGATGACCCCAAAGAGAACAAGGATGTAGGCAAGGCTTTGATATTGTTCTGGAAATATTCCCATTCCGAAGCGGATGATTCCATAAGCACCAATTTTCAAAAGGATTCCTGCATGAATCATGACGATTGATGGTGGTGCCTCGGCATGAACCCGCACCATCCAGGTATGGAAAGGAAACATGGGCAACTTAATGGCAAAAGCAATAAGAAGGGCCACGCATAGTCCATACTTCATCGCACCGGAAATGGGTGCAAAAAGAGAAACACCACCCATTGTCATCATCTGTGTTAGTGCCGCAATATTCGTCGTCCCTGTCCGGGCAAACAAAATCAGAATCACCACCAATAAAATGGCCGATCCTATTCCGTTATAGATCAAAAATTGGTATGAAGCTTTTTCTTTCTCGAAATAACCCCACTTTCCTATCAAGAAGAATGTTGGTATCAACGTCATTTCAAAAAAGATAAAAAACAAAATCAGGTTCTCCGCTGTAAAAACGCCGAGCATACCAATCTCTAAAAGTAAGAATAATAGGTAATAACCCTTCCAATCCCGTTTTATATAAAATGACGCCAAGGCCGCCAATGAGGAGATAATCGTCGTCAATAAGAGAAAGACAAGGGCTAAGCCATCCAGACCCAATTCAAAGTTAACCGCGAATAAATTGGGGTCGTACATCGATAGATTCCCAAATCGAATCCAATTCACCTTGATGTCAAAAGACGAAAGAGCCATTCCTGAATGATACTGAGCAAATAAAAATATCGTCAATATCAGGGGTGGCAGTGTACCAAAGAAACCGAACTGCTTAATGGTCCTTTCCTCTGTTCTAGGCATGATGGCCACCATGAAGATACCAAGCAACGGGGAGAACACTAATAGCGTAAGCAAGTATACGTTCATCTCAAATACCCCCCAGTGAAGGCAAAGATGACCATCAGGACCGCAAGTCCCAGAAAGGCAATCACGCCATACTGCTGTACCTGTCCCGTTTGAAGCTTAGCCCCGATTTTTCCTAAACCTTCTATTGAGCTAGCCACCGTGGACACCAATCCCCCGACAATGAACTTTTCCATATAAGATAGGAACAAGCTAAAACCTCTTGTAAGATAACCTACGGTAAAATAGTACATTTCATCTATGAAGTACTTATTATCCAAAACTCTATATATGATGGAATCCTCTCCTATAAGCCAGTTGCGTGATAGCGTCTTTTTTGCGTAGATGAGATAAGCTAGGAAAATACCAGCTAGTGAAACGGCCACCGCCAGCAACATGATCCATATCGGCCCCTCATGGTAACCGGCACCAAGCAGCCATTCGTTTCCGTCGATGAGCCAATTTCCTAGGAAGGAACCGAACCACGGAGTTTGTATATATCCGCTGACTATGGCAAGCACCGCAAGGACCACCATCGGAAGCAACATGTAGCGAGAAGACTCTTGAAGTGGATCGACAGGTCCTCTCGACTCTCCTGCGAAAATTAAGAAAAACAAGCGGAACATATAGAATGCCGTTAAAAAGGAGGTTATCAAGGCGAGTGTGAATAGAAAATAGCTCCCATGCCCCCAGGCGGCCAGCAAGATTTCATCCTTACTGAAAAATCCAGACAAAAGGGGAAATCCCGATATCGAGAGTGTTCCAATTAAGAATAACGGACCTGTCACCTTTAACTTCCTCCATACCCCTCCCATTTTTTCGACATCCTGTGTATGTAAAGCATGAATGACACTACCCGCTGCCAAAAACAGTAAAGCTTTAAAGAAAGCATGTGTCATTAAGTGAAACACTCCGGCAACATACCCTGCCGTACCCAATGCTAGCATCATAAAGCCCAGCTGGCTGATTGTGGAATAGGCCAGCACCCGCTTCACATCTTTTTGGACGAGGGCGATGCTTGCAGCGAAGATGGCTGTAAGTCCCCCTATTACTGCGACAACCTGCATCGCTGCCGTGCTTGCAAGAAACAATGGAAACATCGTCGCTACCAGGTAAACGCCTGCAGCTACCATAGTAGCAGCATGAATCAAGGCTGACACCGGGGTTGGCCCTTCCATCGCGTCAGGTAGCCACGTGTGAAGTGGGAACTGTCCGGATTTCCCGACTGCCCCGATAAAAATTAGAATGGCAATCAGGGTCAATCTCCCACTTGAAATGCCACCAGTTTGAACGACCGAGAAAATATCCCCATATTCGAAACTTCCAGTTTCCCAGAATAACAGAATGATTCCAATTAGAAGCCCCACATCGCCAATTCGGGTCATGATAAATGCCTTTTTCGCAGCGAGCTTCGCTTCCTGTTTGTAAAAATAAAAACCGATTAATAGAAACGACCCGACTCCTACAAGCTCCCAGAAGAAATAAAGCTGCAATAAATTCGGTGCCATGACAAGCCCAAGCATGGCAAAGGTAAAGAAACCAAGGTAAGCATAAAAAGTGGAAAAGCGATCTTCCCCTTTCATGTATCCTACGGAATAAATCTGAACGAGCAGGCTTACTAGAGAAACGATCACAAGCATTAAGGCATTAAGTTGGTTGATCTCAAAACCTGCCGTAAGCTGCAACCCACCAACAGAAAGCCAATCCAACGTCATCTTATAAGTAGGCTCCTGCAGCCGTTCTACCAAAACGAACACAGATAAAATGAACGATGTGAGTGTCAACAATATTCCAATATAGGCGCCTTTTTCCCGCCACCGTCTACCGTATAAAAGCAGTATCACAAACGAGACGAGTGGAAAGATCGGTATGACCCAAGCATTCTCCATCATCGTATCAAATCCCCTTCTTCATACATTTGATTTGTATGAGCAATCAATGATTCATCGTATCCATTTCATCAACATTGACCGTTTTTCGATTTCGGTAAAGCGCCATTAAAATGGCTAGCCCAACAGCCGCTTCGGCTGCAGCGATCGTAATCGTAAATAATGAAAACACTTGACCCGTGATAGACGGAGTCACTCCGAATTTACTGAAGGCCACCAGGTTGACGTTTGCAGCATTAAGCATCAGCTCTATCGATATTAAAACAATAACCGTATTTCTTTTCGTCATGGCTCCATATAGTCCTATACAAAATAAAACGAGTGCCAAGACGAGATAAGCAGACAAGGGGACACTTGTCATAATTGCCCTTCCTCCTCTTCATCATCTTCTTTTTTTGCTAACACGATGGAACCGACTAATGCGACGAGTAAAAGCACGGACAACACTTCAAATGGAATCACATATTTCGAAAACAGCTCGATACCGATTTGTTTCGTATTTTCCTCATGTAGATTCGTTGGCTGAACAGGTATATCCAGGTTGTAAATGCCTAGGTAGACCACTAAAGCAAAGCCAGCAATCCCTATGATCAAAAAGAACTTCCGCCAACCGTCTTTAGCCGGTTTTTCCGTTTCATGATGACGGGTCAGCATGATTCCAAATAGCATTACAATCGTAATCGCCCCGGAATAGATAAGGATTTGTACGACAGCCACAAATTCCGCCGACAAAAGCAAGTAAATGCCGGCAATGCTGAGGAATGTAAAGACCAGCGCAATCATCATGTGCACCACTCTCGTTAACGTAATCAGCAGCAACCCACCTATTATTGCGACGGTTGCTAAGCCGATAAAAGCAAGTAATTCACCAGACAAACTCATACTTTATTCACCTTCCGGATATTTTCATCGTTTTCATCCAACCACTCCAAATTTTTAAATAGCTGGTCGCGACTGTATTCGGCCAGTTCAAATTCGTTCGTCATCACGATTGCTTCAGTCGGGCAAACCTCCGTACATAAATCACAAAGAATGCATATTTCAAAATTGATGTCATACGTATCGATTATTTTTCCTTTTTTCGTTGTGTCCGGATGTTTTTTTCCTGTTAACTGTATACAATCCGTCGGGCAAATCGACACGCACTGATTACAAACAATACATTTTTCAGGATAGAATTTTTGAATTCCCCGAAATCTATCAGGGAGTGGCAGCGGCTCATTCGGATAGTCATACGTCACCTTTTTCCTGGTCAAGTTCTTCAGTGTATACGTTAGACCTTTTGCTAACCCCAGCATATCGATCCCCCGCTTTCTGAAATCTGGAACGCTTTTATAGATTAAATAACTCTTTAAAAAGTGCTGTCAAAAAAATATTGGCTAACGCTACTGGCAGCAAGACCTTCCAACCGAATTCCATCAATTGGTCGACCCTTATCCTTGGAAACGTGACACGGATCCAAACCAAGACGTAAAAGACAAGACTAAACTTCAAGCCGAACCAAATAGCTCCTGTAATAAAATCCAGAAACGGAATAGAATTCCATCCTCCTAAAAATAATACAGTGGTTAGTGTAGCCATTGCAAACATATAGACATATTCCGATAGCATAAAGAAGGCCCAGCGGAATCCAGAGTACTCGACATGATAGCCAGAAACGAGCTCTGATTCTGCTTCCGGAAGGTCAAAAGGGACCCTGTTCAACTCAGCCACGGAAGCGATAAAGAACACGATGAAAGCAAGGGGCTGAACAAAAATGAACCAAACTTTATCCTGCGCGGCAACGATTTCATTCAGGTTTAAGCTTCCTGACAAGAGGACGATGCCCACTAATGACATGACGAGCGGGATTTCGTAGGAAATCATTTGTGCCGCCGCTCGCATCCCGCCAATCAAGGAATACTTATTGTTGGAAGCCCATCCAGCGGTGACGATGCCTATCGTCGTTATGCCCGATACTGCCACATAATAAAGAAGGCCGACACCGATATCCGCAAATTGAAAAGCATCGGTGAAAGGCAAGGTGGCCAAGACCATAAAGGCCGGAGCGAAGGCAATTACGGGGGCTAATATATACAGCGGTTTATCCGCCTTTTTCGGTATCGTATCTTCCTTAATCAAAAGCTTCAACACATCGGCGACTGTCTGTAAAAGCCCCCATTTACCCCCAATTTGGTTCGGGCCGATCCTCATCTGCATGAAGCCCATGATTTTCCGTTCCGAAAGAATACCATAGGTGACAAACCCTAGAACGACGAATAAGAGCAGAACCGCCAAGCCAAAAAAGATACCGAAATTGAGAAGGCCAGGAGCTGATTGAAGCAGATTATGGATCATTTTATCCATCCACCTCCCCTAATACGATATCGATCGCTCCTAATATCGTTATCAAATTCGCCATATTTTCTCCTTTGAGCAACTTTGGCAGGATTTGCAGATTATAAAAGGACGGTCGCCGAAATTTCAAGCGGTATGGCTCCTTTTTCCCTTCACTAGCAATATAGCAGCCTATTTCACCTCGTGGGGATTCAATCCGGACGAAGGCCTCACCTTTTGGCACCTTGATGATCTTCGGAACCTTGGCAAGAATCGGTCCCCCTGCAGGAAATTGCTCCACGGCCTGTTCTAGAATTTTCAATGACTCTTCTATTTCCTCCATCCTACAGTGATAGCGGGAAAAGGCATCGCCTTCTCCACGGGTGGGAACATCGAATTGGAACCGGTTATAAATGGAATAAGGCTCATCTTTTCTTAAATCAAACTTCACGCCCGTACACCTTAAGTTAGCTCCGCTCAACGAATAGGCAAGTGCTTCATCCTTTGAGTAAACACCCACACCCTTGACCCGGTTCACAAAAATCTCATTTCCTGTAACAAGCTCGTGGTACCCAGCTAGTTGCTCCCTCATATAGGGTATAAACTCTGCCACTTTTTCAATCCAATCCTCCGGCGCATCCCACTTCACGCCTCCTACCCTCATATAATTGAACGTGAGCCGTGCCCCTGACAATTCAGTCAATAAGTTGATGATCATTTCCCGTTCACGAAAGGCATATAAAAAAGGACTGGTCGCTCCAATATCAAGTAAATATGTCCCCCACCAAACAAGGTGGCTCGCCACACGGCCCAACTCCATCGCGATAACCCGCAAATACTCCGCACGGTCAGGTACCTCCACTCCCATCATCGTTTCAACGGCATGACAAAGGACATAGTTGTTAGTCATCGCCGCTAAGTAGTCCAGACGATCGGTGTAGGGGATAATCTGCGTATATTGCAGATTTTCAGCAAGCTTTTCCGTTCCACGATGCAGGTACCCGATGACCGGGGTCGCTTCTTTAATGATTTCACCGTCGATTTTGATGACAAGCCGGAACACGCCATGTGTACTCGGATGTTGCGGTCCGACATTAAGTAACATCTCTTCCGTCCGTAACATTGAGCTACACCTCCACATCATAGGGCTGATAATCTTTACGAAGCGGATACCCTATCCATTCCTCCCCGAGTAAAATCCTTTTTAAATCAGGATGTCCCTGAAATTGAATACCAAGTAAATCGTAAGCCTCGCACTCCGGCCAATTTGCGCCCGGCCATAACGGCACTAATGAAGGAATAGAAGGTGAATCCCTATCAACCTTCACCTTCAAGGCAACTGAATGGTTTGTCTGAAAGGAATACAGGTGAACATAAATTTCCATATGCGTCTCAAAGTCCGTACCATGCAACTCTGATAAGAATTGAAAGCTTAACGTTTTATCGTGCCGTAAAAAATCTGCAATATGAAAATATGTATCTGGTTTAGCAACCAAGGTGGGAATATCTTTTGAAAGGGTATTAATATAGTAATCGACTAGGGCATCTTCTCCCAAATGCCGTTCAATGGCCTGAATAAGTTGATCGAGGATAGGTTGGTTGGGTGACGGCTCCTTTGGAGTGGCATCTTCTGGACTCTCTTTTACACTGTTCCTTGCTTTCGCTTTTGCTACAGCAATGGCTTTGGCCTTCTCCTTCTCAGAATCTACTTCTTTATTTGTTGCTCCGTTCTTTTTGGCTAGTGCAGCAGCCTTTGCCTTCGCCGCAGCAGCTGCCTTTTGCTTTGCTTTATCTAGTTCATCTCCTGTTTCCACTCCATCCTCTTTTGCCTGCTTTCGTGCCAGTGCCGCTGCTTTCGCTTTTGCTGCCGCGGCTGCCTTTTGCTTCGCTATATCCAGGTCTCCTTCTGCTTCCTCCCCATTCTCTTTTGCCTGCTTTCGCGCCAGTGCCGCTGCTTTCGCTTTTGCTGCGGCCTCCTTTTTCTGCTGAGCTAGGTCTTTCTCATCGCTCATTTATATCACCCGCTTTCCAGTTTTAGCTTCATACCTGATTTTCTCTTTCAATTTGTTAATACCGTATATAAGGGCAGCGGGATTCGGTGGACATCCCGGGATATAGACATCAACTGGTACAATCTGATCTACCCCTTTGACGACCGAGTAGGAATGGACATATGGACCTCCGGCCGTTGCACAAGATCCCATCGCTATAACCCATTTAGGTTCAGGCATCTGGTCGTATAATCGCCTTAATATAGGGGCCATTTTCTTCGTTACCGTACCCGAAACGATCATGACATCCGATTGTCTCGGTGAAGTACGGAAAAAGGAACCGAATCGATCCAGGTCATAATGGGAGGATCCCACCCCCATCATTTCGATGGCACAACATGCGAGACCGAATGTCATGGGCCATAATGAATTGCTTCTAGCCCATGCCTTTACTTGCTCAAGCGTGGATAAAAAGACACTATGACGCATTTCTTCCATCTCTTCGCGAGTAAGATTATCTAATTTCAATTCCACTTTAACACCTTCTTTTTCCAAGCGTATATTAGGCCTAACAATAAGATAAGGACAAAAAATAGCATCTCAATAAGAGCAAATAAACCCAATTCATCATATGCAACCGCCCAAGGATAAAGAAAGACGGTTTCCACATCAAAGATAACGAACATCAAACCAAATAAATAATACCGGACATTGAACTGAACCCTCGAGTCCTGAAAAGGGCTAATTCCACTTTCGTAGGTCGTATATTTCATCTCATTCGGCTTATGAGGTCTAAGGAGCTTGCCGAGAAATAGCGCCACTACTGGCAGTAAGATTCCCAAGCTAAGGAATACAAAAACAATCAAATAATTATTCTGATAAATATGCAACTCTTCCATGTCCCATCTCCCTTTACAAGGAATCATGTTAAAAAGGTACATTCACAATTTGCTTGTCTTCATTTTTGGGTAGCAAAACCCCTTTAAAAAAAGTATGCGGAGCAACCCTTATTTAGAAGTAAGCTGCCATTTGAAATCCATAGGCAATAAAATGTAAGCGTATACATTATAACATCCAAAAAATGGAGTGTCATCGCATAAAGGGCTCATACGCTAAATACTTTCCCCTCTTAATCGATATTATTTTATACTCGTCAACATGTAACTACAAAATGTGACAAAACTACTTTTCGGGTGATACTTAAAAAAAGAAAAAGCACCTCGCTTTCCATTGTGTGGAGAGCGAGGTGCTTTTTCTTTAAAAGTTTATCGCATTTCTGCAATTTGAATCCGATTTACAGCTCGCTTAAGAGCTAAACTAGCTCTTTTCGAGTCATAAGATCCATCATTATTCTGCAATCTTTGTTCTGCACGTGTTTTTGCTGCTTGAGCACGTGCAAGATCGATAGTTTCAGCTCTTTCAGCAGATTGAGCTAAAATGGTTACCACATCAGGGCGAACTTCTAAGAAGCCACCATTTACAGCTACATAGTCTGTGTTGTTTCCATTTTTAAGACGAACAGCACCGATTGTAAGGGGAGCTACGGTTGGAACGTGTCCAGCCATAATTCCTAGCTCACCACTTTTAGCTTTCGTGCTTACCATTTCAACTTCTGCTTCATATACTGGGCCATCGGGAGTAACAACATTGACTTTAATGGTCTTCATTTCATTACCTCCTAGTTCCCTTAATTAAGCCATTTCTTTTGCTTTAGCAATAACTTCTTCGATACGGCCAACTAAACGGAAAGCATCTTCAGGAAGCTCGTCATATTTTCCAGCTAGGATATCTTTGAATCCTTGAACTGTTTCTTTTACTGGTACGTAAGAACCTTTTTGACCAGTAAATTGTTCAGCCACGTGGAAGTTTTGTGACAAGAAGTTTTGGATTCTACGAGCACGAGCAACGATTACTTTCTCGTCTTCGCTTAATTCATCCATACCCAAGATTGCGATGATATCTTGAAGTTCTTTATACTTCTGTAAAGTTGATTGTACTTGACGAGCAACATTATAGTGCTCTGCTCCAACGATCTCAGGGCTAAGCGCACGAGAAGAAGAAGCCAATGGATCAACCGCAGGGTAGATACCCATTTCAGAAAGTTTACGTTCAAGGTTAGTTGTTGCATCTAAGTGAGCGAAAGTTGTAGCTGGAGCCGGATCCGTATAGTCATCGGCAGGTACATAAATTGCTTGAATAGATGTAACAGAACCTTTATTAGTTGAAGTGATACGCTCTTGTAATTGACCCATTTCTGTAGCAAGAGTTGGTTGGTAACCAACCGCTGAAGGCATACGTCCTAGAAGGGCAGAAACCTCAGAACCTGCTTGAGTGAAACGGAAGATGTTATCGATGAAGAAAAGAACGTCTTGTCCTTGTTCGTCACGGAAATATTCAGCCATTGTCAATCCACTTAGAGCTACACGCATACGTGCACCTGGTGGCTCGTTCATTTGTCCGAATACCATTGCTGTTTTCTTAATAACACCAGAATCAGTCATCTCGTAGAAAAGGTCATTACCTTCACGAGTACGCTCACCTACACCAGCGAATACCGAGATACCGCCGTGTTCTTGTGCGATGTTATTGATAAGTTCTTGGATAAGTACAGTTTTACCAACACCGGCACCACCGAAGAGACCGATTTTACCACCTTTGATGTAAGGTGCAAGTAAATCTACTACTTTGATACCAGTTTCAAGGATTTCAACTTGTGTAGAAAGTTCCTCAAAAGTTGGTGCTTGTCTGTGAATTGGATCACGACGTACATCCGCTGTAAGTGGATCAAATAGATCGATGTTTTCCCCTAAAACGTTGAAAACGCGACCTAAAGTAACATCACCAACAGGAACGGAAATCGGTGCTCCTGTATCAAGTGCTTCTGCACCACGAGTTAAACCATCCGTGGAAGACATTGCAACAGTACGAACTGTATTATCACCTAGTTGAAGGGCTACTTCAAGAGTTAGTCCTGTACCAGACGCTTTATTTTCGATTCTTAACGCGTTATAGATCTTAGGAAGTTGTCCGTCTTCGAATTTCACGTCAACAACCGGACCCATAACTTGAGTAACGCGTCCTATATTCATCGTTTTCCCTCCTTACGTTGCTTATAACGACTATCAAATTTATGGAACGGCCAAGCATCGTCCGCTGGACCGCCCCCATAATTACATCTATTCTAAAGCAGCTGCGCCACCGACAATTTCCGTGATTTCTTGAGTAATTGCGGCTTGACGTGCACGGTTATATTGCAATGATAGTGAATCGATCAATTCTTTCGCATTGTCGGTTGCATTCTTCATTGCTGTCATACGTGCAGAGTGCTCACTTGCTTTACCATCTAACAATGCACCATAAATTAAACTTTCAGCGTACTGAGGTAATAATACCTCAAGAATTTCTTCCGCATTCGGTTCAAATTCATAAGATGTCAATTGAGCATTAGAAGTATCAAAGTCAGATAACGGAAGGACTTGCTTTTCCGTTACATCCTGTTGGATCGGGCTGACATAATGGTTGTAGTACATATAAAGCTCATCACACAGTTCGTTTAGATATAAATCCACTGTTGATTTAGCAAGTGTGTTAATGTCAGCGAAAGAAGGCTGATCAGGAACACCAATTACTTCAAGCTCTACGTGCATACCACGGCTGACAAAGAAATCACGGCCAACCCTTCCGATTGCGATAATGACAAACTCATCATTGGATTTATGGCGTTCAAGAATTGTTTTATGAACTTGGCGAAGGACGCTACTGTTGTATGCCCCTGCCAAACCGCGGTCTGATGTGATTACCAGGTAACCGGTTTTCTTCACTGGACGCTTGGAAAGCATTGGATGAGATGCATCCGTACTTCCGTTCGCAATACTAGATACTACTTCTTGAATTTTTTCCATATATGGAACATATGCTTTAGCATTAGCTTCTGCACGGTTCATTTTTGAAGCGGATACCATTTGCATCGCTTTTGTAATTTGACTCGTCTTTTTCGTTGAAGTTATCCGAGACTTTATATCGCGTAAAGAGGCCATTCATTCTCACCACCCTTTAAAAATTAGTTAGACCTTATTATTCAGAAATAACGAAGTTCTTTTTGAATTCGTTAATTGCAGCAACCATAGCAGCGTCTTCAGGAAGACCTTTTGTTGTGCGAATGTGATCTAATAATTCTGGATGAGAACGATCTAGGAACACATAGTATTCTTCTTCGAAACGAAGGATATCCGAAACTGGAATATCATCTAGGAAGCCTTTTGTTAATGCGTAGAAAATCATAACTTGTTTTTCTACTTTAATTGGTTTGTTCAAGTCTTGTTTAAGAACTTCAACTGTACGAGCACCACGGTTAAGTTTAGCTTGAGTCGCAGCATCTAGGTCAGATCCGAATTGAGAGAATGCTTCTAATTCGCGGTAAGAAGCCAAGTCAAGACGTAATGTACCGGCAACTTTTTTCATCGCTTTGATTTGCGCAGATCCACCAACACGTGATACGGAAAGACCAGCGTTAATCGCAGGACGTACACCTGAGAAGAACAAATCAGATTGTAGGAAGATTTGTCCATCAGTGATGGAAATAACGTTTGTTGGAATGTATGCAGAAATATCGCCTGCTTGTGTTTCAACAAATGGAAGTGCAGTAATTGAACCAGCACCTAAAGTGTCATTCAATTTAGCAGCACGCTCAAGTAAACGAGAATGCAAGTAGAATACATCCCCTGGGAATGCTTCACGACCTGGAGGACGGCGAAGCAGCAAGGAAAGTTCACGGTATGCAGATGCTTGTTTAGAAAGATCATCATAAACCACTAGAACATGCTTGCCTGAGAACATGAATTCTTCAGCCATAGTTACACCAGCATAAGGAGCTAGGTATAATAGTGGAGCTGGTTGAGAAGCTGATGCAGATACCACGATTGTGTAATCTAAAGCACCATTCTTACGTAGTGTTTCAACTGTTCCACGAACTGTTGATTCTTTTTGACCGATAGCCACGTAGATACAGATCATGTCTTGGTCAGCTTGGTTCAAGATTGTATCGATTGCAACTGATGTTTTACCAGTTTGACGGTCACCGATGATTAACTCACGTTGTCCACGTCCGATTGGCACAAGAGCGTCAATTGCTTTAATTCCTGTTTGTAGTGGTTCATGAACTGATTTACGGTCCATAACACCTGTTGCAGGACTTTCGATTGGGCGAGTTTTTGTAGTAGCAATTGGGCCAAGACCATCAATAGGTTGTCCAAGTGGGTTTACAACACGTCCGATTAATTCTTCTCCAACTGGTACTTCCATGATTCTGCCTGTGCGACGCACTTCGCTGCCTTCTTGAATGTCTCTGAAAGGTCCAAGAATAACAACACCTACGTTATTTTGCTCAAGGTTTTGTGCTAATCCCATTGAACCATTAGAAAATTCTAAGAGCTCCCCAGACATTGCATTATCTAAACCATGAACGCGAGCGATACCATCACCAACAGTGATAACTGTACCTACATCGCTTACTTTAATTTCCGACTGATAGTTTTCAATCTGCTTTTTAATCAGCGCACTGATTTCTTCAGCTTTGATGCTCATGAATTTCACCCCTATCTGTGAATATTAACCTAATAGTTGTTTGCTTAGGCGATCAAGCTTACCGCTAATCGTTCCGTCATAAATACGGTTACCGATTTGAAGTTTGATGCCGCCAAGAATATTGCTATCCGTAACATTAGTAATGCGTAAATGTTTTTTGCCGATTTTTGCAGCAAAAGATGAAGACACTGCTTCCATTTCGTTTTCAGTTAATGGACGAACTGTATAGACAGTAGCATCCGCCACTGAATTTTCTTCATTTGCAAGTTCAATAAACTCTTTTGCCATGGCAGGTACTTCATCTGTACGATGACGTTCTACCATTAACAATACAGTGTTAAGAATGGATGGAGAAATGCTTGTAAATGCATTGATAATAACAGCACGTTTAGCATCTTTAGTCATTTTAGGATGAGCTAAAAACCCTAATAGCTCATTATCATTCGTAAAAACTTCATTTACTACGCGAAGTTCAGATTCAAGTTGGTTAATGAGGTTTTGCTCTTTTGCAATTTGGAAAAGGGCAACGGCATAACGTTTTGCTACTGTTATATCGCTCATTTCCCTTCTCCTGCCTCTTGAATGTATTCGTTAATCAATTGCTCTTGATCAGCTTCAGATAATTCTTTTTCAATTACTTTAGAAGCAATAAGTACGGATAGAGATGCCACTTGCTCGCGTAATGCATTGATGGCTTTTTCTTTTTCCTGTACGATTTCACGCTTAGCTGATTCTTTCACACGATCAGCTTCAAGACGTGCTTGTTTCACGATATCTTCACGCTGTGCTTCACCTTGAAGTTTTGCGTTTTCGATAAGTTGTCCAGCTTCCGTGCGAGATTGCTTAACGATCTCACGTTGTTCTTCTAAATATTTAAGTGCTTCTAGTCTGCTAGCTTCAGCTGCTTGAATTTCATTTGCAACATGTTCTTCACGTTGAGTCATGATGCCCATTAGAGGACCCCATGCAAATTTCTTCAGCAACGCTAACAAAATTATAAACATAACTAATTGGAATATCATATCTCCGCCATTGAAGCCGGCAGTTGATGACCCAAGTACAAAGCTGCTTGTTAACACGCTTGGTTCACTCCCTTCACGAGTTTCACTTCTTAAGCGTTCATTTATAAATGAACTTTTAGAAAACTGTGCTCTTAAAATGTATTAAAACAGGATTGTGGACATAAAGGAAAGGCGAAGGTTCACATGGAACGAACTTCGCCATTTTTGAACTTTTTAAAGGTTCTATTAACCACCATATACCATGAATGCGATAACTACTGCGATGATAGGCATTGCCTCAACTAAACCTACACCGATGAACATTGTTGTTTGAAGCATACCGCGAGCTTCTGGTTGACGAGCGATACCCTCTACTGTTCTTGAAACGATAAGACCATTACCAATACCTGCACCTAGTGCTGCTAAACCAATTGCGATTGCTGCTGCAAGAAGACCTACTGAACCTGTCATTATAAATATCCTCCTTAAAATTGTATCAAAATTTTATTATTTCAGTTCTAAATGAACTTATAATTAATGGTCGTCACTGACTTTATGAGACAGATAAACCATTGTTAACGTAACAAAGATAAATGCTTGGATACTGCCGACGAAAATACTATAGCCTTGCCATACTAATGTAGGAACGATTGCTCCAACAAATCCTAGGGCTCCATGCATGGCTAAAGTACCGGCTAGTAAGCTTAGTAAAACTTCACCAGCATAAATATTACCATATAGACGCAGACCAAGTGTCAAGGAATTGGTAAATTCCTCTACGAAAGTCATTGGGTTTTTATAAGCTTTGAAGTAACCCTTCGCGCCTTTCATTTTTATAGCATAGTAATGCGTTAAACCTAAGACCATGACCGCAAGAGTCAAAGTGATAACTGGGTCGGCTGTTGGTGATTTCCACCAAAGGACACCATCGTAACTAATTGCAAATGGAAGACCGAGCATATTGGACACAAATATGTACATCAGCAAAGTCATACCAAGCAGTTGAAACTGACCACCTGTTCTCCAGTCCATATTACTATTGATAATACCCTTAACGAAATCCATAATCCATTCCATGAAATTCTGCATGCCAGTTGGCTTCATTGCAAGCTTGCGTGTACTAATTACTGCAAGAATAAATACAACTAGGCTTGCTATCGTTATCATTAGGACATTACTTAAGTTAAAGGTTAGACCCATAAATTCATGTAAGGGTGCTTCATGATTCAACTATATTCACCTCTCTTCCCCGCTATCGACGTATTAATTGGATGAAAAAATCTATAAAAATGACAATATAAGCTGTCATTAATCCCCATACAACACTAATCAGATGAAAATGCTCCGGATATTCCAATGCAACGAGTACCGCAAAACCTGCGGATGCCATTCGTGTCAATGTACCAAGAGACTTGACTTTTTTGCCCTCATCAAGTGCTCGACTGAATTTCTTGATTTTTTGGTTAATCAGCCATAAATTATACAAACTCAAAATCGTACCCAGTATAAGCCCCGCAAACACGGCTTGGTAACTCGTAAGTCCCCATCCAACAACATAAACCGCCAGAAGATAAACTATATATTTACTCTGCCTGTTGAACATGATTTTTATTTCTGGCATTTTACATTTAATCTCCTGAGAAATATTTTCGTACTGAATGGAGCATTGCTTGTAAACTAACTAATGCTAGTCCACAAAGAAGGCCAATTATTAATTGCAGCGGTTCGAATCATAGTGTCCATACATCTCCCTAAGAAAGTGAAACGGATGACAAAAGATCCGACTAGTTGAGAAAGAATCGCTAACATCAAAGCAACAGCCATAGCCATAAAGGAAGGCGATTTTTTTGATGAAAAGTTGCATCCTCGCGGTTGAATTTGGTGGAGGATAGAAAAAAAATCCATGCTGTATAATTCTGCATGTCGGGCATTTGAAAACCCTCTCATTTTACATCCTTAGTTAGCATACAATAGGCTAGTTTCATTGTCAATGAGTGGTTAGTGAAATTTGTCACAGGTTTGTAAATATTACTGAATTGTTCACAGAATATCTTTTTTTAGCCATTGACATAGATTTTATTTTACATATCTCTATTGTTCACTCAATAAGTAACGTCTTTTCTATTCGATCTTCCCTCCCTCCCCTTCTTGCAAAGATAATGGCCTTATACATTCCATTGGGTGGCAAGTCCTTCTTCATAATGGTTTTTTTGGTTAATCCAGCCGCCGCTGGTCTGGACCAATCCAGAAATCCCGCAAACCTCAAACTATCTGCTTCATAAAGAGCAATTCCGAATTCCTCTGCCCCTCTAGGGAGATACATTTCATAACGGTACGTACTCGCTTGGTCTCCTTTCCCAAACTCGAATCCCATCACTCTAGGATAATTGGGTTCTTCTTTTACATATAGATAGGGGAGGGATATCTTTTTACTGCCTTCCATTATGGAAAGGTAACCGTCATACACTCCCTTATTAAGTTTTTTCGGACTTACTTGAAGCCCCACGTGAACTACTTTCTTATCACCAGGCTTTAGAATAAAGGACTGAGGTAAGTCCCATATGAGCCCCTTTTCTTGCAAAGGGACAACTAACGTATAACGCCTTCTGCTATTTCCTGTATTTTCAAGACTCAACGTTTGATGGTGCTCTTCGATTCCATCCCTTTTGGTGTACATCCCAAATGATAGGGAACTTGGATGTAAAACCGTGTCTGCTTTTAAAGCTTCATCAATTTGAATACGGCCTGCTCCTTGTTCATAAGTATGGTATAGCTGGTGACTAGATTTACTTAAGGGTTTGGAAGTACTCATCAACGCTGACTTTACTTGTTCCGGATTCCAGTCCGGATGTTTTTGTAAGATAAGGGCGCATGCTCCAGCCACGTGCGGGGCAGACATACTCGTTCCCGCTAGGATCATATATCCATTTGGGATTGTGCTATTAATGTCAACTCCCGGGGCAAGCACATCGGGTTTAATATTCCATGAAACGGTTACAGGTCCCCTTGAGCTAAAGTCAGCCAATCTATCCTGCTCCTTCTTAAAAGTAAAGTGGACCTTTTTTGATACATCTTCCACCAATTCATTTTTAAGACGCATCCCATCTTTTCTATTAATAGAAGCAACTGGAATCTTCGTCTCTTTCTCCAGGCTACCGGTAAAAGATCCATTTGTATTATTAAATATGATGACTCCCTTTGCCCCCGCCCTTTCAGCGTTGGTTACTTTTTCTTGAAAGGTGAGTAAACCGCGCTCCAACAATACGATTTTATCCTTCGCGTTCTTTATCTCATTTTCCTTTCCCAGTCCTCCATAGGTGATACCTTCCGAGAAAGTAAAGTTCCACCTAGATGATCCCTGCAACAAGGATAGGTTCGATTGATATTTACTGGCACCAAGCCCGTAAATCATTACAGGAATCTTCATGGGAGGAGTTGATGCCCCGACCGATATAGCTTTCTCCGAGGTTCCGGGTGATCCGACCGTCCAAACGGCAGGACCTGAATTACCGTTGGAAGTAACAGCAACGATTCCGGATTCCACTGCTTTGTTTAAGGCAAGGGAAATAGGTAGGTCTGGTCCATTGATATCATTGCCAAGGGATAGGTTCAACACATCGACTTGATCCTTTATCGCTGATTCGATGGCAGCCAAAACTTGTTCGGTATCCCCTGACCCCCCAGGTCCTAAAGCACGATAAGCATATATTTCAGCTTCCGGGGCCACTCCCCTCAATTTACCATTCGCTGCAATGATGCCAGCCACATGGGTTCCATGAATCGTATCCAAATCTCCCTGGTTTTTTGTTTCCATTGGGTCCGCATCGTCATCCACTAAATCCTTGCCACCCCTATATGCATGTTGTAGATCCGGATGGGTGTAATCGATGCCTGTATCAATAATTCCAACTTTTACTCCTTTTCCAGTAATCCTCCTATGCCTCTTATCAAAGATACTCCTAACACGGTCCCCACCAATATACGGAACACTTTCATCGATCACCGCATGGTAATTCGAGACTTCCGAGACTGCCTGTATATTTTTCTCCTTCCAAAGCCTTTCCACTTCAGCTCTGTCTCCTTGTACTGAAAATCCGTCAATGGCAGTCGAATAGATCTTTCGTAGTTTTAAAGACGGGTATTTTTCAAGTAACTTCAAGACCTTCCCTTTCCCTATCGGTTGATCCATCGTCACAACAACCGTCACTTTTTTAAAGTCAGCCGTGTTGGGCAGCGGGGGAAGGATGACAGATGAAAATCCTTTTTCAAGTGGGACGAGGAATGAAGATAAGAATATGAAAAAAGTTAAAATTATCGCTTTCAAAACACTCACACTCCTTAGCAATTATCTTTTTCTCAACTGTTGAGGAGTATGCAATAAAAAAGGAAAAGCCGTTAAGTTGGCTTTTCCTTTTTTATTATTCAAATCTTGTTGGCGGTTCATTTATTTGCTTGAAATAATAGCGGACCGCTTCAGCAATACGGACCGAAGCGTTTCCGTCACCATAGGGGTTAGAGGCCTTGGACATTTTTTGGTGTTCTTCAGGGTTATTCAACAGCTCATATGCCATGTGAACAATCGTCTGTTCGTCCGTTCCCGCAAGCTTCAAGGTACCTGCTTTGATTCCTTCCGGACGTTCAGTTGTATCACGCAATACAAGGACAGGAACTCCTAATGAAGGAGCTTCTTCTTGAATCCCACCTGAGTCTGTCAAAATCAAATAGGCCCTCGAAGCAAAATTGTGAAAGTCCAATACATCCAACGGTTCAATTAAATGGATACGAGGGTCATCACCGAGAATAGCATTTGCAAGTTCTTGAACAGCAGGATTCAAGTGAACTGGATAAACCACTTGAACATCCTCATGATCTGCAACGATTCTTTTTACAGCTCTGAAGATATTACGCATCGGTTCCCCCAGGTTTTCCCTGCGATGGGCCGTGAGTAAAATGAGCCTGTCGGTGCCCAACCCCGTTAATACCGGATGTGAATAGGTGGAGCGAACGGTCGTTTTCAAAGCATCCGTTGCCGTATTCCCAGTCACGAAGATATTATCTTTTTTGTTTTCGTTCATTAAGTTCTCTTCCGCTTTCGCAGTCGGCGCGAAATGTAGGTCGGCCATCGTACCCGTTAGTTGACGATTCATTTCTTCGGGATACGGGGAATATTTATTCCAAGTACGTAGCCCCGCTTCTACATGCCCGATGACGATTTGATTGTAAAAGGCGGCTAAACTCGCAACAAAGGTTGTCGTTGTATCACCATGTACAAGTACAATATCGGGCTTGGCTTCTTTCATTACGGAATCAAGCCCGCTTAAAGCTCTCGTCGTAATATCTGCAAGAGTTTGCCTTTCCTTCATAATATTCAAATCGTAATCAGGTTTTATGGAAAACAAGTCCAAGACTTGATCTAACATTTGTCGATGTTGTGCCGTTACAGCAACAATGGGTTTGAAAAATTCTGGGTGTTTTTGAAATTCGAGTACTAAGGGAGCCATTTTGACAGCTTCAGGCCTCGTTCCGAAAATTGTCATGACCTTGATCGGTTGTTTCATTCGTGACACCTCAGTTTCTTTCTATTTTGTGCCGAATAAACGATCTCCTGCGTCACCTAGACCTGGAACGATATATCCGTGATCATCCAATTTTTCATCAAGTCCTGCAATGTATATATCAACATCCGGATGCGCTTCTTTCAACGCCTCTACTCCTTCTGGAGCTGCAATGAGGCACATGAATTTGATATTGACTGCCCCACGTTTCTTAATGGAATGGATTGCTTCGATGGCTGAACCGCCTGTAGCTAACATCGGGTCAACGACAATGCATTCTCTTTCTGCCAAATCACTTGGCATTTTCACATAGTACTCAACCGGTTGCAGTGTTTCAGGGTCACGGTACAGACCAACATGTCCTACTTTTGCAGCTGGTATCAATTTAATGATTCCATCAACCATTCCTATACCTGCACGTAGAATGGGAACGATGCCCACTTTCTTACCGGATAGCATCTTCACTTTAGCCTTGCTGACTGGCGTTTGGATTTCCACTTCTTCAAGTTGCATATCTCTAGTGATTTCAAATGCCATTAATGATGCCACTTCATCTACTAATTCACGGAATTCTTTGGTACCAGTATTTATATCGCGGATATAAGCTAATTTGTGTTGAATTAACGGGTGATCAAAAACATAAACTTTTCCCACTTTTCATCTCTCCAATTCCAGTGTTTATTTCTCTACATGTAAGGTCTTTTTATGCCCTATAAATTTCACTTCTACTCATTCTACAGAAAAAAGATTCAATCTTCAATAAAGGTTTAGATGTCAGACTTATTTTTAATATTAAGATTGTTCAGTATTCTACATTTGATTTACCTTGTGTTCACCTTAAAAAAAACCGCTCCTAAAAGGAAGCGGTGCAATTCTTAGAATGAAGGATACAAATTGAACTTACTTGTTAAAGCTTCAACACGTTGTTTCGCTTCTTCAAGTTTCGCTTCATCTTCATTATTTTTCAATACAAGACCAATGATCGCCGCAATTTCATCCATCTCTTCTAAAACGAAGCCACGAGAGGTCACTGCTGCTGTTCCAATACGGATACCACTTGTTACGAATGGTTTTTCCGGATCATATGGGATTGCATTTTTATTAACGGTGATTCCGATTTCATCCAATGCTTTTTCTGCAATTTTTCCTGTCAGTCCTGTAGAGCGAACATCAAGCAATATCAAATGGTTGTCTGTGCCGTCTGAGACAAGAGTAAATCCTTCTTTCTTTAGGCCTTCACCCAAACGTTTAGCATTATCGATAATTTGTTGAGCATACCCTTTAAAATCATCTTGAAGGACTTCACCGAACGCGACTGCCTTAGCTGCAATAACATGCATCAATGGTCCACCTTGAATACCTGGGAAGATTGATTTATCGATTTTTTTGCCGAACTCTTCTTTACATATGATCATGCCGCCACGTGGCCCGCGAAGTGTCTTGTGAGTAGTTGTCGTTACGAAATCAGCATAAGGCACTGGACTTGGATGCAAACCTACAGCTACTAAACCTGCAATATGCGCCATGTCGACCATTAAATATGCCCCAACTTCATCCGCAATTTCACGGAATCGTTTAAAATCAATTTCCCGCGGATAGGCACTAGCGCCCGCGACGATCAATTTTGGTTTATGCTGACGAGCTTTTTCCAATACATCATTATAATCAATGCGGTGATCTTTTTCATCTACCCCATATTCAACAAAATTGTAGTTAACTCCACTAAAGTTAACCGGACTTCCATGCGTCAAATGTCCGCCATGGGAAAGATTCATTCCAAGCACTGTATCGCCTGTTTGAAGAACAGTAAAGTAAACAGCCATATTCGCTTGAGCACCTGAGTGAGGTTGGACATTCACATACTCGCCACCAAATATTTCCTTGGCGCGGTCGCGTGCTAAATCTTCTACGATATCGACATATTCGCAGCCGCCATAATAGCGTTTGCCAGGATATCCTTCTGCATATTTATTGGTTAGAACAGATCCTTGAGCTTCCATGACAGCTTCACTTACGAAGTTCTCAGAGGCAATAAGCTCGATCTTGCTTCTTTGTCGCCCTAATTCCAGTTGGATTGCGTTAAATACTTGTTCATCTTGTTTCGCTAAACGATTCATTCCGTAATTCCTCCTCCATGTGTGCGGATATTCGCTTTTTCCATTATGTACAACATGCCCTCAAAAAGACATGAAAAAGCCTCGGCTAGAATTGTTTGAAAATTCTACTCTATTTTAACATGCCTATTTTAGAAGTGGTAGCTTATTTTAATCGAATATTATTCCAATTGCATTTATATAACGTTCGTGTTTTAATAGATATTTTCGAAAAATCTATCTTTTCAGTTAAGTTAATCATTAAAAAACTTTATCATTAGAATGATTAGCATATAACACGAACTTTATTTCTCTCATCATTAAAAACAGCATCCCCAATTAGGCATGCTGTTGTTCTTTTCTATTACGTACAGCTTTTGTTTTCAGAAGCATTGTGATATACGGCACGTTCTCCGCCAATCAGTTTCGGGCGAGTTTTTGCCAAAGTCACATGTGCATGGCCTATTTCTTTAATCGACGTTCTAACAGGAACAGCGACGTGCTTCAGGTGCATGCCAATAAAGGTATCACCAATATCAATTCCTGCATCAGCCTTGATATGCTCGACAACAACGGCATCATCCCATTGCCCAAAGGCATAGGTGGCCATCGATCCCCCTGCTGTTCTTACAGGGATAACCGCCACTTCTTCGTAGCCTCGGGAATCCGCCGATACCCTAGGAAGGACTAGGGCCCTATTCAAGTGTTCACAACATTGATATGCAACCTGGACTCCCGTTTCTTCTTGAAATTCCTTCACTACGGTAAAAATCATCCCCGCCACATCAAGTGTACCCTCGGTGCCTATTCGTTTTCCGACCACTTCACTTGTAGAGCAGCCAATGACTAATAGTTGTTGCTTCTTTAAAACGGCTGTTTTCTGGAATTCCTGTAACAGTTTTCGAAACTGTGTTTTCCAAACCTCGAGCTCTTCTGAAAACAAAGCATCACTTGTCATGAAAAACGCATCCTTTCATCATGGATACCTCGCAAGATGGTTCTTAACGAACGTTGACCGGTATTAGCTATCTTTTCCTTCATACTCTGTAATCTTACTAATTCGGTTTTCGTGTCGGCCACCCTCAAATTCAGATGTTAACCATGTTTCGGCGATTTCCCTAGCAAGTCCCGGACCGATGACGCGTTCCCCCATCGCCAGAACGTTACTGTTATTATGCTGGCGGGTCAATTTTGCACTATACACATCATGAACCAGTGCGCATCGTATCCCTTTAACTTTATTGGCGGCAATGCTCATTCCAATGCCAGTACCACAAATTAAGATTCCACAATCAAACTCACCTTTAGCCACTTTTTCGGCAACAGGCAAGGCATAGTCCGGATAATCCACGGATGTAGTGCAGTCACAGCCAAAATCTTCAAATTGTATATTCAACTCATTCATTAGGTTCTTTATTTCTTCACGGATATGGATTCCTCCATGATCTGATGCGATGGCAACTTTCATAATAAAGTCCTCCTAGATGTTCTTATTTATTTTATTGTGTCACAAAATTATGAAAAGATAAAGTGAAGCTGGTCACCTATATGCAAAACAGGAAATCAGCGAATGATTTCCTGTTTCTAAATAATCTTACGTATGAAAACGAGTGATGGTCTGCTTTAGTTTGTCCGCTTGCTCTTTAAGCTCCATGGCCAATTTATCTACGTTCTCCATCACTGAGGCCTGTTCATGGGTAGCAGCCGTTACTTCTTCCGCTCCAGCAGATGTTTCTTCTGCAATGGCAGCCACTTCCTGCGACTGCCTTGATGTTTCCTCGACATTTTCCATTTGACGGTTGACAAGCTCGGTTATATCTTTGACAGCCACGACAACATTATGCACCGTTTTGGTCATGCCTTCGATTGCTACGTCTGTATCAGTCCCTTTTTGTGCCTCTTTATTTGCCGAAGCAACCTGATCAGTGATTTGTTTCACAACCGCCTGAACTTCAACTTGAATATCTTTTATCAGGCTTGAAATTCCTTGTACAGCTTTTGCGCTCTCATCCGCCAAGAGACGGACTTCCTCCGCCACAACCGCAAATCCTTTTCCATGTTCTCCGGCACGGGCCGCCTCAATGGAAGCATTCAACGCTAAAAGGTTGGTTTGGGCAGCTATATCACCGACAAGTTCAATGATTTGCTCCACTTTTTTCGCATTTCCCTCTAAACGCTTGACCGTTTTGAGAGATTGGTGGTTTTCTTGAGCCAGTTGTTTTATCCCAGAAACCAGGGAATTGATGACTTCCTTACTCTGTAACAGTTCTTCAGCCATTTTACTAGAAAGTCCAACGGAGGCCTTCGCTTTAGTTTGAACCTGTTGTGCGATCAAGATGACTTCATCGATGGATTCTGCGGTATTCATGATGGAAACAGCCGAGCTATCTGCACCTTTGGATATTTCTTCAATCGTTCTTGCAATGTTTTCAGCCTGTTCCGAAGCTCTCGAAGACTCTTGGGAAATATGAATGACTTTATTATTGGTCTCTTGAAAATTCCCTTCAATGCTTTGTACCATTTCCCGCAGGTTAAACAGCATTAAGTTAAAGGCCGTTCCCAAAGAACGGATCTCATCATCCGTCTTCGAAAGTTCCACTTCTTCATTTATACTTCCCTGCGCTGCACTCAAAGCAACTTTTTCCAGCCTTTGTAGGGGTTTAGTAATCACACCGGCTGCAAAAAAGGCAAGAAGACCTGACCACATTATGCCTAGTAACAAAGTAGCAATGCTAAAACTTATCGAACTGATATTTTTGAAAAACATTGGATGAACAATGAAAATGAAAAATGCCGAGGTTGAATAAGTGATTAAAGCAAGGACTGTAATGAAGACAACTAATTTCTTCCGTAAACCAAACTTATAATGTGTTCTTTCCGCCATTCCTTTTCCCCCTGTCGACTCACTCTTTAAGCCGTTTAACCAATTCTATAATTAATCCATGGAGCTCCATGAATGTTTCCCTATACAGCTCTTCCGGACCTCCAAATGGATCCATTATGTCTCTATCATATTTATCGTCCTGAACAAATTCTTTTAAAGTAAAAGTTTTATGTTCTATAGCAGGGAACGTATTTAGAATGATTGATTTATGGCCTTCCGTCATCGTAAAAATATATGTGGCCCAATCTATATCCTGCTTGGATAACAGTGTTGAGCGGTGTTGATTCCACATGTCATTCTCTTCCAACACTCTTTTGGCATTCATAGAAGCGTCCTGGCCAGATGAAGCATATACGCCTGCTGACCTTACTTCGATACCTGATATGTTCTTGCTTTTTAAAATGGCTTCTGCCATAGGGCTTCTGCACGTGTTGCCGGTACATACGAATAATACTCGGATCATAAGTAACGCCTCCTTTTTTATTCATTATAAGGCATACATCCATTTTGGATAGTCCGTCTAATAACCTACTCTTAATTAAAATAACATAAAAATTACCACAAATGCGAATAAAATATGGCAAAATCGTAAATCCTTTGACCTATGTAGATAACAAATAAAAAACCGCTCCGGTATTTCGGAACAGTTTGAGGGTGAAAAGATAGGAAATGAATATTATCTAAAAGGAGAATAGCAGCTTTAGGCCAAATGCACATAGAATACTACCCCCAAGAATTTCACTGTACACTCCAAGCAAACCCTGCATTTTTCTCCCAAGCAGAAGTCCCGCCCACGTTAAAAGAGTGGCGGCCACCCCAAAGCATAAAATGGTCAAAATCGTTTTTGCCCCATAAATCCCCAGTGTTAATCCCACCGAAAAGCTATCAAGGCTCACTCCTAATGCAAAAATTAACAACCCTTTTCCAACCGGCGCAAGCATCTTGCTTTCTCTAGATCCCGATTCACCCACCTTTCCAGGTAGGAACATCTGGATGCCAAGAATAATTAACAGAAGACCGCCTGCATATGTAGCAAAAGTTCCAAATTTATCAGATATAAAACGACCCGCTCCCATTCCAAGCAGGGGCATCCAAACATGAAAAAAGCCTACTGTCAGCCCAATGAAGAATATTTGCTTCATCCTTAGCTTGAACATGCCCATTCCAAGTCCGACTGAAAAAGCGTCCATCCCTAATGCAAAAGCCATGAGCAATAAGGTGATTATTTCTCCAGCAACCGTATCCATTCCAACCCCCCTCGGACGTGCCTACTACATGTTATGCATGTCCGAAAAGAATTAGAAGATAAATATCCAACGTGTTTGGTCCTTATAGGTCTCCCTCAATGGTTTGATGACCTGCAGCTTTAACTAGCCTGTTCATAACAGCGACTCCAATACCCGATTCCGGAAACATTTCACTAAAGATGATATCCGCATCTAGTGCATCGAACTGTCTTAACGTATCATACAACCCTGCTGCTACCGTGTGTAAATCAGCCAATGATCCAGGCGCTATGACATAGTCCGCTTCATATTCATGCTGATGCTCAGTAGAACTAATTACACCGACTTTTAGTCCATCGCTCCTTTTTTCATTCACAAGTTTTTGTAGAAAGGCTTGATTTCCTTTCACCAAAAAAAGAGGCGCTTTCGGTGCGTAGTGTGTATATTTCATGCCCGGAGCTTTTGGGGCCGCGTCTTTATGTTTCAAAGCAACATCTTGCTTAACCGTACCAATGACCGCTTCGATTTGTTCGAAAGTCACCCCGCCGGGTCTTAGTATTACAGGGACATCCACTGTACAGTCTAGCACAGTAGATTCAACTCCTACCCCGGTTACCCCACCGTCCACAATACCGGCAATTCGACCGACTAAGTCATCCTCGACATGCTTAGCGGAAGTCGGGCTCGGTTTCCCCGAGGTATTCGCACTTGGTGCAGCTATGGGCAAACCGCTCGCCTTAATAAGACTAAGAGCAATAGGATGATTCGGCATCCTTACCGCAACTGTATCTAAGCCAGCTGTCACTATGTTTGACAACTGTCCTGGTTTTCTTTTCATGATCAAGGTCAACGGACCCGGCCAAAATTCAGCCATCAGTTTCCATGCTTTCTTCGGAATCTCTTCAACTATCTCTATTAATTGTTCTTTAGAAGCTATATGAACGATCAATGGGTTATCACTTGGTCGCCCCTTCGCTTCAAACACTTTTTTAACTGCCTCATCGCTTTTTGCATTAGCTCCCAACCCGTAAACGGTTTCAGTAGGAAAGGCAACCACTTGATTGGCCCCTAATAATTCGGCAGATTCTATGATCTGGGGATAACTTTGTAAATTATCCACATTTTTATCCACTAACCAAACTTTCGTTTCCATTATTAACACCTTCGCTTTTTTACTTTTCTAATTTTAGGTAATTGCTTTAATATGAACGTTTTTAAGCCTTATTATCTGTTTTATTCTCAAAAGATACTTTGAAAGTATAAAAGAAGTATACACATTATTCAAGTGTTATCCACAAATTGTGGGTAACTGCTAGTAAACTGTGGATAATATTGTGGATATTAGCTATTAAAGACTGATTTTTTCGATATTTTGTTAATAAGCCTGTGGATATATGCGATTTTATTTGTTCCAACCGAAAAACCGAGGGCATTGCCCCCGATTTCAAAAAATCTCGTGGAATATTTCCATAAATAATGACTTCACTTCAACCTCAGATTCATTTTCCCCATCATAAACTTGTTTATCCGTCTTAGCAGAGGCAGTCAATTTTCCATCCACACTTTCCTCGTCCTCAACTTCTCTACCCTTTTCTGTCAATTCCTCAGTTTTCTCATCCTTGTCCTGTACTTTTGTTTCCTCTACAGTATCGGAGACCTTCGCTTTTTCAGCATTGACCGTTTCCTTCGGCTCTTCCTCTACGATTGGGCTTTGACTTACTGCCGTACCATTTGAAAAATCAAGGAAACATAATGGGGGAAATAATACACACCACCAATTAGCGCCTTCCCCATCACCAAGTGTGATGATCACGGCTTCGTACTCACCTGCAGGATATAGAAACTGCCCGTACAGCTTGGTCGGAAATTCAGCTTGGCCAAAATCAACGGTCACCGACTGTTCCAAACCATTCTCCCGAATCACTTCCCGGGCTGTTTCCTGGATATCAGGCAAATGGGATTGAATCACTTCTCTCGCTTCATCCAATGAGGTAAGTTCTTTTACCCACCCTGTAATATCGGCATTCACTTCGTCACGAATCAGGCGTTTAACAGCTTGGTCTTCTTCCTTATCACTGTTAGCCAGTATCCGAAGACGAATGGCCTCATCAGGTATTACCATTGTTGCTTCAGTCCCGCCTGCCTCTACCTTTGGCATGTATATACTTACAATCGTTCCTATTGTTAAGATTAATAGATAAATAATGGCTAAATTCTTAGTTTTCATTACTCTCGCCCCCCTCATAGAAAATAGTCTCGCCAACTCCCGGCTATCTTAAACTAGTAAATATGAACGAGGGTAAGATTTCTTTCTATAAAAAAGAATTGCAAAAAAAATTCGCCCCCATTGGAGACGAATCATTTCAATATAGCAAAGACCATTCGATCTTTCCCATTGATATCATTTTCAATCGAAACCTCTGCATGTACAAACGTTTCTTTTAAGAGTTCGGCCACTGCCTTACCCTGTCCTACACCCACTTCAAAGCCAATTAGACCTGGCACTTGCAGGACTTGGGGCAATTGCTCCATAAAACGGCGATAAAAATCCAATCCATCTGCACCAGCAAATAAAGCCCGATGTGGCTCATGGTCAGTTACGACCGTAGACATCATCTTTTCATCGTCATTCGGAATATATGGGGGATTGGATAAAAGGATGTCCACCTTCCTCTTTCCTTGAATGAAGGGCAGTAGTAAGTCACCTTGGATAAATTGCACATCCGCCCCAAGTAATTCAGCATTCTTCCTCGCCACTTCAAGGGAAGGATCCGCGATATCTGTGGCCGTCACTTCCAGGCCCGGCTCCTCAAGCTTCATCGTTATGGCAATTGCTCCACTACCCGTCCCGATATCTGCCAAATACAGCTTCTGATTTCCCTTAAAAATGCTTGGAAGCTTTCGAACTGTATGATAAATCAATTCTTCCGTCTCTGGCCTAGGGATCAACACCTCTTCATTCACGAGGAAGGTACGTCCATAAAATTCTTCACTACCCATTATATATTGAATCGGTCTCCCTTTAATATGTTGGGTAACTCCCGCCTTAAACTGTTCAAGATCCTCTGGGCTCAGTTCATCATGTAGGTTGGCCAGCAACTGGGAGCGTGTTTGCTTTAGATAATGTTGCAGCAGAAGTTCTCCTGCATTGGCATCACGATTATTGTCCATTAAAAAAGAAGAAGCCCACTTCAGGGCTTCATATACTTTCACAACCGGTTTATTCATCTGCATTTTCCAGCCTTGATGATTGATCTTCCATGATTAGTGCATCTACGACATCATCCAACTTGCCTTCCATTATTTGGTCCAACTTTTGGATCGTTAAGCCAATACGGTGGTCCGTCACACGGTTTTGCGGGAAATTATACGTACGGATTCGTTCTGAACGATCCCCCGTACCCACTGCAAGCTTCCGATTTTGGTCATATTCAGCCTGCACTTCCCGATTGATTTTGTCATAAACACGAGCCCGTAAGACTTTCATCGCTTTTTCCTTGTTCTTGATTTGCGATTTTTCGTCCTGACAAGATACTACCGTATTCGTTGGTATATGCGTTAACCGGACCGCCGACATGGTCGTATTAACACTTTGTCCTCCTGGACCGCTGGATGCAAAAGTATCTACGCGAACATCCTTATCATGGATTTGTATTTCCACTTCCTCAGCTTCCGGTAAAACAGCGACCGTTGCAGTGGATGTATGAATGCGTCCGCCCGATTCCGTTTCCGGTACCCGTTGAACACGATGTGCCCCGTTCTCGAACTTCAATTTGGAATAGGCTCCATTTCCGTTGATCATGAAAATGATTTCCTTGTAACCGCCCAGACCCGTAGGACTTGCTTCGATTACTTCCGTTTTCCAACCCTGCACCTCAGCGAAACGGCTATACATCCGATAGAGGCTTCCTGCGAATAAAGCCGCTTCATCTCCGCCTGCCGCTCCACGAATCTCCATAATAACGTTTTTATCGTCGTTAGGGTCTTTGGGGATAAGTAATATTTTCAGTTTTTCCTCAAGAGCCTGAATTGTGGATTCAAGTTCACTGATTTCCTCTTTAACCATTTCGCGCATATCCGCATCCAGTTTGTCCTCAAGCATTGCCTTGGCTTCTTTGTGTTGATCTCGGACCTCTTTATATTCTTTATACGTGGAAGCCGTTTCCTGTATACTAGCTTGTTCCTTGGAAAATTCCCTTAGCTTATTTGTATCATTTATAACTTCCGGGTCACTCAACAGTTCATTCAATCTTTCATATCTATCTTCTACCGCTTGCAGTCGATCAAACAAATCATTCACCTCTTAAGTTTTCCAATCTCTACTTTGTATGAAATTGAAAGGATCTTTTATTTACTACATATAACTAATTCAGCGCCTCATTCGAGTTCACTTCTATGGTTAATTATAGTATAGGTGAATAAACAACGTCAAAGCGGATTCAAATTTGTGGTTATTTCTTTAATTTCACATCTATGTTATATTGCGGCACAGCCCTTAATATAATGTCTTCCACTCTTTTCTTTTCTCTTTTTCTTTCTTCATCCGTCTTTATTTTCCCCTTGGTGAGGACGGTCACATGAATCGTATTACCGTTATGCCATACCATACCTGTTTCATAATCGGTTTCGGATTTTATGGCGGCTCGGATATTGTCTACTTCTTGTCCCATTGATGGGGAATTATTGGATGTATGATGGGGTGTGTTCAAAAGCTGATCGGAAGGCCGTTCGGCTTCATTATCCCAATCATCAGATACTTTCTTCGTATGATTGCCCACAAATTCATGGCCATCTCTGGTTTGATCCCTGTATTCTGAATCATTGTTCAGCGCATTGTCATTTTGGCCGCAAGCTGTCAAAAAACTAAGAAAGATTGCCGCCAAAAAAAGTAAGGTGGTTTTCATATTTTACCTCCATTTGGTGTATGTCTTTAAACGCTTCCTCTTCAGCATTCCCAAGATGGAGATAAATCTTCCTTCAATTCTCTTCCAAGTGATGGTCCAGTAAGACCGTTTTTTTCACTACCAATAAAAAATGCCCTAAGACCTCATCGGTTCTTAGAGCATTGCATCAATCTTAAATTTGTTCTTTTGCCTCTACCGCTTGTTTGCCAGGAACTTCATGATGATGACGGCAACGAGGCTCATATGATTCCGAGGCACCAACAAGAATGATCGGTTCATCATAAGAGGCCGGTGCTCCATCAATTAGCCGCTGAGTCCTGCTTGCAGGTGACCCACATACCTCACATACAGCTTGTAGCTTCGTAACAGATTCAGCAAGCGAAAGTAAGACCGGCATAGGGCCGAATGGCTCACCCCTGAAATCTTGATCCAGTCCAGCCATAATTACTCGATAACCGCTGTCCGCAAGATGCTGGGCAACCCTGATAATTTCGGGATCAAAAAATTGAACTTCATCTATAGCAATAATATCCAATGGCTGATCCAGATGCTTAAATATATCTGTAGAATGGGCAATCGGTTTTGCCATCACAGAGGAACCATTGTGTGATACGACAGCCTCTTCCGCATAGCGATTATCTATAGCTGGTTTAAAAACCGCTATACTCTCTTTTGCAAATTGAGCACGGCTGACCCGCTTAATTAATTCCTCGGATTTACCTGAAAACATGCTTCCGCAAATAACCTCAATCCAGCCTGTTTGTTTCATTACATACATGGAAACAGCTACTCCTTCCACCTGTCGATCCCTTGGCCATAATTTTTTTGGACCCGGTTTTATATATAAAATCTAACTAATTTTCAGAAAAGAAAAAAACAGGCAAGAAGAATACTTGCCTGTTTTTTGAAAGTCCGGCTTATTTAATACCGTATTTTTTGTTGAAGCGATCAACACGTCCGCCAGCTTCAGCGAATTTTTGACGACCAGTGTAGAATGGATGGCATTCTGAACAAGTCTCAACTTTGATTTCTTCTTTAACTGAACCAGTTTCAAAAGTATTTCCGCAAGAGCAAATTACTTTTGATAGTTTATAATTTGGGTGAATTCCAGCTTTCATTCTTTTCAGCTCCTTATGCCCTGAATCATTCGAAACAGAGTTATATACTTCAAGATGAGGAAAATGCATCCTCACATTTATTGTAAAAACACATGAACTCATTATAGCAATTTAAAAGTCGTTGTGCAACATTTTGTTTTTATCTCTTCATGACCTCTTTAAACTTGATGACCCTTTTTTCATTTCTAGCATCTCTTCATCCAATTTACTGAAGAATTCTTCATTGCTTTTTGTCTGTTTTAGACGGCGAAGGAATTTCTCAGCAAAATCAGGCGAATCAGACATCGTTTTGCGGATGGCCCAAAGCTTATCCAAGCGATCTTTCGGAATCAACAACTCTTCCTTACGGGTACCCGAGCGACGTATATCGATGGCTGGGAAAATGCGTCTTTCAGCAAGAGAGCGATCTAAATGAAGCTCCATGTTACCCGTACCTTTAAATTCTTCATAAATCACATCATCCATACGCGAACCTGTATCTACCAATGCAGTAGCAAGAATGGTTAAGCTACCGCCTTCTTCAATGTTCCTTGCTGCCCCAAAGAACCGTTTCGGACGGTGGAATGCAGCAGGATCTATCCCACCCGATAACGTTCTACCGCTTGGAGGGATAACCAGGTTGTAAGCACGTGCCAAACGAGTAATACTATCCATTAGAATGATAACATCCCGTTTGTGCTCAACAAGACGCATGGCCCGTTCCAATACCAGTTCAGCCACTTTGATATGGTTTTCTGGCACTTCATCAAATGTCGAACTTACAACGTCGCCCGCCACAGAACGTTCAATGTCTGTTACTTCTTCGGGGCGCTCATCAATTAGTAAGACGATTAATTCCGCTTCAGGGTGATTGGTAGTAATGGCATTGGCCATTTCTTTAATCAACATCGTTTTACCCGCTTTTGGGGGCGCCACAATTAAACCACGTTGCCCAAAGCCTACAGGGGCAAGAACATCCATAATTCTAGTGGACAGGTTCTTCGGCGTTGTTTCCAATTTAATCTGCCTATTTGGATACAATGGTGTTAAGCCTGGGAAATGGACTCGTTCCTTAGCGGATTCCGGATTGTCACCATTGACGGCTTCAACATGCAGTAATCCATAATACCGTTCGTTTTCTTTCGGTGGACGAACCTTTCCTGATACCTTATCTCCGTTACGTAAATCAAATCTGCGGATTTGGGAAGCAGAAATATAGATATCCTCCGAGCTTGGAGAATAATTGATCGGACGAAGGAAACCAAAGCCCTCTGAAGGGATAATCTCTAAAACACCTTCCATGAATAGAAGACCATCTTGCTCAGCTTGCGCTTTTAAAATTGCGAATATAAGTTCTTTTTTTGACAGCTTGCTGTAATAAGATACTTTATATTCACGAGCATGTTCATAGAGATCTTTTAGTTTCATGTTTTCTAAATTGGAAATCGTTAAATTCATCATGACACCACACTTTTATTAATTAAACGTTTTCACCCATACTGAAAAAGGATTGGTTTGTTAAATGGAAGAGAAACTACAATCCATGTACCCGACCAGAGTTTTCGTAGAAAGGATGATACATTTTACATGTAAAGAAGAAAATTATTTGAAGGCTTCTTGAAGTTTGGAGTGAAAGGGCAGATTAAAGTCCATTAGTAGAACAAGCTTTATTTTACTTTTTTTAAATGAATTATTCAACTTAATTTTTTAAAAGAGAAAGCGTGCATGGAAACACGCCCGCTTTCCCGAGTAGCTATTTATAACAAAGTTTTAACCGATTAAGCCATTTGGCTTCATTTTTAGGACATGTCTTCCATCGATGAAACGAACTGTTCCTGACTTGGCACGCATGACCACTGATTGAGTTTCGCCATGGTGAGCCTTAAATTGAACACCTCGAAGAAGTTCTCCATCCGTTACGCCTGTCGCAGCGAAAATTGCATCGTCACCACGTACTAGATCTTCCATTCTTAGGACTTTGCCTAAATCAAGTCCCATTTTTCCACAACGTTTTACTTCTTCTTCACTTTGAGGAAGAAGCTTACCTTGGATTTCTCCTCCAAGACATTTTAAAGCTACAGCTGAAATAACTCCCTCAGGAGCTCCACCTGATCCGAATAAAATATCTACACCCGTATGGTCGAAGGCCGTATTGATGGCACCGGCAACATCTCCATCGTTGATCAACTTGATTCGGGCACCTGCTGCACGAAGTTCTTCGATGATTTTAGAATGGCGTTTACGGTTCAAGACCGTAGCAACCACATCCTGGATATCTTTATTTTTTGCTTTGGCCACTGCCTTTAGGTTATCCAAGACTGATGCATTGATATCAATTAGACCTACCGCTTCAGGACCGACAGCTATTTTATCCATATACATATCAGGAGCATGCAACAAGTTCCCTTGATCGGCAACAGCCAAGACGGCTAACGCATTCCATCCGCCTGATGCAACGATATTCGTTCCTTCTAAAGGATCGACCGCTACATCTACTAGTGGCCCAAGGCCTGTACCAAGTTTCTCACCGATATAAAGCATCGGTGCTTCGTCCATTTCTCCTTCACCTATAACGACCGTACCTTGCATGGGTATGCTATTGAAAACATCCCGCATCGCCGTTGTAGCCGCGTCATCCGCTTCTTCTTTCTTTCCTCTACCCATCCAACGCGCAGATGATAGAGCAGCCGCTTCAGTTACGCGGACAAGCTCCATTGACAAACTTCTTTCCATTTCTCGTTCCCCCTCAATGTGCAATCATGATTTATTTATATAATAGTATAGCACATTTGAGCATATAACGTAACACAGTGAAACAAGAAGAAATGGATCAGCTTTTCAGCTGCTCCACTTCTTCTTCTGTCATTTCTTCACGCCAGATCGTTGCACCTAAACCAGAAAGTTTCTCTACAAGATGACTATATCCACGGTCTATATGTTCAAGACCTGTCACTTCCGTTATTCCTTCTGCCATTAAACCGGCAATGACCAAAGCAGCTCCTGCACGCAAATCACTTGCCTTGACCTTTGCCCCATGAAGTTGGACCGGACCATTAATGATGCCCGTCCTGCCTTCTGCTTTTATCTTTGCATTCATGCGTCGTAATTCGTCTATATGCTTAAAGCGTGCTCCGTATATCGTGTCAGTCACCATACTTGAACCGCTTGCTTTTGTTAAAAGGGATGTAAAAGGTTGCTGCAAGTCTGTTGGGAAACCTGGATAGACCAACGTCTTGATATCCACAGATTTCAGCTCCTGCCCAGGGGCCACGAACACCTGATCATCTCCAGCTTCAATGCTGACGCCCATCTCTCGCAATTTGGAAGTCAGGGATTCTAAATGCTGAGGAATGACGTTATCAACCAATATCCCCTCGCCAACCGCTGCAGCTAAAATCATGAATGTTCCCGCTTCTATGCGATCAGGTATGATAGTATGTTTGCACCCGTGAAGGCTATCTACACCATCAATCCGGATGATATCGGTTCCAGCACCCTTGATCTTCGCTCCCATATTGGTTAGTAAGGTAGCCACATCAATTATCTCCGGCTCTTTTGCTGCATTTTCAATAACGGTCCGCCCTTTTGCCAAGACGGCTGCAAGCATGATATTGATAGTAGCCCCGACACTAACTACATCCAAATAGATCCGGGCACCACGAAGCTCGTCTGCCCTTAAATAAATGGCACCTTGTTCATTCGTCACTTGTGCCCCAAGCGCCTCAAACCCTTTTATATGCTGGTCAATTGGACGTGGCCCTAAATGACAGCCTCCAGGCAGTCCAATCACAGCCTTTTTAAATTTCCCAAGCATCGCGCCCATCAAATAATAGGAAGCACGTAACTTTTTCACTTTTCCATTAGGCAGAGGCATAGAAATCATCTTGCTCGGGTCGACAGTCATTTCTCCATCGTTAAAAACGACCTCACCGCCAATTTCCTCCATTAACTCTTTTAACATCTCTACATCAGAAATATCCGGTAAACCTTCTATTGTTACTGGAGAATCTGCCAAAATTGTTGCAGGAATTAAAGCCACTGCACTGTTTTTTGCACCACTGACTCGAATGGTCCCCTTTAAAGGATAGCCACCGGCAATTTTAAGTTTTTCCATAATGAACTCCCTTCCACGCTAAGCACTCAAGAAGCTGTATTTCAAAAAAAGTAATAATTTACCACGAAAAAATTGCGTAATCCGACAACATTTACTCTCTAGTTTCTTAGTTTACACAAAAATAGAAAAGTCATGTAGAAAAATGAGAAAAATTTCTAATTTTTTTCTTTCTCTATTTAGTTCATGCAGTGTTAAGCCACTTAGCGTCAGGGTTCATTATGCTTCTGTACGAGAATTCCAGTCCTTCAAGAACGCTTCAATCCCTTTATCAGTCAAAGGATGATGGAATAATTGCATTAATACTTTGTAGGGAATCGTTGCGATATGTGCACCATTAAGCGCAGCTTGTGTAATGTGCATCGGATGGCGAATTGAAGCTGCAATGATTTCTGATTGAATGCCATGAATCGTAAAGATATCTGCTATATCAGAGATTAAGTCCAACCCATTTTGACCGATATCGTCTAAACGTCCCAAGAATGGAGAAACATAAGTTGCTCCCGCTCTTGCCGCTAGCAACGCTTGATTCGCACTGAAAATAAGAGTCACGTTCGTTTTAACACCTTGTTTGGTTAAAGCCGCGACAGCTTTCAAGCCATCCGGTGTCATCGGCACCTTGATTGTAATATTTGGTGCGATCGCAACAAGTTCTTTCGCTTCTGCCATCATTCCCTCAAAATCAAGTGCGATGACTTCAGCAGAAACAGATTCCTTAACAAGGCTAGTAATTTCTTTTAAACGGTCATGAAAAGAAACGCCTTTTTCTCTTGCAACAAGGGATGGGTTAGTCGTAACCCCTCCTAAAACGCCTAATTCATATGCTTGTTTAATTTCTTCCATATTAGCTGTATCGATAAAGAATTTCATAAGTTCCTCCATATGTAATAAATTTGCGTGCTCGCATCTCTGAATTCTAATTGTTCTAAAAATGAAGAGCAATACCGCCATACTGCTATATTGCCATCAGAGAAAAAATCTCTGATGGGCATAGTACCTTGTTTAACTAGTTAAGCTTTATTATTCGAACCAAATTCACGAATTTTACCAATGACGGTTGCCTTAATTGCTTCACGGCCAGGTCCAATAAATTTGCGTGGATCGTATACTTCTGCATTACTATTTAAAACTTCACGAACAGCTTTTGTGAAAACAATTTGATTTTCTGTGTTCACATTAATTTTCGATGTACCAAGTGAAATTGCTTTTTGGATATCTTTTGTCGGAATACCTGTGCCACCATGTAGGACAAGCGGTTTTTTCGTTAAATCACGAACCTCTTCCATTTCTTTATATCCAAGGTTTGGTTCTCCTTTATATGGACCATGAACAGATCCCAATGCTGGTGCAAAGCAGTCAACATCCGTTTCCTTAACAAGAAGTTCACATTCCTTAGGGTCTGCATAAACAACACCATCGGCGATGACGTCGTCTTCTTGTCCACCTACTGTTCCAACTTCAGCCTCAACCGAAACGTTACGTGCATGTGCATATTCCACAACTTTCTTAGTCGTTTCAATGTTCTCTTCGATTGGGTGATGTGAAGCATCGATCATTACTGAAGTGAAACCAGCCTCGATAGCTTCTTTACACTTATCAAAGCTAGAACCGTGGTCAAGGTGAATAGCCACAGGAACTGTAATTTTCATATCTTCCATCAAACCTTGAACCATCATCACAGTTGTTTTGAATCCACCCATATGACGGGCAGCCCCTTCAGAAACACCAAGAATAACCGGAGATTTCTCTTCTTCTGAAGCAGCTAGAATTGCTTGCGTCCATTCCAAGTTGTTAATGTTAAATTGACCTACTGCATACTTTTCATCAAGAGCTTTATTCAGCATATCTTTCATGGAAACTAAAGGCATTTGTGATTTCCTCCTAATAATGAATGTTTTGTTTAAAATGGTTTCTATCTAGATATTCCCGAAATCAAAAGCATCATACACGTAAAAAACAGAATATCTCTATTCGTTTAGCATATCAATACATGAAAAAAACAGCAACAAATTCACCATATCATCAAAGTTTCGCACTAAAAAAAACACGGCACCTCCTAAGAAAAGATTGCCGTGGCGCTTTTTTATTGAAATTAAAGATTTAAAAAGCTAGTCAACTAGATTGAATAGGTAGATATTCGCGCACGGCATTTCTAATATCATCGATGTCAAAAGGCTTTGCAAAATGTGTCATGGCACCTAAGTCTTTCGCTTCTTGTATCATATCAAGCTCCCCATATGCCGTCATGATTATGACACGTATGTCGGGATTGACCGCTTTCATACGCTTTAAAATTTCTATTCCATCCATTCCAGGAATCTTCATATCCAATAGAACAAGATCAGGTGAATCATTATTAAGAACTTCTAAAGCTTGAATGCCATTTGCAGCTTGAAACGTTTCATATCCTGCTTTATGTAAGACCTCATTCAATAAAATCCGAATCCCAAACTGGTCATCGACAATTAATATTTTCCCTGACATTTAGCCACCTCTGTTCTTCTATTTGTATTGTGAAAAGGGAACAGTATAATTCCCCCCTAAATGGGTAAGTAATAAAAACACGATGACAAAGTTCCTAGAGGTTTGTTTCTTCTATGTTCATATTCAATAATTGTAACAAAATTCCTGCTATAAGAGTTAATAGATTTTTTTATTTTCACTGACCATCCTGCCCCATCATAATCTGAAACGTCTTGAAACCTGTTAAAGGAGCAAAAAGTCCTTTATAATAAGGATACTATTTTTAAAGGAGCTCCTAAATATGTTGAAGATATTTTCTACCCAGTTAAGTGGTGTATTCAAAAAAATCATGGAAAAGGAATCGTTCGAAATGGAGGATGCCGGACGCCTGTTGGCTCAGGCCGTGGTGGGGGATGGGTCTGTTTACATCCATGGATTCGGTGAAATGCAAGGGGTTGTTGCAGAGGGCATGGATGGCGAAGAACCCTTTCCAAAAGCTAAACGATACACCGATGAGGTTGTCATATCCCGGGAAGATCGGTTTCTTTTATTCAGCCGTCATTCAAATGATTCGAAAGCCATTAAGCTTGCGAACAGACTTCAGCAGTTGGATATACCGTTTGTTGCCGTTTCTACAAGTGTTCAGTCTGAAGAAGCGACACTTGTGGAACTCGCGGATGTCCATATTGATTTACGTATTCAACGTGGATTAATCCCGGATGAAACAGGAAATCGTTTTGGTTATCCCACTCTCATCGCTGCCCTTTTTGCATATTATGGGATTAAATTCACGCTTGAAGAAATCATACAAGAATATGAAGATGATTCGGAAGAATGAATTCATACTTTTAGTCACAAAAAAAACAGCCAAACGGCTGTTTTTTTATCTTATTATTTTTCATGACGTTTCAAAGACATACCCACGAAGTCACGGAATAATGGCTGTGGACGGTTCGGACGTGAAATGAACTCCGGATGGAATTGTGAAGCCACAAACCAAGGGTGATCCTTCAGTTCTACGATTTCCACTAAACGGCCATCTGGGCTTGTACCAGAGAAGATGAATCCTGCCTCTTCCATAGCTTGACGATAATGGTTGTTGAATTCATAACGATGACGATGACGCTCGTATACCACTTCATCTTTATACGCTTCATAGGCTTTCGTACCTTCGATAAGCTTACATGGATATAGTCCAAGACGTAATGTGCCGCCCAAATCCTCTATATCTTTCTGCTCTGGAAGAAGGTCAATGATAGGATCTGGCGTTTCAGCATTGATCTCGGCAGAATGTGCTTCTGTTAAGCCTAGTACATTACGTGCGAATTCAATGGATGCCAATTGCATACCTAAGCAGATACCAAAGAACGGCGTATTAGTCGTACGTGCATATTCAGTTGCCGCGATTTTCCCTTCGATTCCACGGTCTCCAAATCCACCAGGAACAAGGATTCCGTCTGCATCTTTAAGCAATTCAGCAACATTTTCTTTCGTTACATCTTCAGAATTGATCCAATCGATTTCTACATCCGCGTCAAATGCGTATCCTGCATGTTTCAGTGCTTCTACCACAGAAAGGTAGGCATCTTGCAATTCAACATATTTTCCGACAAGGGCAATTTTCGTTTTCTTTGTTAAAGAAGTAACTTTTTTAACAAGTTCTTTCCAGTCTTCCATATCTGCCACTTTGCAATCCAGTTGCAGGTGATCACAAACGATTTGATCCATGTTTTGCGCTTGAAGGGCAAGAGGAATCGAATAAAGTGTATCCGCATCAAGGCACTCAATCACTGAGTTCTTATCAATATCACAGAATAACGCAATTTTATCCTTCATATCTTGTGAAATAGGTCTTTCAGTACGGGCTACAATGATATTTGGTTGTATACCAAGGCTACGCAATTCCTTTACACTATGTTGCGTTGGTTTTGTTTTCATTTCACCGGCAGCTTTGATGTAAGGAACAAGTGTACAGTGAATATACATAACATTATTGATTCCGATATCACTCTTAATCTGACGGATAGCTTCAAGGAATGGAAGAGACTCGATATCTCCGACCGTTCCACCGATTTCAGTAATCACGATATCTGCATTCGTTTCATTTCCGGAACGGAAAACCCGTTCTTTGATTTCATTAGTAATATGCGGGATAACTTGAACAGTTCCACCCAAGTAGTCTCCACGGCGTTCTTTTCTTAGAACAGTGGAATAAATTTTACCTGTTGTCACATTGCTGTGTTTACCAAGATTGATATCAATAAAACGCTCATAATGACCAAGATCCAAATCCGTTTCTGCGCCATCATCGGTTACGAATACTTCACCATGTTGGTAAGGACTCATTGTCCCTGGATCTAAATTGATATAAGGGTCGAATTTTTGGATTGTTACATTTAACCCTCTATTTTTTAAAAGTCTTCCTAGAGAAGCCGCCGTTATCCCTTTTCCCAAAGAGGAAACTACTCCACCCGTTACAAAAATATATTTTGTCATCTCATATCCTCCTAGAATGTTTTCGTTAACTGCCGTTCTCTTGCTTTTCCAATCAAATCCAGACCAGCATTTCATGGACCTTCTGCCTTTTCTGGAAAATATAAACGAACAAACCAGGTCTTACACTCTTATCTCTTAGAAGAAAAGAGCTTGTAAGAGGGGTATGCCTGGATGCCCCTTAGTAAAATTCCCGTAAATAACATTAACTTTTACTTATCTATAGTTTTTACCATTTTACGAGTATTCATTGTAAAAATAAAAAAATGATGTCATTTTAACATTCCATCATCAAAAACAAAAACGCTCCTCTTACAAAAAAGTAAGGGAGCGATATAATTTTAAGATTGTGTCCTTTTTTAAGGAGCCCAAAAATGATTCTACAAATTTCGCCTTAAAAAGTCAAGGGGCGAATACTTATTTCTCTTTATCATCTTCGTCTTCATCTTCGTCTTCATCTTCATCAATTTCGAACACTTCATCTTCAATAATTTCTTCTTCTAAGTCGTCATCATCGTCAACGTCATCTTCTAAAAGTACTTCGTCGATAACTGCTCCGCCTAGGATTTCATCATCGTCGTCATCATCGTCATCTTCATCCAAATCATCAATATCTTCTTCGAAATCAAGATCTTCCTCTTCAATTTCATCGAAGTCGTCAACGACCACAGCGGCTTTTTTCGCTTTCTTTTTCTTCTTCACTTTTACAACATGCACGACTTCTTCTTCAATTTGGTCAACTGGGTACCAAGTTTTCAATCCCCAACGATTTTCTCCAAGTGAAGTAAAACGGCCATCTACATTCATGTCCGTATAGAACTGGGCAATTCTTTTTGTCACTTCTGCTTTAGATAAATGCTGAAGTGTAGCTATTTCACTCATTAAGTCTTTAAATAGAATTGGTTCGTTTTTTTCAACCAATATTTCATATGCGATTTCTATTAAGGACATTTCCATTATTTGCTCTTTCGAGTACTTTTTCAAACTCAAATTCCGCACTTCCCTTCTCTATTCAAACACGATGACTCATGTTTTTTCACATAAAAAAATAATCTAAAACAGTATTTCGATAAAATAACGACAATTCCTGCTAGACATATAATCCATTATAAACAATCTAAATGGGTTTATGCTAGTTCTATCTGATACTTTCACAGATTTTCCCTACTGTACGAATAAACTAAAATCTATTTCGAAATGAATTTCCTCTATTCTATCAATCATCTCAGACGAAATGCACTAGAGGGAAAGAACCATAAATTCGTTGAAAAAAGAGGAACCAACCTGAGTTACGAACCAACAAAGAGCGTATAACACCCTATGATGTCCTACATTCACCTTATCGACCTAAATAAGGTCTGAATCATCATCTTTGCCCCTATTCAAAATATTTATAAGGTGAATTTTTTATTTTGCTCAAAAAATCACTAAAAACGTGTTAGAAAAAGGAGCATCCTAAAATTCTGGATACCCCTTCTTTCTTACATATTTCTACGATATTGCCCGCCAACCTCATATAAGGCGCCTGTTATCTGACCCAAACTCGCCACTTGCACACATGTCATCAATTCAGCAAATATGTTTTGCCCATTCATAGCAGCGTCCTTTAACCGCTTCAGTGCTTCATCAATATTTGCTTTGTTTTTTTCCTGAAAAGCGCGTAGGTTCGTGATTTGTCCTTCTTTTTCTTCTTTTGTCGCCCTGGCAACTTCCATGCTGTTCACCGCTTCTTCTGTAGGGGGGGTAGGATTCAAATACGTATTCACCCCAATGATCGGCAGTTCCCCCGTATGTTTTTTCATTTCATAATGCATGGATTCATCCTGGATCTTCCCTCGCTGATACTGAGTTTCCATGGCCCCCAGTACACCGCCTCTATCGTTAATGCTATCAAACTCCCTCAATACCGCTTCCTCTACTAGATCGGTCAATTCTTCGATAATGAAGGCACCTTGCATCGGATTTTCATTTTTTGATAACCCATGTTCTTTCGTGATGATCATCTGTATCGCCATGGCACGGCGTACAGACTCCTCTGTAGGCGTTGTGATGGCCTCGTCGTATGCATTTGTATGAAGGGAGTTGCAATTGTCTTGTAGTGCCATTAGAGCCTGTAACGTTGTTCGTATATCATTAAAGTCAATTTCTTGTGCATGAAGGGAACGTCCCGATGTCTGAATATGATACTTCAACTTCTGGCTGCGCTCATTGGCCCCATACTTATCACGCATGACCGTTGCCCATATTCGTCTTGCGACCCGCCCAATAACGGTATATTCCGGGTCGAGGCCATTGGAGAAGAAAAATGACAGGTTCGGGGCGAAATCGTTAATGTCCATGCCACGACTTAAATAATACTCGACATACGTAAATCCGTTCGCCAAAGTAAAGGCTAGTTGTGAAATGGGATTAGCACCCGCTTCTGCGATATGATAGCCGGAAATAGAAACCGAGTAATAATTCCGGACCTTTTTATCTATAAAATAGGCTTGGATGTCCCCCATCAGCCGTAAAGCGAATTCCGTAGAGAAAATGCACGTATTTTGCCCTTGATCTTCTTTAAGAATATCGGCTTGAACTGTTCCTCGGACCGTTTGTAGGGTGTAATCCTGTACTTGTTCATATTCTTCTTGTGTAAGCGATCGTCCTAACTCTTCTTCTTTCAGACGAACCTGCTGTTCGATGGCTGTATTCATATACATAGCCAAGATAATCGGCGCCGGTCCATTAATCGTCATGGAGACAGAGGTGGATGGGGCGCATAAGTCAAAGCCAGCATACAATTTTCTCATATCGTCCAACGTACAAATGCTGACGCCGCTCTCTCCCACCTTCCCGTAGATATCAGGCCTGTGATCAGGGTCTTCTCCATATAACGTAACCGAATCAAAAGCGGTACTGAGACGTTTGGCATCATCATCTTTGGATAAATAATGAAAACGTCGGTTTGTTCTGTCCGGCGACCCTTCCCCTGCAAACTGCCGCTTAGGGTCTTCTCCCTCCCGTTTGAACGGAAAGACTCCAGCTGTATATGGAAAGTGGCCAGGAACATTTTCTCGGTAGACCCAGCCTACGATCTCTCCATAGTCCTCATATTTCGGAAGAGATACCCGGGGAATCATTAACCCGGATAAGCTTTTCGTTTTTAAGTTCGTAATGATTTCTTTATCACGGATTTTCGTTACAAGCTGTGTGGCTGAATATTTCTCTTTTAACTCGTTCCAACCGGCCAGAATGTTTTTTGTTTCTGCAGAAAGTTTGGAAACGGTTTCTTTCTTCGACAACTCTAGGGATTCCACAACAGCGTCATCACAACCATTCTCTTTGACTGCCCCAATTGCTCCTTCCAACTGAAACAATCTTCTCGCTAGTTTAACTTGTTCGCCAGCCCGTTTATGGTAATGGCGGACCGTCTCACTGATTTCACGCAAATAGTAGCGTCGATCAGTTGGGATGATGACATTTTGCTTATAGACTTCCGCTTCTTTCGTAAAAGTCGTGCTCCAATTTGTTCCGGCCTTTTCATTTAACTTTTCTAAAAGAACAGCAAATAAAGCATTCGTACCCGGGTCATTGAATTGGGAAGCGATGGTACCATAAACAGGCATTTCAGAAGTTTCTTGATCGAATAACGTATGGCTTCTTTGGTACTGCTTCTGAACTTGATTTTTAGCGTCCTCGGACCCTTTGCGCTCATATTTATTTATGACAATCAAATCGGCATAATCGATCATGTCTATTTTTTCAAGCTGTGAAGGGGCACCAAATTCACTTGTCATGACATACATGGATACATCGCAAATTTCAGTAATTTCCGCGTCTCCCTGACCGATTCCGCTCGTTTCTACGACGATTAAGTCGAACCCAGCAGCCTTCACCACCGAAATGGCATCCTGAATGGCTAGTGAGAGCTCACTTTTTGAATGGCGTGTCGCTAAGCTTCGCATATAGACGCGATTGGAAAAGATGGCATTCATCCTGATTCGGTCACCAAGTAACGCACCGCCGGTTTTTTGTTTTGTCGGATCGACAGAGAGGATGGCCACTTTCTTTTCCGGGACCTCATTTATAAATCGACGGATCAACTCATCGGTCAAAGAGCTTTTCCCTGCTCCCCCCGTACCTGTAATGCCGAGAACCGGCACCTGTTTTTCCGATGTCTTGATCTGCTCAAAGAGGCTTTCTACCGCTGCCGCCGATTCATGTGTGGCCTCGAGCCTATTTTCCGCAAAGGTGATATATTGAGCGATGGCACTCGTTTCTCCTGCAATCAATTCATCAAAGCGTTCCTGTAGGGATGACTTGACCGTCGAAAAATCACATTCTGCCATCAAAACATTGATCATGCCCTGAAGGCCGTACTCGCGGCCTTCATCAGGAGAGAAGATACGAGCAATCCCATACTCATGGAGCTCCTGAACTTCCCTTGGCAGGATGACACCGCCGCCGCCAGCAAAGATTCGAATGTGCTGAGCTCCCTTTTCTTTCAACAAATCATACATATACTTAAAATATTCCACATGTCCACCTTGGTAAGATGACATCGCTATGCCTTGGACATCCTCTTGAATTGCCGCGTTCACGATTTCTTCGACCGAGCGGTTATGTCCTAAATGAATGACTTCCGCCCCACTTGCTTGAAGAATCCTTCTCATAATGTTAATGGATGCATCATGGCCATCAAACAAACTCGAAGCCGTTACGAACCGAATATGATTTTTAGGTTGATACACTTCAACTGTACTCATTTGACTCCTCCTTATATACACTTTGGGTCAATAATGCTGTTTGGATGTCAACATACTCTTGAAGCGTAAATCTTTTATGCAAGGCCCATCTTCTAAAACTCCACATCTGTCCCTGAACAAAAATATTATGGGAGACAAGACTGATCTGTTTCTTCGTCAAGTGCAGCTCCCCGTTTTTGACACAATTGGTTATGACTCTTTCAAACATGCCAACCATTTCTATTTCCTTGTTTAAAACATAAGGTAGGGCATCCTTTGTCAATGCTTTCACTTCTTGATACATGACCAATACCTCATCCTGCATCTCATCCATCACCTGATAAAAATAGCCGATCGTCAGTTTTAGACTTTCTAGTGTCCCATCACTCTGTTCGATTTCCCGCTGAAGTTTTTCCCGGACTTCATCATAAATATAATCACAGACGAGATATAAAATATCTTCCTTCGTGCGAATATATTCGTATAAGGTACCAATGCTAAAGCCGGATGCTTTTGCAATCTCCCTCGTCGTCGTCCGGTGAAACCCTTTCTCTTTAAATAGATTCACTGCACCCTTAATCATTTGCTTACGCCTTTTCTCTACCAATCTCTCATCCTTTACAGACGCAAGAACTTCTCTTTTTTCCATTTCCTACCCCCTTTTATAAGGTCACCACCGTTCATCCGGCAACCTTTCAGAAAAATGAAAAGGTATTCCGGAAGGCAGGAGGCCTCACCGGAAAACCTAGTTTACAGGCTATTTAGTAACCATCCTTGAGATGACCAGCTTTTGGATTTCTTGTGTTCCCTCATAAATTTGCGTGATTTTCGCATCGCGCATAAAACGTTCAACAGGATAATCTTTCGTATATCCATATCCACCAAACACTTGAACAGCCTCCGTCGTCACTTTCATGGCCGTGTCCCCGGCAAAAAGTTTCGACATAGCGGATTCTTTCCCGTACGGGAGGCCAACCGACTCCAACCAAGCCGCTTGATACGTTAAGAGCCTCGCAGCCTCTACACCTGTCGCCATATCCGCTAATTTAAAACCGATTCCTTGCTGTGCAGAAATGGGCTTTCCAAACTGGACACGTTCTTTAGCATAATCAACTGCTGCATCCAAGGCTCCTTGAGCAATGCCAACAGCTTGAGCCGCGATTCCGTTCCTTCCGCCATCAAGAGTCATCATCGCTATCTTGAAGCCCTCTCCTTCATTCCCCAGAAGATTTTCCTTTGGTACACGGCATTCATCAAAAATGATTTCAGTTGTCGGCGAAGAACGGATTCCAAGCTTTTTCTCTTTTTTGCCTACACTGAAGCCAGGGAAGTCCTTTTCAACAATGAAGGCACTTGTTCCTTTTTGTTTGGATTCCGGGTCTGTCAATGCAAAGACCACATACGTATCCGCTATGCCACCATTGGTAATGAAGATTTTCGAACCATTGATGATGTATTCATCTCCTAAAAGCTTTGCAGTCGTTCTCATCCCACCTGCATCAGATCCTGAGCTTGGTTCCGTCAAACCATAGGCACCGATTTTTTCGCCTTGAGCCATCGGGCGAAGGTATTTTTGCTTCTGCTCTTCTGAACCAAATTTGTAAATGGGCCAACCGGCAAGGGATGTATGGGCCGATAGTGTGACGCCTGTAGAAGCACAGACACGGGAAAGTTCTTCTATTGCGATGCAATACGCGAGATAATCACTTCCAATACCTCCGTATTCTTCTGGCCATGGAATACCCGTCAATCCAAGTTCAGCCATTTTATCGAAGATTTTACGGTCAAACCGTTCTTCTTCATCTCTTTCCGCTGCTGTCGGAGCCACTTCATTTTCAGCGAAATCACGTACCATTTTCCTGATCATTTCATGTTCTTCTGTCAATTTGAATTGCATATCCATGTCCCCCATCTTCTTGGTTTTAGAGATGTTTGCTAATGACTATTCTCTGTATTTCACTGGTTCCTTCATAAATTTCGGTTACCTTTGCATCCCGGAAATAGCGTTCAACCGGATATTCTGTTGTATAGCCATACCCGCCGTATACCTGGATGGCTTCTGTTGTCACTTCAACGGCCGTCTTCGAAGCTAACAATTTGGCCATTGATACTTCCTTACTGCATGGTGCCCCAAGGGATTGTAGATACGCCGCTTGATAGACTAATAGCCTGGAAGCTTCAATATTGGTCGCCATTTCCGCAATTTTGAACCCGATTCCCTGTTGCATGGCAATCGGCTTTCCGAATTGAACCCTGCTCTTTGCATAATCGACAGCATGTTTCATTGCGCCTTCAGCGATACCTAGCGCCTGGGCTGCAATGCCTATCCTCCCGACATTCAAGTTGGCCATTGCGATTTTGAACCCTTCACCCTCACTGCCAAGAAGATTCGCAGCTGGTATTCGCATGTCTTCAAATGTTACCTGTACAGTACTAGAGCCATGGAGTCCCATTTTCCGTTCATTCTTTCCGAAGATGAGACCAGGTGTACCCTTTTCTACGATAAAAGCAGAAATTCCCCTGCTTTCCATAGTCGGATCGGTGGAAGCGAAGACGATGTATACATCTGCCTCAGCACCATTTGTAATGAACACCTTTGAACCATTTAGTCGATACATATCGCCTTCCTTGACTGCTTTTGATTTTAAACTCGCAGCATCAGAACCTGAACTTTGTTCCGTTAAGCAGAAAGCACCTAAGTATTCTCCTGTGGCAAGCTTGGGCACGTATTTTTGTTTCTGTTCTTCCGTACCAAAGTAAACGATGGGGTTCGTACCAACGGAAGTGTGGACGGAAAGGATAACGCCAAGTGTCGGACTTACTTTAGAAATTTCATTGATGGCAATGATATAAGATATAAAATCCATGCCCGAGCCGCCATATTGCTCTGGGATTGGAATTCCCATCAGTCCAAGTTCGCCCATTTTACGGAGCACCTCTTTCGGAAATTCCCCTTGTTCCATCGACTCTATATGAGGCTCTATCTCTTTCTCGGCAAAATCCCTGACCATTTTCCGCATCATTTCCTGCTCTACAGTAAATCGGAAATCCATCCCCATCAATCCTCCTAGATGCCTTTGCTCTATTGAACTAGCTATACTCATAAAACCCACGTCCTGATTTCTTACCAAGCCAACCTGCTTTTACATACTTCCTCAATAATGGACATGGACGGTATTTATCGTCGCCGAGCCCCTCATGAAGGGTTTCCATTATGTATAAACATGTATCCAGACCAATGAAGTCCGCCAGTGTGAGCGGTCCCATGGGATGGTTCATGCCCAACTTCATTACGTCATCAATTGATTCTTTGGTAGCAACACCCTCGTAAAGGGTATAGACAGCCTCATTGATCATTGGCATCAGTATCCGATTCGCAACGAATCCCGGGAAATCGTTCACTTCGACCGGGACCTTGCTTAAGGATTTTGCCATCTCTTCGATTTCTTCATACACTTCGTCAGCTGTTGCAAGTCCACGGATAATCTCGACTAACTTCATGACCGGAACCGGATTCATAAAATGCATCCCGATTACTTTTTCCGGTCTTTTTGTCGCAGCGGCTATTTCCGTAATCGGAAGTGATGAAGTATTCGTCGCAAGTATTACATGTTTCGGAACGATTTCATCCAATTCTGCAAATAGCTTCGTTTTGATTTCCATATTTTCAATGGCCGCTTCAATGACCAAATCTACATCTTTTGCATTGTTCAGGTTCGTCGAACAAGTCAACCGGGATAACGTTGCCTCTTTATCCTCAGCAGCCATTTTCCCTTTTTCAACTTGTCGGGAAAGATTCTTCGTTATCGTCCCTAATCCCTTTTCTACGTATTCTTCTTTCAAATCATGTAATAGAACATCATATCCGCTCATTGCGCATACTTGGGCAATGCCAGATCCCATTTGTCCTGCACCAATGACCATCACCTTTTGAATGTCCATGAAAACCCCTCCTTCGTAATCTAGCTCTTTAGTTTTCCTGCTTTGGCACCTCTATTAAAATGGCATCTCCCTGACCTCCGCCACTACAGATCGCCGCAATGCCCAATCCGCCGCCGCGACGTCTCAGTTCATGCATAAGCGTTATGATAATGCGGGCACCACTAGCCCCGATTGGATGTCCCAATGCTACGGCACCACCATTGACATTGACCTTTTCCGGATTGACATTGGCAATTTTCCCACTAGCTAGAGCCACAGCAGCAAAGGCCTCATTGATTTCAAACAAATCTATGTCTTCTATTGATTTACCTGTCTTTTTTAAGATTTCATTGATGACTAAACCAGGCGTTTTGGGGAAATCCTTGGCTTCAACTGCCACTTCTGCATGACCCAAAATATAGGCAAATGGCGTCTTCCCCTCTTTTTCTGCACGCTCTTCACTCATTAAGACAAGTGCCCCTGCTCCATCGTTTACACCTGGTGCATTCCCAGCCGTAATCGTTCCTTCATTATTAAAAGCCGGACCTAATTTGGCTAGTTTCTCGGCTGATGTATCTTTTCTCGGCCCTTCATCGTGCTCAATCATCATGGGCTCGCCTTTTCTTACCGGGGCCTCTACGGCAATGATTTCTTCAGCAAGAATTCCAGCTCCGATTGCCTTGATGGCTTTTTGGTGACTTTCATAGGCCCAGCTATCCTGCTCATCACGAGTAAGCTCTAGTTCCTCGGCCGTGCTGTTTCCATACGTCCCCATATGCACGCCTGTAAAGCTACAGCTAAGCCCATCCGAGATCATTGTATCCTTCAGCTGACCATCTCCCATCCGAAGTCCCCACCTTGCTTTTGGGAGGATGTAGGGAGCGTTACTCATCGATTCCATCCCTCCGGCAACGATGATGTCTTCCTCTCCTAAACGAATAATTTGATCAGCCAATGTCACGCTTCTAAGACCTGAAGCACACACTTTATTTATTGTTTCGGTTTTCACTTCCCAAGGTAATCCAGCGTTGCGAGCTGCTTGGCGAGAAGGAATTTGGCCTTGCCCTGCTTGAAGCACGTTCCCCATTATGACCTCGCCAACCTTGCTTCCATCAATCCCTGCCCGTTGAACTGCTTCTTTGATGGCTATTCCACCAAGTTGTGAAGCAGTCAAGCTGCTAAGACCTCCGCCGAACTTACCAAAAGGTGTTCTCACACCGCTAATAATCACTGTTTTCGTCATGATTCATATCCTCCTCGGGTAAATTGATTGAACGCTCGCTCGATGCCATGGTAAATTTTTTTGAAAGCGCTTTAAACTTATTTTACATAATTTTTACAAAAATATAAATATTTAGTTTATCTAAATGAAAATTGCCTGCTTCTAGTGAATATATTTCATATATTCATTTAATAGAAGCAGGCAATTTAATTTAACTTAAGAAGCTACTGGCTTATTGTCGCCAATAACCGCCTTCTCGAGTAATTCAGCTACATCGTACGTTTTTACGTTTTCTTCCACTTCTTTTGCCTTCGTCCCGTCCGACAACATCGTCAAGCAGTATGGGCAACCTGAGCTAATAACAGTTGGGTTTACCGCTAGAGCTTGTTCCGTACGGGAAACGTTAATGCGGTTACCCGTTTCCTCTTCCATCCACATCAAGCCGCCCCCAGCTCCACAGCACATTCCTTTCTCACGGTTACGTTCCATCTCGACAAGTTTGACGCCTTCAATAGACTGCAAGATTTCACGTGGAGGGCTGTATACGTCGTTGTATCTTCCCAAATAACAGGAATCATGGAAAGTAATCGTTTCATTGACTGGATACTGCGGCACCAGCCTGCCTTCGCCGACAAGCTTGGCTAGTAGTTCAGTGTGATGGTAAACTTCCGCTTCCAGTCCAAAATCCGGATACTCATTTTTGAAAATATTATAGGCATGCGGATCAATCGTCACGATTTTTTGGATATCATTTTTCTGGAATTCCTCGATGTTTTTCATGGCCAGCTCTTGGAAAACAAATTCATTTCCAAGACGGCGAGGCGTATCGCCCGAGTTCTTCTCCTTATTTCCTAAGATGGCAAATTTGACGCCAGCTTCATTCAGTAATTTAGCAAAAGAAAGGGCGATTTTTTGGCTTCGATTATCATATGATCCCATCGAACCTACCCAGAATAAATATTCGAATTCTTCATCTGCTTTTTTCATTTCTTTGACGGTAGGGATGACAACATCTTCACGTAAACCTATCCAGTCTTCTCTTTCTTTACGGTTCAATCCCCAAGGATTTCCTTGTCGTTCAATGTTTGTCATCGCACGTTGAGCATCGGGATCCAAACGGCCTTCCGTCAGCACCAAGTAACGGCGCATATCAATGATTTTATCAACATGCTCATTCATGACCGGACATTGATCCTCGCAGTTCCGGCATGTTGTACATGCCCATAGTTCTTCTTCCGTGATGACTTCCCCAATAAGACTTGCGCTATAGGCCTCGGTTGCAGCTGCGGACTCCTGCGCGCCCTGCCCCGCACTCGCTAAAGCGATTTGGTTGCCCTTTGTATTTCCGAATACGAAAGACGGAACCCAAGGTTGCTTAGTCGTAACGGCTGCTCCTGTATTCGTTAAGTGATCGCGCATCTTGATGATGATATCCATCGGCGACAACATTTTTCCTGTACCCGTTGCCGGGCACATATTCGTACATCGACCGCACTCTACGCATGCATATAGGTCAATCATTTGATATTGCGTTAAATCTTCGATATATTTGGCGCCATAATATTGATTTCCTTCTTTATCCAAGATCTCTTCCTCTAAATCGACAGGCTTCAGCTTACCCGGGTTATCCAATCGATTCAGGAAGACATTAACGGGTCCAGCAATTAAATGAGCGTGCTTGGATTGCGGGATATAGACAAGGAACGATAATATGATGATCAAATGCAGCCACCAGGCTACGTAGAACACGACAGTCGCTGCGGTCGGCCCCATCCAGTTGAATAAAAACGCTATGCTGGATGCTACTGGTTCTGACCACGTTGCATCATGACCGTGCCAGATCATCCCCATTCCATTCCCCGTCAATACGGTAACCATGATTCCCGTAATGAAAATGACGACTAGTCCTGCTTTAAAATCTCTTTTCAATCGCACAAGCTTCTCTACATAACGACGGTATGCGGCCCACAATATCGCCACAAGGACGGTAAGCGTCACGATTTCCTGAAAGAAAGTGAACGCCGGGTACACGGGACCGAATGGCAAATGCCATCCTGGTTTTAACCCTTTAATAAAAAAGTCGATGGCTCCAAATTGAACTAAAATGAAACCATAAAATAACATGGAATGAATGATCCCACTCTTTTTATCTTTAAAAAGCTTCTTTTGCCCAAATACATACACCCCTATTTTCACCAGGCGTTCTTTCACACGATTATCGAATTCCACTTTTTTACCAAGCTTTATATAGGCCATTCGAGTTCTTATCAAATAGACAAATAATCCAGCGGCGTAAGCGGTTACAAGTAAAAATGCAATTAAGTTAATCCATAGTAGGCCATTCATTTCCATTGCATGCGTTCCCCCTTTTATAAAATTGCGAATTAAGTAAAAACGCCTCCTCCATAACTTTTAAATTATAGAATAAATGGCATTTTCTGAATTTTTATTATCTCCATTATATAATGAATGAGCATTCAGTCAACTTTTTTTTGTAAATATTGTTATTTTTCTACACTTAACAGTAAAGTTCGACAATTCCGTCAATTAACCTTCTTCATTTGGATAAAAAAATCATTTTCTCTTATTCTTTAATACATGGTTACAAACACAAGATTTGAGTCAAACTAATTTAAACCATAAAGGGGGGATCATGTTGAAAGTTGTCGTTACGTTATTTTCTATAATGATATTGATCCTCACTTGGTGTTGGATTGACTTCAAATTAGGATATAAACAGCATTTAAAGAAGGCAACGAACATTACCTTTCCACCTCGTAAAAGCAAGTTGACCGTCATTACATCAGGAAAAATTCTATTTGAAGATTTACTGAAAGAAATCGAACTGGCCCAGCATTCCATTCATATTCTTTTTTATATCGTTAAAGATGATCAATTTAGCAGAGACTTTTTAAAATTATTGCAAAGAAAGGCAGAATCGGGAGTAGAAGTGAGGCTGTTGGTCGATTTGATTGGCGGGAAAAAAATGTCCCGACAGTCCGTTCAAGAGTTAAAAAGAAGCAAGGTTCATTTTTCGTTTAGCTTTAAGATAAAGCTTCCTTTCCTGTTCTATTCCACACAAAAAAGAAATCACAGGAAAATAACCGTGATCGATGGTCGGATTGGGTATCTGGGCGGTTTTAATGTTGGTAAAGAGTATATTAATCAAGGGGAAAAGTTGAATCCTTGGCGAGATTACCATCTAAAAGTGACGGGGGAAGGCGTAAAAGACCTGCAGGAAGTGTTCCTTACTGACTGGTTTCACGATACAGGGGAAGATCTAAGGGGAGCGCCGGCCTACTTTCCCCAATTAGTTCCTGCCTTACAAACTCAAGAGTTCATCGTGACCAACGGAAGCGACCTTGAACAAACTTTAATACAGCTGATTCAAAAGGCTGATAAGGAAGTTATTATTGGTACGCCTTATTTCATCCCGAGCGAGCCATTATTCCAAGCATTAAGGGAAGCCCTTGCAAAAAATGTTTCGGTGACGGTTATCGTTCCGGATATCTCAGACCATGCTCTAGTTAAAGAGGCCTCCTTCCGCTACTTTAGAGTTTTATTAAAAGACGGGGCTTCCATTATGCAGTTTCAGAGAGGGTTCTACCATTCTAAAGTGATATTGATCGATGATACAATGTGTGATATTGGTACGGCTAACTTTGATAAACGTAGTTTATTCCTAAATAGCGAAATCAATTGTTTCATATATGACCGCAGCTGCATAGAAGATGTAAAGAGAGAATTGGCAATTGACATTGCTGAATCCAAACCATTAGCGGAAAAGACACTCTCCTCCCCTAATATCTTACGTTCAGCAAAAGAATCACTAGCTGCCATCTTCTCCCCTTTTCTTTAAAGTGGCTGGTGATGGGAGAGAAAAAAATGAAAATACGATTCGGATTCGTATCCAATGCGACCTGTCTATGGGAAGCTTCCCCTGCAAAGACTCTGACTTTCAAACGTTATAGCACGCTTGGTCAGGAAGAAGGAATGCAAAAGCTACTGGATGTTACCAAACAGAATATCGAGAATACATTAAGGGTCCTGCAATACAATACGGCCCATCAAGTCGAGCTTTACCGCTTGTCCAGTTCGATTGTACCGTTAGCGACCCACCCTGAAGTCAATTGGGATTTCGTCACGCCTTTTAAAAAGGAATGGAAACAGCTGGGAGATTGGGTATTAGCGAACAATATGCGAGTTAGCTTTCACCCGAATCAATTTACGCTTTTCACCAGCCCTAAGCCCAGTATTACGCAAAATGCCGTAAAGGATATGGAGTTTCACTATAAAATGCTTCAAGCGATGGGGATTGAAGATCAATCTTTCCTTAATATCCATATTGGCGGCGCCTATGGCGATAAAGATTCAGCGATCATCCGCTTTCATGATAACCTCAGGTCGCTACCTGAGCATGTCAAAGCAAGGATGACCCTGGAAAATGACGATAAAACCTATACAGCATCCGAGACTTTACATGTATGTAAAAAGGAATGTATTCCTTTTGTCTTTGATTATCATCATCATCTTGCCAACCTCTCCGAGGAGCCGCTTAACGAGCTGCTCACCGGTGTTTTCACCACTTGGGAACACACCAATGCGGTTCCTAAAATACATATTTCGTCCCCGAAATCTGCAAGTGAGTTTCGTTCACATGCTGATTATATTGATATTGTATTCATCATGCCGCTTCTGAAAGCACTCACAGAATTGGGGAAGGATGTTGACTTCATGATTGAAGCGAAAATGAAGGACCAGGCAATGTTGAAACTGATTGAGGATATCTCGAGGATCCGCGGGGTGAAAAGAATAAGTGGGGGATCTGTGTTCATCAAGTAAAAAAGCGGTCGTTCTAAGGGAACGACCGCTTTTTCTTACATTTTTTCCGGTGCAGAAACGCCAATTAGTGCCAGTGCATTTCTCAACGTGATTTGAACCGATTTCACTAGGGCAAGACGAGCTTTACTTCTATCCATCTTCTCGCTATCCAATACTTTGTCCGCATTGTAGAAGCTGTGGAATGTAGAAGCCAGGTCGAAGATATAATTCGTCATGCGGTGTGGCATGCGCTTTTCGGCAGCTTCCGCGATTGCCTGTGGGAATTCCCCTAATTTCTTCAACAACTCGAACTCTTTTTCCGTAGAAAGAGCGGAATAATCCGTAATGCCTTCATAGCTGATTCCTTGTTCAACACCTTGACGCAAGATGCTTGAAATACGGGCATGAGCATATTGCGAATAATAAACCGGGTTATCATTGGATTTAGAAACAGCTAAATCAAGATCGAAGTCCATATGTGTGTCCGCGCTTCTCATTGCAAAGAAATAACGTGTTGCATCGAGGCCAACCATTTCGACCAAGTCGCGCATTGTCACCGCTTTACCGGTACGTTTGCTCATTTTCATTTTCTCGCCATCTTTGAATAGATGTACAAGCTGGATAATTTCCACTTCAAGCTGCTCACGATTATAGCCTAATGCTTCAATTGCCGCTTTCATACGTGGAATATATCCATGATGATCCGCTCCCCAAATATTGATGAGAGTGTCGAATCCACGCTCCAATTTATTGCGGTGGTACGCAATATCCGGTGTCAGGTATGTGTAAGAGCCGTCCTTTTTGATAAGAACGCGGTCCTTATCATCGCCAAGTTCTGTTGAGCGGAACCAAGTTGCTCCGTCTTCTTCATAAACATGGCCTCTCTCCTTCAGAACGCTTAGCGCTTCATCGATCTTCCCATTTTGATAGAGGGACGTTTCCGAGAACCACACGTCAAAACCGACACGGAAATTTTCCAAGTCCGTTTTCAGCTTTTCCATTTCACATTTCAATCCGTACTCACGGAAGAAATCATAACGTTCTTTTTCATCGACGTTAACATACTTATCGCCATATTCCTTCGCAAGCGTTTTACCAATCCCGATAATGTCTTCACCACGGTAACCGTCTTCAGGCATCTCTTTATCCAGGCCAAGCGCTTGGAAGTAGCGTGCTTCGATTGAAATCGCCAAGTTATTAATTTGGTTACCTGCGTCATTGATATAATATTCACGGGAAACGTCATACCCTGCTTTTGATAAAACATTACATAACGTGTCACCAACGGCAGCACCACGTGCATGACCAAGGTGTAGGTCACCAGTCGGGTTCGCGGATACGAACTCAACCTGGATTTTTTCGCCTTTACCATAATCACTTTCCCCATAGGCTTCATCTGCTTTCAGAATGACTGGAACCAGTTCTGTCAAATAGGAGTTGTTCATGTAGAAGTTAATGAATCCCGGACCTGCAATTTCAATTTTTTCAATTGATGCCTTGGATAGGTCAAAGTTTTCGATAATTGCTTCCGCAATCATTTTCGGCGCCTTCTTTGCAATTTTTGTTAATTGCATCGCCATATTCGTAGAATAATCTCCGTGTGTTTTATCCTTTGGAAGTTCAAGCACCGCTTGGGGAATCTGTTCTTCCGTTGCCAAACCAGCCTTTATGACTGCAGCTTTAATTTCCTCTTTCAGTTTTCCCTGTACCTCATTTACTATATTCATGTTCTATGCTTCCTCCTTGTAGGAAATCGTCATCTCATATTGCCCGGGTTCGCTTCCCTGCATATGTAGTGTATAGCGAAGGACCAGTTTCCCTTCCTTATCCTGTTCATTCCATTCATGCTGGATCTTTTTCGTCGTCGTCAATAGCCCCAGCCTGCCATATATACTTTCATAATGTCCATTTGTCGCTTCCTGCAAGCGGAAAAGTTGTCGCATTTTAGTGGCACCATTCCTAAGCAGAATCGTTTCGTTCGGTTTATGCTTGATGGTCGTCTGCGTTTTACCGGCTTCATTTTCCTCTGCATATTGCAAATACAAATCGGACCCTTTATACATCCTTGTACCAAAAGTGACAAGCTCATACGTTTCCATTTCAGAACCATGCTTGATTTTTGTCTGCAATGTCACTTTAACATTCTGCTTATCTATATCATGAAGAGTCAAAGCTACACTTCCTTCATCATCTCGTTCTTAACTTTATAAGTATAAATATTCTTCAATGAAGTTTCAACTTGGAGCGGAAAATAAAGTTTCTTATCAAGTCTTAGTATGCAATGCATTTAGATGTAACGCAAGACCAGCTTTTAGTTGAAGAAAAGAAGGTGATGATGAATGTACAAGCTTTCGAACAGACAAAAAAAGACCATTCCCACTACTATCGCAGGAACAGCCTTCTCTTTTAAGATTACCCCTTTTGTACCCAACCAAGAATCATTTCACGAATCAGCTTGCTTGCCGTATTCGCTGTTTGCTCGGATGGATCATAAATCGGAGCGACTTCAACTAAATCACAGCCAACTACATTCACTTCTGAACGGGCTATCTCATGAATGGAAGCTAAAAGCTCTTTAGAGGTAATGCCTCCGCAATCGACAGTACCCGTTCCCGGTGCATGCGCAGGATCAAGCACATCGATGTCGATCGTCACATAAATCGGACGACCGGCTAACTGTGGCAATATTTCCTTCAGAGGCTCAAGCACTTCAAACTTAGAGATGTGCATACCATTTTCTTTGGCCCATTGAAACTCTTCCTTTAACCCAGAACGGATTCCAAATGAGTACACATTCTTCGGTCCGATGAGCTCGGCTGATTTACGGATGATGGAAGCATGGGAAAGCGGCTCTCCTTCATAGTCCTCCCGTAAATCTGTATGGGCATCCATATGGATGATGGCCATGTCGGGATACTTTTTGAACATGGCCTTAATGACAGGCCATGTGACAAGGTGTTCCCCACCCATACCCAATGGGAATTTACCGGCTTCAAGTACACCATCGACAAACTCTTCAATCATATCGATACTGCGCTGCGGATTACCGAAAGGCAACGGGATATCCCCAGCATCATAGAATTTCACTTCTTCCAATTCACGATCTAAATATGGACTGAACTCTTCCAGCCCAATAGATACTTCACGAATTCTGGTTGGGCCAAAACGGGAACCTGGACGAAAGCTAACTGTCCAATCCATTGGCATACCATAAAGCACCGCCTCGGATTCCTCGAAATCCGGATGGCTTTTAATGAATACATTACCTGAGTACGCTTCATCAAATCGCATATTCAAGCCCCCTTATTTCACTAAGTCTTGAACAAATTTAGGCAGAACGAAAGCTGCTTTATGAAGTTCTTTTGTATAATATTTTGTCTCTATTTCATGGAAACGCTCGTCTGAAACTTCAAGCGGATTATATTTTTTAGAACCGATCGTGAATGCCCATAGTCCACTTGGGTACGTTGGGATATTCGCTAAATATAGGCTTGTAATCGGGAATATTTCTTTCACATCGCGTTGTACGTCACGGATTAAGTCGGCTTTAAACCAAGGGTTATCCGATTGAGCAACGAAGATTCCATCTTCCTTCAAAGCCTTGGAGATGCCGGCATAAAAGCCTTTGGTAAATAGGTTAACCGCAGGACCCACTGGTTCGGTGGAATCCACAAGAATCACGTCAAATTCGTTTTCACTCTTCGCGATGTGCATGAATCCATCCCCTACTTGTACATCGACACGTGGATCTTCAAGCATTCCTGCAATTTCAGGTAAGTATTTCTTGGAATATTCGATAACCTTACCATCGATATCTACCAATGTAGCTTTTTTGACGCTTGGATGCTTAAGGACTTCACGGATAACGCCTCCGTCCCCACCGCCTACAACCAAAACATTCTCTGGATTAGGATGTGTAAACAAAGGAACATGGGCAACCATTTCGTGGTATACGAACTCATCGCGCTGTGAAGTCATCACCATATCATCTAACAAAAGCATATTGCCCCATTCTTCTGTTTCAATCATATCCAACTTTTGAAACTCCGTTTGTTCCGTATGTAAAGTACGATTCACTTTCATCGTAATACCAAAATTTTCTGTTTGTTTTTCAGTAAACCAAATGCTCATTTATAAACGCTTCCTTTCCTGAATCTTATAGTCAGTCACCCAATTGTTTTAACCATATTCGATATAGTCATTGGCTAGAAAAATTATAGACGAATCTACCAGAATTGCAAGATAAATATTACATTTCCAGTTCTTATGTTTAAAAATATCTTTTTTTTCCATAATAGTAATAGATTCTTTTTTAAGAGAGGTGAAAGCCATGGAACTCATTCCAAGTGAAAGATTTAAAAAGACAACCAAATATCTGCGAGCCTTCATCATTCTTGCCACTATAGGCCTCGCTATTCTCTTTGTCTTGCTTCTCTCTCTACTGATGTATGCGAAAATACTAGGTCCGCCGCCTTTGGTTGTACCCCAATCCACTCTTTATTATAGTCATGATGGAAATGTGATTGGAGAAACCGATAATGGTCAAAAGCGCTACTGGATTGGGCTCGACGCAATCTCACCCGAACTAGTCAAGGCAACAGTCGCTGTAGAGGATCGCCAATTTTATACTCATAAAGGCTTCGATATAAAACGGATTGGCGGCGCCATTCTCGCTGACATCCGTGCCATGTCCAAAGTTCAAGGGGCAAGTACGATTACCCAGCAATATGCTCGAAACCTCTTTCTTGACCATGATAAGACATGGTCGAGGAAACTCAATGAGGCATTCTATACGATACGCCTGGAAATGAACTATACAAAAAAGGAAATTCTAGAAGGCTATCTAAATACGATTTACTATGGTCATGGCGCCTATGGGGCACAAGCCGCAAGCCAATATTATTTTGGGAAAGATGCCAAGAACTTAACACTTTCCGAGGCAAGTATGCTAGCCGGAATCCCAAAAGGGCCTTCCAATTATTCTCCCTTGGACAATATGGAAAAGGCAAAATCAAGGCAAAAGGTCGTGCTTCATGCAATGGCAACAAAAGACTATATTACAGAAGCCGATACGGAAGAAGCCATCCAGGCACCACTTTCATTAAAAGGCTCACATGGCACCGTAACCAAAAAAATGGCGCCTTACTTCCAAGATGCCGTCAAACAGGCGTTAAAAACTCAACTCCACTTAGATGACCGGACCATCGAGCTCGGGGGCTTAAAGGTTTATACAACACTTGATGAAAATCAACAGCATATCGCGGAAAAGGCCCTTTCTACTGTCATACCCGAGCAGGCTGGCATTCAAGCATCATTAGTAGCGATGGATCCTAGAACAGGCGAAGTCCGTGCACTTGTCGGTGGTACAGATTACACAGCGTCGCCGTTCAACCGAGCTACACAGGCCTTACGCCAACCGGGCTCGACGATAAAACCTATTCTTTACTATTCTGCTCTTGAAAACGGGTTTACACCGTCCACTACCTTAAAAAGTGAGGCGACCACGTTTACTTTCGATGATGGTCATGCTTCCTATAAACCGCATAACTATAATTATCAATATGCGAATGGCGAAATCACGATGGCTCAAGCCATTGCGTTATCCGATAATATTTATGCCGTGAAGACACACCTGTTCCTCGGTGAACAGATCTTGGTCGATTCGGCTCATCGTTTTGGCATCACATCGAAAATGGATGCGGTCCCTTCCCTCGCGCTTGGCACATCCGGTGTGAGGCCCATCGAAATGGTGAATGCATACGGCATATTAGCTAATGGCGGTAAAAAAATAGAACCCGCTTTTATTAACAAGGTAGAAGACAGAAAAGGGGAAGTGATTTTCGAACGGAAACAGAAACCCGAACAGATTTTGGATAAAGATAAAGCATTTGTCATGACAGAGATGCTTACTGGGGTTTTTGACGACGCTCTTAATGGTTACACGAAGGTGACCGGCAGCACAATCAGTTCCCAATTAACGCGCCCCTTCGCAGGAAAGTCCGGATCTACTTCTACAGACAGCTGGATGATCGGCTATACACCCCAACTAGTTGCTGGGGTATGGACTGGCTATGATCAAGGGAAGAAGATTGAAATACCGGCTGAAAAAAGCTATGCCAAGAAGATATGGGCTTCCTATATGGAAGAAGGATTGAGTGGACAACCTCCCAAGCCTTTTAAGGAAACGGGTAATGTAGTAGGTTTACAGGTGAATCCATCCAGCGGCAAACTTGCAACAGATGCCTGCCCTGTCTCCCGATTAACTTATTATGTAAAAGGAACCGAACCTGTGGAATACTGTGAGGAGCACCTCAAGAAAAAGAAATCAAAAAGTGTTCCAAAGGAAGAAAAGCAAACTAACCCCTGGTATAAAAAGATTTTGAAACCTTGGGGATAACGAAAAAACCCGAAGCCATTAATGGCTTCGGGTTTTTTCTGTCCTAGTTCCACAGTGTCTAAACTGCTGTCTCTAAGTTTACTGATTTTATTCGCTTCCTACAAGTGATTTTTTTACTAAACTTCACATTTCATACAATAAACCACATTCACACCATCAAAGACTGTTTGAGCTTATCAGATGAACGCTCCCACATCCCTGCATCATGATTTTTCAGGAAGTCGGCAAGTATTTGTTTTGATTTGTCATCCATATCCTCGACGATGATATGGCGTTTCAACGATTTATCCATCCGGTTAACATGTTCTGGCAAAGATTTGTACCCACGTCTGATTGAACGGTCTACCGTCATCTCACAGGCAGTCACCCCTGCATAATACGGACCATTTTGCAGGGCTTCTATGGTCACCCAAACAAGCCAATATGGTTTACCATTCGGTACTTCCTCTTTTGTCTTTAAGAACTTAATCCCTTTTTCCACAGCACTTCTTGCATGCATCGCACCAATGTCGACTTCCGCTTCACCCGCATCCACATCAATGATGACCGGTGAAATATTATCGAGTGTCAAAACACCCGCTCCATAGCCGCCATGACCTTTCATCGGATCGTTTTTAATAATGTTGAAGCCTACCTTTTTCTTTGGTTGTTCTTCCATGTTAATGTCCCCCTTCATGTTTCGTCATTTACTTGTTAGTTAGAAAAACAAAAGACTTAAATATTGACCAAGATTGTCACGGACAAATGGTACAAGTTCATTCATAATCGGACTGATTGTATATTTACCCAATGGTGTGATGACTAAAATCAGGAAAATCAGGGATCCATATTGTTCATATTGAGTCATCTTCGCACGCATTTCCACTGTTACCAAATCCTCTACAATGCGATACCCATCTAGTGGTGGCAAAGGGATCAAATTAAAAATGAATAGGACGATATTTAAGTGGATTAGCATCGTAAAGAAAGGCTCAACGAAAAACGGCATATTGGTAGGCCCCAAACCTGACGCAAGTAACCCATACCAGATTAAATAGCCTATCACCGCTACAAGTAGATTGCTGAGCGGGCCTGCAAAGGAAACCAGTATCCCTGCCAGTCTCGGGTTTTTAAAGTGAAACCGGTTGACCGGGACCGGCCTCGCCCACCCAAATCCTACAATCAAGATCAACAACGTACCAATTGGATCCAAATGTTGTATGGGGTTCAATGTGACTCTGCCTTGATTTTTCGCCGTCGGGTCCCCAAATTTATAGGCCACATAGGCATGAGAAAATTCATGAACCGTAAACGCGATCAACAGAGCAACAATCACGTAAGGAAGCCTATCCAAACTATAAGCTAAAAATTGTCCTAATTGATCCAATAGCTTCTCCCCCAATGTTTATTACCGTAAGTATACATGAAAAAATCAAGATGTGAAAAAACTCTGATTTCAGTATCTTGCAAATAATTCCCTAATGTGAAACACTACAATTATTAAAAGGAATGGGGGAATCAGACAATGCCATATGTTACAGTCAAAATGCTTGAAGGCCGTACAGAAGAGCAAAAAAAAGCATTAGTAGAAAAAGTAACCGCAGCGGTGATGGAAACGACCGGAGCACCCGCTGAAGCGGTAACCATTTTCATTGAAGAAATGACTAAAAATCACTTAGCCGTTGCAGGTGTTCGTAAAAGCGACCAATAAGAGGTACATAATCGGTAAAAGCTAAGCCATCAATTTGGCTTAGCTTTTACTTGTAGTTCCCCTATATATGCATATGCTTCATCTATTTCTTCAAGCGTATATTTTTGCTTACTTTTCAGGGTGAAGATTTTTTCAATGACCTCTCCCTTTTCCAACGTATCAAAATAAAGCACCGTTGAAACAAGCTCCAAAAACCGAGCACTTTGTTCATTCATATCCAATAAACATGTGTCAAGAGCAGGCATATCCACTTCTTGTATCGACAAGAAATCCTTTCCCGCCTCCGTAATGGAATAGCAGTATTGATAATAGCCCGCCTTTTTTTCCTTCACTTCATTCAAGTAACCCATTTCGCAAAGCTCTTCTATTCGTAAAGTCAATTCCTCTGAGTACGGTCCGTAGAAATGAAATTGAAACTTTTCGTGAAAAGGAAAGGATAGCTTCTTCGCGATATACACAATCTTTTGTAGCTTTTTCCGACCCGATATTTCACCTGCGGTCGATATGGCGTTAATAATGTTTGCATGATCCTTAAACAAGGCTCGTCACTCCTCACCCAAAATGTACCACTTTACATAGACAGCTCCAAAAGCTGTCGGATTTGTTTTTTTATATCTTTATTAGTTGATTCATCGTGCAATAAATCCGCGGGGAAGTATAGCTTATGATCCGTTCGTCTTTTTCCAGAGATGGCATCAACTATTTCTGATTCACGCGACAATTCCCGAAGCTCACCATTCGTTTGCAGCAAATGGATTGGCAATCGCTCTTCCTCCTCACCTGGACGATAAAAATCATAGGGCAGGTCAGAGGAGGAATCGACGACTAAATAATAATCAGGATCGATTCCTGCCTCAATAAATAGCGTCCTTAATTCCATTAATTTGTTCATTTGACTATTCGAAGGATGAAACTCTACATATTTAAAGAGTTTTCGATTCATGAAACGACTACATAAATCCTTTAAAATCAGATCCTCTTCTTCTTCCCATGCCTCAAAATAGTAAAGCATCACCGATTCATCCATTTTTAAGTAGTCTTCCAACGTGACGTCTTCCTTGAACATTGAATAAAAGTGGCGGGGTTCCTGAGCAAAGCGATAGTTCGACTCAAACAAAGATTTTGCCCTATGCAATATCTTTGTAAGAATTACTTCTGCACTTCGAGTAACGGGATGGAAGTAAACCTGCCAATACATTTGGTAGCGGCTCATAATGTAATCTTCCACGGCATGCATCCCACTTTGCTTGATCACTGCATGCTCCTCACGCGGCCGCATCACACGTAAAAGCCGTTCCATATCAAAATGGCCGTAGCTTACTCCAGTAAAGTAAGCGTCCCTTTGCAGATAATCCATTCTATCAGCATCAATTTGACTAGAAATCAAGCTGACTACTAATTTGCCTTTATACGTTTTAGCAATGACTTCCGCCACTTTTTTTGGAAAATCAGGTCCTACTTTAAGAAGGATCTCATTCACTTCCGTTCGGCCGACAATAATCTTTTGGGTGAATTGTTCATGATCCAAATCAAAAACCTTTTCAAAAGAGTGGGAGAATGGACCATGGCCCAAGTCATGCAGCAAAGCGGCACATAAAGAGAGCAACCTTTCTTCCGGGTTCCATTCCGGTCTTCCCTCGAAGACATCATCAATAATTCTCCGTACAATTTCATATACTCCAAGCGAATGGCTAAATCTACTATGTTCGGCACCATGAAAGGTAAGATACGTCGTTCCTAGCTGCTTGATTCTTCGCAAACGCTGGAATTCTTTTGTTCCGATCAAATCCCAGATCACCCGGTCCCGGACATGTATATACCGGTGTACCGGGTCTTTAAATACTTTTTCTTCCTGTAATTTTTCGCAAGAATATTCCATGGACTACCCTCATTTTCATAATCTCATTGCTTTCATTATAGCTTGTCTTTATAAAAAATCCTAACTTGGCTCTTGCTAGAAAGCCTGTTCAATTTATATGAAAACGGGAGTTAATATGGTTTTTAATAGAGAAAATAACGGAATTAAAAAATCACCACAGTTTATTGAATCTGGGTGACGAGTTGCGTGTTTCACGTATCAAAACTGCCGAATATCTATACATGGGCCTTACTTTAGCTTCTTATCTATTTTCTCTAGTAACTCGTCTTCTGTCGGAGCCGCAACTGGACGGTTATTGACAAAGGCAAAGGATTTCTTCCTGCCTGGCCCGCAATAGGATTGGCAGCCAATTTCAATTTTCGCGTCAGGATCAAGCTTCTCCAGCCGGGGAATCAATGTTTTAATGTTTACCGCTAGGCAATCATCACATACTCTGAATTCATTGGGCATCCTCGGTCACCATCCTTTCTATAGCAAGTATTTTTCGTTCTATTTACGTGACTAAAAGGTATTTTACCGTTTCTATCTATGAATATCAAGAGACTGTATGGAAGGAAAAAGGGTTGCCATGCCGTAAATGGTAGCCGAACCTGGCCAAACAATATGTAAATGCACAAAAAACTAGTATCCTTTTAACCTTTTTGTATAAAAAAACCTTTTTTTGTCCAAAATGCTAGTAGAACACCTTATAAATCATTGTTACAAGATATTCATATAATGATCATTTTAAAAGTTACCAGAAAGGGAGTATGTAGAAATGAAGGTTCGTCAAGATGCCTGGACAGAAGAGGATGATTTACTTTTAGCAGAAACGGTACTGCGCCATGTACGCGAAGGCAGCACGCAGCTGAACGCTTTTGAAGAGGTTGGTGATAAATTGAACCGTACCTCCGCAGCCTGTGGGTTTCGCTGGAATGCAGTGGTACGCCATAATTATGATAAGGCGCTTTCTCTTGCAAAAAAACAGCGAAAGCAAAGACAAAGAATCCTGGGAAAAGACCAGGGAGGGAAAAAACGTCTGCTCTATACACCGCCTTCTCCAATAATCTCAGATATTATGGTCCCTCATCTACAGGAAGAAGAGATGGAATTAGAGGTTGAATCAGAAGACATAGAGTCTACTAATTATGAAACGGCAGAAGAATTTGCGATAGATGAAGCGTCCATTCCACTGAAACAAAGGAACACAACCTTACCTACCAAAAGCTCGGCAATGAGCCTGGATATGGTAATCGCCTATTTAGAGTCCATGAATGGCCGTTTATTACAGGCCGACGTATTGCAAACTGAAAATGAAAGATTGAAATTGGAAATAAAAGGATTAAAAGGCCGGAATGACGAGCTTCAAAATAAAGTTACTCATCTTGAACAGAATAGCGGTTTGATGCAGGAAGATTATGAAACATTGATGAATATCATGAATCGCGCTAGAAAGCTAGTCCTGCTAGAGGAAGAAGAGCGTCCGGCAACCAAATTTAAGATGGACCGAAATGGAAATTTGGAGAAAATGGCTGAGTAAAGATAATGCGGGGACCTTTTACAGGTCAACCACATGATTAATAGCCAAATTCCATAAGTAACTCTCGAACAAGAGTCTGAAAAGGGCTCTTTTTTTATTTGATGGCACTTTTCTTTTCCAGTTTCAGTGAATGCTATATTTGAAGCTATTTCAAAAAAAGCTGTCTCTTCATAAGAAACAGCTTTTTTCGGTCAGCTCTCTTTCAATGAATCAAAGACTTTATTGTTACGTTCTACCACTCTTGTTAAGTACGATTCATATAATGGCCATTCTTGTGCCGAAAGGGAGTCAGAAAAAATCTTTCCACTATGCTCCTTCAGTACTTTCAGGAACCTGAGCATCACGTCCTGGATACTCAACGTTGTACTTAATAATTCAGAAAGGGAGGCCATTACCGAGGGGACGATATCGGGATATGTGAATTTCGTGTCTACCTGCCTTTTGGCGGCTTCATAAAACCCTTTTACAAGTTCGGCCCTTTCTGCACCACTTCCATTAACGCATATGTAAATTTGTACAGCCACACCATTACGGATTCTGCGTTGCGAAATGCCGGCAAACTTCTTGCCTTGTATACTTAAATCAAAACTTCCCGGACAATAGGATCCCACAATTTCTTTTGCCTCGATTGTGACTGGAAAATCACTGAACATCAGCCTGATCAGTTCCCACATGGCTTCATACCCACGGTTTATTTCGATTTTCCGCTCATTTTCAGGGAAAACGAGTGACAAATTTAGAACCCCTTCATCTAACACGACGGCTAACCCGCCCGAATTCCGTACAATCACCTTAAAATCATGCTTCCTTAGATAATCCAATCCCTCTTGGAGAAAAGGAAGTTTTGTATCCTGGATACCAAGCACGATGGTTTGATGATGCACCCACGCTCTGGCTACGGCCGTTGATTGGCCAGACCCAACGGAAGCACAAAGCGTATCATCCATTGCAAAGGATTCTAGAGCGGGAAACTGAGGCCCGATGGATGATTGGTCGATTACCCGCCATTCTTGTTGCATTAATAATGAATCTGTTTCACTCATAGATTTCTCCTTCTATTCTCATACTTCATGGATTTATTGGTATTGCGCCACGAATCCCTGTGCAGCCGTGATAAGTGCCAATTTATATACATCCTCTTCGCTGCAGCCACGGGAAAGATCATTTACTGGACGGTTAAGCCCTTGCAGGATTGGACCCACTGCTTCGAATCCACCCAGACGCTGTACCATCTTATAACTAATATTACCGGATTCAAGGCTCGGGAATATAAAGACATTGGCATCTCCTTGAATGAGGGAATCCGGGGCCTTTTGTCTGGCAACCGAAGGCACAAAAGCCGCATCGAATTGAAATTCCCCATCTAATAGAAGGTGCGGATCCATTTCTTTTGCTAGTGTGACTGCTTGAACGACCTTTTCCGTCTCTGGTGAATGGGCCGATCCCTTCGTTGAAAAACTTAGCATGGCAACTCGTGGTTCAATATCGAATGTCAGGGCCGTCTTGGCACTTTCCAATGCGATTTCAGCCAAATCGCGGGAATCAGGATTAATATTGATTGCACAATCTGCAAACACATACCTTTCCTCTTCACGTACCATGATAAAGACTCCTGATGTTTTTTCAACACCTGGCTTTGTTTTGATAATTTGCAGCGCAGGGCGCACCGTATCGGCTGTAGAATGGGCTGCACCACTCACCATGCCATGTGCCAGTTTCATGTGTACGAGCATCGTTCCGAAGTAATTCTCATCCAAGAGGATTTCACGGGCTTGTGCTACGGATACTTTACCATTTCGGACTTCTACAAAGGATTCAACCATTTCATCCATCATGATGTAATTTTTCGGATCATAGATTTCAATGGCATCAAGAGAAATTTTGAGATCTTTTGCTTTCTCTTGAATTTTTTCGATATCGCCAATTAATACGGGTGTTAATAGTTTTTCCTTAGCAAGCCTACCGGCTGCACCCATAATACGTCCATCCAACCCTTCTGGAAAAACGATTTTTAGATTATTGCCTGTAATTTTGGATTCTAAAATTTCGAATAAATCGCTCATAAACTCATCCTCCTTGAATGTATTTCTACTCTAGTTATTCCTACATTTCCCACTTCGTAAACTTCCTGTCTCTTCTTCTAAGAATACTCTAGCCGTTATGTAAATTCCAGAAACATTGGTCTTCTTCTTAATCCGTACTTATGAACTTTCCATGAACACGTGAGGATAAACGAAGGCATTTGCGGGTCGATAGAAATTTCCTTATACTGAAACTATGTTATATTAAAGTTATTATTAAGACATAGGAGTGATTTCAATGAGTGAAGCAGCACAAACACTGGATGGTTGGTATTGCCTACATGATTTCCGTCTAATTGATTGGGCTTCTTGGAAAACGTTATCAAGTGACGAACGCCAATTAGCCATCTCAGAGTTCCAAGGTTTATTGGATAAATGGAATACGACTCAAAGTAACAACGAAGGCAGTCATGCCCTCTATTCCATTGTAGGACAAAAAGCCGACTTCATGCTGATGTTTGCCCGTCCAACTATGGAAGAATTGAATGCCATTGAAAATGAATTCAATAAAACGAAGTTAGCCGAATATACTATTCCTGCTTATTCCTACGTTTCTGTAGTCGAATTAAGCAATTATCTAGCCGGCGGCGATGGTGAGGACCCATATCAAAACCCACATGTACGCTCAAGACTTTACCCTATACTTCCTAAGGCAAAGCATGTTTGTTTCTACCCGATGGACAAGCGTCGCGAAGGTGAAGACAACTGGTATATGCTTTCTATGGAAGAACGTAAAAACTTGATGCGTTCTCATGGTTTAATCGGACGCAGCTATGCCGGTAAAGTAAAACAAATCATTTCCGGTTCAGTCGGATTTGACGATTACGAATGGGGCGTAACATTATTTGCTGAAGATGTCCTTCAATTCAAAAAACTGATTTATGAAATGCGTTTTGACGAAGTGAGCGCTCGTTATGCTGCGTTTGGCTCATTCTTCGTAGGGAACCTCCTTGCAGAAGATAACATACCAGCATTCTTATACGTGTAAGACATGAGCTTCCGGGATCCCGGGGGCTTTTCTTTTTTTCAATTTCCCCATTTTTATTTCCTCCGCCATGACATAAATCCAGGAGTCATCCCATACATTTTCTTTAGTGATGTACATTATTTTTCACAGTCCTATATAGCTTCAATACTACCGGTTCATGTAGTCGATATGTATCTGTTAAACTCAATGTGGTTTTTTGAGCCGTCCGGGTATTGTTCAGATAATCATTGTAACCCGTACCATTCCGGCTGCTATAAATCGCAATGTTTCTTCCATCCAACGCACTCGGATGTTTTCTTGTTCAAGAACCGAAAACCTAGAATTTCAGGAGGGAATGCAATGTCACAAAATAATCCTTATGGTAATTATCCTTATGGAGGGAACTCGTATAATCCATATGAAAATAATGACCCTTCCCAAAGGCAGCAGCAGGGCCAGGGTCAATACCAACAGCAACAAGGTTACCAACAACAGCCTTCATATCAGCCGCAGATGCCCACCTCAGCCGGCAACCAACAGCAAATCCCTATGCCGATGAATGCGCCAACGACCGGTCCACAGGTACCAGGCATGCTTCCGGTCGAACAATCTTATATAGAGAACATATTACGGCTAAATAAAGGGAAATTAGCCACCGTGTATACAACCTTTGAAAACAACACAGAATGGAATGCAAAGATCTTCAAAGGAATTATCGAAGCGGCTGGACGGGACCATCTAATCATCAGTGATCCGCAAACTGGAAAAAGATATCTGATTCCAATGGTATTCTTAGATTACATTACATTCGATGAAGAAATTGAGTATGACTATCCTTTTGGTGGGGGATCCGGACTTACCACCTTCTCCCCGAGATGATGAAGGGAAATAATTTTCCGGCAAGACAAACAGCCTCAAGATTCCTTGAGGCTGTTTGTCTTTAACCTTCTTAAAAAACAAAAGCTGACCCTGAAGAGTGGCCAGCTCAATCTTTTATAGATATTTATAAGCAGCAATGATCATCAAGACCCATGCCACTAAAAACGAAACTCCACCGATTGGAGTAATTGCACCTAGCACTTTAATTTGAGTGACACTAAGGACGAATAAACTGCCGGAAAATATAATGATTCCTATGAACATCAGCCAACCCGACCAATTAATGAGTGGACTCGATATTTTTCCTGCCAACAAGCCGATAACCAGTAAACCTGCCGCATGGAACATTTGATAATCAACAGCCGTATTCCATGTTTCTAAATACTTATCTGGGATTTTCCCTTCCAGTCCATGTGCTCCGAAAGCTCCTAGTGCTACGGCTAGGAATGCGTGCACCGCTCCTAAGATGATAAACAATTTCACTTTTGCCCCGCCTCTCTTGCCTATTATTTAAAAATCAAATAAGGAATTTCCATTGGCTTCTTCCATTTTAACCGGTTCTGCATTAGCAACGGTCGATATAACAGGTTGTGTGAACGCAATTGGTTTTGGTGTTCTATTATTTTCAATCTTTTCATCCACCATCACTTCACAAAGTGCCTGAATGGCAATTATATACCCTTGCACCTTCGCCTCTGAATTAGACTGTTTAGCTTTTGAAACGAGTTCTTCCATTTTATCTAGCACTTGTTTGGATGAAATATCCACAATACCACCCCATCTGCATATATTTCATAAGTTCCTACCCTAGCATAGCAAACATTAGGGGTGAAGAAAACTTACTTTTTCATTGGCTTGGATTCAAATTTCAAACAAGGTTCTCCCGAAGAACGATACACATCAAGGGAAGGCAGATTAGATGTTTTAAATTGGAAGGCTCGGCAACCTTTCGGGAATTTAGGATCCCAAGTTACATAAAAGTGCTGACATGCCAGGCAATTTACTCGTTTCAATCTATTATGCCCCCTTTACAGTTCGATATTTTCCAATCGATTGGAGAATTCCCCATCTCCCTAAGCATTTCATTCGTTTTGGAAAATGGTTTACTGCCAAAGAACCCACGGCTGGCAGAAAGCGGGCTCGGGTGAACCGAAGTAATGATATGATGATGGTTTTCATCAATTAACGGTATTTTCGTTTGCGCAGGCTTTCCCCAAAGGATGAAGATAACTGGTTTCTCCCTCTCATTCAACAGGCGGATGATTTGATTCGTAAAGGTCTCCCACCCCTTGCCCCTATGTGAATGAGCTTCACCCTCACGAACAGTCAAAACGGTATTGAGCAGAAGAACTCCTTGATCCGCCCACTCACCCAAGTAACCATTGTCAGGAATTTCACAGCCCAGGTCACTTTGTAGTTCTTTAAAGATGTTTCTCAACGAAGGCGGAATGCGGACATCCGGTTTCACAGAAAAGCTAAGGCCATGAGCCTGTCCCGGTCCATGGTAAGGGTCCTGACCAAGTATGACGACCTTCACCTTTTCATATGCTGTAGAGTGAAGGGCATTGAAAATATCTTCCGGGTTTGGATGAATAGAATTTTGATTATATTCTCGTGCTATAAATTCCCTTAATTCCTGGTAATATGGCTTGTTAAATTCCTCTTCCAGTAGAGGCCACCAATCATTTGATAAAATCTGCTGTGCCATTTATGTTAGCCCCTTTCTCTCTTTCCAGCTATTATATCAAACTCATTTTATTCTTTTAGTTTCTATATACCCCTAAAATGGGAATATAGATAGTTAGCAAGCAATTTAAGTAAGATGGAGGACTTCCCATGAAAAAATGGTTCAGACGCAAACGATTTTATGTGCTTGTAAGTGTGCTCCTTCTTGTTATAGCTGTCATCGCCTATAACAGCTATAAACCCCTGCCCGATGGAGTATCATACGAAGGGACAATACATCATGTCGAGGATATCGATTTCATTTATGACCTCTCTTATCATGATGAAACAGGAAACGTTCAGCATGAACAGCGAATCTTCCAGACCATCTATCAAGCGATTGAAAAAGCTGATTCTTTTATCGTGATTGATATGTTTTTGTTTAATAGTTTTTATGACGAAAAAGTAAAGTTCCCGCAATTAAGCAAGACTTTAACAGATAAATTGATTGCCCAGAAGGAGAAGAAACCTGAACTTCAGATCATGTTCATCACCGATGAAGTGAACACCTCCTATAATGCCTACCAACTTAAGGAATTAGAAAGGCTGAAGCAAAATGGCATTGAAGTTATCGTAACTAATTTGGACCGGCTCCGGGATCCTAATCCACTCTATTCTGGAGTATACAGAACATTTTTCCAATGGTTCGGCGAAAGCGGAAAAGGATGGATCGTCAATCCCATGGCTAAAAGTGCTCCAAAGGTTACTGCCCGCTCTTATCTTCGCTTGATGAATATTAAAGCCAATCACCGGAAAGTGGTCGCTACGGAAAAGACAGCCATCATCTCATCTGCCAATCCACACGATGCGAGTGGGTTCCATTCCAATATCGCTTTCCAGATGGATGGAAATATCATCCGTGATTTCGTCAAGGCAGAAGAAGCCGCTTCGACATTTTCGGGCGGTCCGAAAACTTTTCCTAAAGTTAAAGAGTCAAATGAAGAAGATGGCCCGATTTCCGTTCAGTTACTGACAGAAGGTAAAATCAATAAACATGTCCTTAAAGCGATTAGGGAAACAGAAAAGGGAGATCGAATCCAACTGGCCATGTTCTATATCGCCGATCGTCACGTTGTCGAGGCATTGACCGAAGCAGCCAAGCGTGATGTACAGATTCAAATGATATTAGATCCGAATCAAAATGCATTTGGCAGTGAAAAAATCGGGCTTCCCAATCTCCCGGTCGCAGCTGAATTTAAGAAGCTCGATGAAGACAATATCAACATTCGCTGGTACAAAACCGACAAAGAGCAATTCCATACGAAACTTATGACGATTCAAAAGGAAGATGAAACCATCGTCATTGGAGGGTCCGCCAATTACACAGCCAGAAACCTGGACGACTATAATCTAGAGGCCAATATTGAAATTCACGCACCGAATGAAACGGAAATCGCTCAGGAAGTCGATGATTATTTCCAACGACTTTGGAATAATGAAGAAGGAAAATATACTACGGATTATAGCCAATATCAGGATAAACTGCCGGCTTTCAAATATGCAATCTACCGATTGCAAAAGCTGTTCCGTTTCACCACCTATTAATACTTATCGTAGATTAATGTTTAGAAAGCTCCAATTAAGGTTATATACTACTATAGCTAATTAATAAGCTGAAATAAGCAAGATTCCATTTACCTAATTTATGAAAGTCTCACATTAAAATTTCAAGGAGGAGTTTATATGTATCAAGTACATGTAGTAGAAAACGGTTTACAAGCTAAGGAAAAAATCGATGAGTTAGTTACAACAGGCTATACGAAAGATGATGTATATTTATTTGCTCACGATAAGACCCGCTCTAAGCACCTTACCGAAAATACTAACACTGAAGATGTTGGCATGAAAGAACAAGGCTTCCTCGATACAGTTGGAAATCTCTTTAAATCACGTGGAGACGAACTTCGTAACCGTATGAGCAACCTTGGACTTACAAAAGCAGAAGCGGATCGATATGAAGAAGTATTGGATGAAGGTAAAGTCGTCATCATTGCATCCAAACAAGACAATAAAGACGGAGTTATTCATTAATTCCCACTAACTCATTACCCATCACCCTATGTTATCCTAATCGAGTAGGAGGAGGCGCCTAGCCTCCGACCTCTCACACCACCGTACGTACCGTTCGGTATACGGCGGTTCAGTTTAAGTCTGACGTAGTTTTGTATATCGTTCAAATAGACTTTCTAACCCTTGATTGTGCCAATAAGCATTATCGAGGGTTTTCTCTAGAATTGGACTTTGGGCAATAGCCTGTTGGATGAAACGGTCTAGGACGGTAGGGATACCCAATAACCGAACTCCGCCGTTTGGTTTCGGGATTTCGATACGACGGACGGGTTGCGGTTGATAAGTACTCTGTAAAAGAGAAGATTTTATGCTATGCCACGCTGTTACGAGGTACGGTCTCAGGTTTTGAACCGGCATTCCATCTATACCGTGGCTTCCCTTATTTCTCTCTACACGCTTCAATGCCTGTATTAAGTTTTCCCTCTCTAGTATCTGTTCCATTAACATCGATGATATCCTTTCTAC